>CAZGWH010000007.1:10397-22912 GCA_964529325.1 uncultured bacterium | reverse complement strand
AATTAGTAAAGGCAATTATTTATCAACAATTAAGCGGAAAAGCAGCATCTACAATCTATAATCGATTTCTTAAGTTATATAAAAAAAATCATCCTACAACTACCGAATTAATGGAGACAGAACATCAAAAATTAATAAATGTTGGATTATCAAATCGTAAAGCAGAATATATTAAATCGATAGCCGAGTTTTTCAATATAAATTCGTATAATTTAAATGATTTTTCTAAAATGAAGAATGAAGAAATATTCAATAAATTAATTGGTATTAGAGGTGTTGGTCCTTGGACAATTGATATGTTTTTAATGTTCACTCTTCATCGACTTGATGTTTTCCCTTCACTTGATTTAGGAGTGCAAAAGGGATTTTCAATCTTTTATAATTCAAAAAAATTATATACTCACAAATTTATGTTAATAGAAGCTGATAAATGGCGTCCATATCGTTCAATTGCCTCACATTATTTTTGGAAAATAGCAGATGATAAGTAGTTCTCATATTTATTAATTTAATTGGATGAAATTTGATATCCTTATTAATTTTAACACTGTGGTTTTAACAAAAATTTAATAACTTGTTCGACATATTTTTGTTAAAATAAAACTAACCTATATTCTTTGCAAAATAATAAAAAGGAAAATGATTTGAAGAAAATCAATTATCTTATATTTGCGTTATTAATGAGTGTTTCAATTATTAATGCAGGTGTAATCAATGGTAAAGCAACTACAAGTAATGGTCAAGCACTTGTTGGAGCAAATATAATGATTGAAGGAACCTCAATTGGTAGTGCGACTGGTACAGATGGTAACTTTAGTATTTCTGTAAAAGACGGAAGTTATAATGTAGTTATTTCAATGATTGGATATGAGAAAAAAACGGTTTCTGTAAATGTATCAGGAAATACATCTGTTAATTTTTCATTAAAAGAAACATCATTAGAGTTAAGTGGGATTGAAGTTTTAGCTTCTCGAGCCGCAGAAAATACACCTGTTGCATACACAAATGTTTCTAAAAAAGAAATGGAAGTTAGACTGGGTTCTCAAGATATTCCATTAGTATTAAATACTACTCCAAGTGTTTATGCTACTCAACAAGGTGGTGGTGCAGGTGATGCACGAATAAATGTTCGTGGATTTAATCAACGAAATGTTGCGGTAATGATAAACGGTGTTCCACAGAATGATATGGAAAACGGATGGGTATATTGGTCAAACTGGGATGGTGTAGGTGATGCAACTTCTTCAATTCAAATGCAACGCGGATTAAGTGCTGTAAACTTAGCGACTCCGTCAATTGGTGGAACAATGAATATTATCACTGACCCAACAGCTCTATCAAAAGGTGGCTCATTTAAACAAGAAGCAGGTGCGGGTTCATTCCTTAAAACTTCCTTTAATTATAATACAGGTTTAATTGCAGATAAATATGCATTTAGCACTACTATCGTAAGAAAAACAGGTGAAGGATTAATTGATAAAACCTGGACAGATGCATGGGCATATTATTTTGGTGCAAGCTATGCAATGGATGCAAATAACCGATTCGAATTATATGCAATTGGTGCTCCGCAAAGACATGGTCAAAATTTATATAAGCAGAATATTGGTGCGTATGATGAAGAATTTGCAAAGTCAATAGATGGGTATGATACAAATGCATTAGTATCAGAAAACCCTGATGGAGTAGATTTAAATGGAGATGGAGATACATATGATTCTGGTGAATCAGCAAAGTTTGATGATACTAAAGGTGGTAGATTCTTTAATCAAAACTGGTCACCAGTTGACCCAAGTTATACTGGCCAACAATATTGGTATATGTATGGTGATCGAACAACTGATAGACATGATCCTAATTTTATTAATGAAAGAGAAAATTTCTTTCATAAACCACTAGTAAACTTAAACCATTATTTAACAATTAATGATCAAATGAGGTTATCTTCTATTTTATATTGGTCAGGTGGTTCTGGTGGTGGTACCGGTACTTATGGTAAAATTCCTACTTTAGATGCGGATGGTAATTTAGGAGATGATGATTATAAATTTTATTATGGTCGTTCTCCATGGACAAGAGATTGGAACACTTTAATTGCATATAATTCAGGTGATGAAGATTCTGTTTATGTTGATAAAGAATTAATTACACGAGATGCTGGTGAATCAGTTGGAATTTTAAGAAATAGTATTAATAGGCAAAATACTGTTGGATTAATTTCAAAATTAAATTATGATTTTAGTGAAAATTTAAAATTACAATTTGGAATCGATTGGAGAACAGCAGGAATTGAACATGCACGAGAAGTGCGTGATTTAATGGGTGGTGACTACTATATTGACTATGCAGATGATAACTATGCGGATGGCAAGGAAGTTGGTTTAGGTGATATTATTGCATATCATAATTCGACAACAGTAGATTGGTTTGGTGTCTTTGGCCAAGGATCTTATGAAGATGGGCCATTGTCAGCTTATGGTATGGCTGGTTTTTCATCAATTGCCTATTCATATCAAGATCATTTCACAGTAGATAATGAAGTTATTAAATCAAATTCAATTTCCACGATGCAATTTAAAGGTGGAGCTATGTATGAATTAAATAATAATATCAGTGCATTTGCAAATTTAGGATTAGTTGAAAAACCACCTATTTTAGATAATGTTATTTACGAGGATGGAACAATAGCTGAAGATCCTAGTAATGAAAAATTTGAAAGCGTTGAATTGGGTGTAAATTATAATTCTGAATTATTTGCTGTGAAAGCAAATGTTTATAATACCAATTGGAAAGATAGAAATTTGACGAAATCGGTTACAACTGGCCAGGGCTCAAGTGGAGATACAGATGTAATTTTCTTAACTGGTGTTAATCAAACCCATAAAGGTTTTGAATTGGAAGCATCAAGCCAAGTAATGGATATGTTAAGAGTTGATGCTTCTATGAGTATAGGTAATTGGAAATTTGTAGATGATGCAAATGGAGATTATCAAGAAGCTGAATATGATACACTCGGTAATGTAATCGGTCAAATTTCAACTTCATATTCTTATGCACTTGAAGGGCTTTATGTTGGTGACATGCCACAATCATCATTTGCTGTTGGAGCAACATTAACACCAATGGCTGGACTTAGTATTCAAGGATTATTAAATTATTATGATAATAATTATGCTGATTGGAGTCCGGATAGTAGAGAAATTGATGGGGATGAAGTGGATAGAGAGCAAGTTTGGATGGCCCCTTCTTATAGTAAGATTGATTTACATATCAATTATGATTTGCCAATGGAAGTTGCTGGACATAATTTTCAATTATTTGCACATGTATTTAATTTATTAGATGCAACCTATGTTCAAGATGCTGTTGATAATAGTCAATATAATAGTTATGGTGGAACATCTCATGATGCTGATAATGCTGAAGTATTTTTAGGAACACCAAGATACTTCAATTTAGGATTAAAGGTTAACTTTTAATCTTAATTTTAAAATGAATATATAAAAGGGCTATCTTAATAGCCCTTTTTTTTAACTAAAATTTAATTTTAGTTAACGATTCAGATAATTCCCATAGTTTTTTTGCTAATAACTTATCTTTTGATTTTTTAGAAGAATCTACTTTTTTAGGACTTCCCCATATTTCAAGTATTTTTGGTCCAATAAAGTCACCTCCTTTTACACGACTATCAGTTGCAGCAAATAGTGTAGGCAATGCTCCCATTTCTGGTTTTTGGGCAAAAAAGGGATTTAACATTTTAAAACTAAATTTATATTTTTGTAAATTTGTTGAAGTCCACCCCGGATGAGAAGCGACTGAAATTGCATCAATATTATTCTCTTTTAATTTTAAATCTAATTCGAAAGTAAATAATAAATTAGCTAGCTTACTTTGTTGATAAGCTTTCACGGGGTGATATTTTTTCTCAGAATTTATATCATCAAAATTTATTTTTCCAGGCCTATGGTATAAACTACTAACAGTAACAACTCGAGACTTTGGAGTTTTTGAAATTAAATCCATTAATAAAATAGTGAGTGCAAAATGCCCAAAATGATTTGTACCAATTTGCATTTCAAACCCATCTTTTGTTTGCATTTTAGGACACATCATAATTCCAGCATTATTTAATAATATATCTAATTGACTATTTTCAGATTTAAAATTATTGACAAAATTATAAATTGAAGATAAATCGGCTAAATCTAGTTTTAAATAATGTACATCGGATTGTTGAAATTCTAATTTTACTTTGTTTTTGGCATAATTACCCCAGAATTCATTTCGACATGCAAAATATACTTTAGCACCTTTTGATGCTAAAATTTTTGCCGATTCAAAACCAATTCCACTATTTGCACCAGTGACAATTACTGTTTTTCCATTTAATTCATTAATTTGATTTATTGTCCAGTTATTTTTCATAGGTATAATTTAAAAAGATTTTTTATTGTGATTTAATCTATCATTAATAAAATCATATAAAATGGAAACCGTACATCTAATTCAATATTTAATTAAGGAAAATTCCATATATCTTAATAACTTACTGAATATATGTATAATTTAATTACTATTTGTTTTATATCTATATTTATACCTTATATTATATTGTTATGCAATTCAGCTAACTAATTAATTAAAGGATTTAATTCAATGAACTTAAAAAATGTAATATTATTTTTATATATTCCTTTAGCATTTTTAAATGCGAGAGAATATAATTTATCAGCCGACATATATAATAGGTATGTATGGCGTGGAACTGATTATGGAAACGCAACAACTATTCAACCAAGTATAGAAACGACCATTGGACAAGTTACTTTTGGAGCATGGGGCTCATGGGCTTTAAATGGTGCTGAAGGTGGAAATGAATGTGACCTTTATGCTTCAACCAGATTTGGACCTATCTCATTAACTATCACAGACTACTTCTTTCCAATTTACTCATCGCTTGATTCTCTCTATACAGGAGATGGATTGTTCAATTTATCAGGTGATACATCAACACATATATTTGAATTAAGTGCAATTACAGATATTGGACCAGTTTCAGTTCTAACAGCAACAAATATAAGTGGTGATACTGACAAATCGTCTTATTTAGAATTATCTTACGGTGCTTTATCCATTGGGTTTGGTAATGGATTTTATTCTCTTAAAGGTATATTTAAACCAGTAAGTATTGGAATATCAGCAAGTAGGGATAATTTCTCAGCTTCTTACATCGTTAACCCAGATCAAGAAACATCTTTTCTTGTATTTGGAATTACACTTTAAAATAAGGAAAAATTAAATGAAATTAATAATAATTTTCTTTTTAACATCTTTAGTTTTTGCAACTGATACTTCAACTATTTCAAAAGAAATGTTTACAATAAATAATACCTGGATGCTAATTTCTGCATTTCTTGTATTTATAATGCATTTAGGATTTGCAACTTTAGAATCAGGATTAACTCGAGCAAAAAACACAGTAAATATACTATTTAAAAATGTGAGTATCGTAGCCATTGGAATTTTAACCTATGCAATATGTGGATTTAATTTAATGTATCCCGGCTCTTTTAATGGAATATTTGGATTTGCTGGATTTGGTATAGATGCTCCTTCAGGAATAGATGGATTAATAAATTATGCAAATGGAGCTTACACCTATTATACAGATTTTATATTTCAGGCAATGTTTGCTGCTACTGCTGCAACAATAGTTTCTGGAGCAGTTGCTGAACGAATTAAGTTGAGTAGCTTTTTAATATTTTCAACTTTTTATGTTGCAATTGTTTACCCAATTGTTGGTTCTTGGACATGGGGTGCAGGCTGGTTAGCTGCAAAGGATTTTCACGATTTTGCTGGCTCAACTTTAGTACATAGTGTTGGTGGTTGGGCAGCATTAGTTGGAGCAATAATGGTTGGTCCACGATTAGGGAAATATTCAAAAAATGGAAATATAAAGCCAATACTTGGTCATAATATGCCATTGGCTACAATAGGTGTATTTTTACTTTGGTTTGGGTGGTATGGATTTAATGGTGGTTCTGTTTTATCTGCTGATCCAGAAGGAGTATCATTTGTATTTGTTACCACTACTTTAGCAGGTGCATCAGGCGTAATTGGAGCGATGATAACTTCTTGGATTATTTCAAAAAAACCTGATTTATCAATGATTTTAAATGGGTCGCTTGCAGGGTTAGTCGGTATTACAGCAGGAGCAGATATTATTTTGCCATTTTATTCTGTTATTATTGGATTTATAGCGGGTATAATTGTAGTGTTAACTGTAATTCAATTAGATAAATTAAAAATTGATGACCCTGTTGGAGCAATTTCTGTTCATTTAGCATGTGGGATTTGGGGTACATTAGCAGTTGGAATTTTCTCATCAGACTTTTCATTAACAACTCAATTATTAGGTGTTGCTTCCTATGGTGTATTTTGTTTGCTTTCAGCATTAATATTATTTTCAATAATTAAATTTACCATTGGACTAAGAGTATCTGAAGAAGAGGAAATTATAGGATTAGATATTGGCGAACATGATATGGAGTCTTATGCTGGATTCCAAATATTTACAGTAGAATAGGAGAAAAAAATGAAATTAATTATCGCAATAATTCAACCTGAAGAACTACCAGAAATTAAGGAAGAATTATTAAAACGGAAAATTTATAAATTTACAATTACAAATGCAAAAGGACAAGGAATCGAATTTCCACTCCAAGAAATATATCGGGGAGTTTCGCATGAAATAAAACTTCTAAACAAGATTAGGCTAGAAATTGCTGTTAATGATGAATTTGTTGAACCATGCATTGAAGCAATTTCAAATGTTGCAAAAAAAGATGGTGAAAAAGGGAGAGGTAAAATATTTATTTTACCCATTGAAGAATGTGTACGAATTCGTACAGGAGAACGAAATAAGGACGCAATCGGCTAGACAAATTCACAATTATATATTTTAATATTAAAAGCCTGAAAATACATTCAGGCTTTTATGCTTGCACTAAATAATCATAATATAAACATAGGAAAGAAACGAAAAATATGAAAAAACAAAATTTAGTTAGGCCAGGATTTCATGATGCATGTGGAGTTGGCTTTATTGCAGAATCAACAGGAAAACCATCAAAAAGAGTTATTGAACTATCTTTTAAAGCATTAGAATTAATGGTGCATCGTGGTGCAACACTTGCAGATAATCATACAGGTGATGGAACTGGGATTTTAACAGATATACCATTATTATTTTTTAAGAATATTTTTAAAGAAAGTACTGGAAAAAAATTAAATAAGAATGAACTGCAAGGAATTGCGATGGTGTTTACTTCACCAAGCGAATTTTCATTATTAGAAAATATCATTAAAGAGCAATCTTCCCAATTAAATTTACAATATGATGGCTACAGAAAAGTCCCAATTAATAAAAAAATAATTGGTGAAATTGCATTTAAAAGTTGTCCAATAATTATGCAATTTTTTATTCGAGGTAAAAATTCAACGAAGAATTCATTTGAAGAACAATTATATATATTACGAAAAACAATTGAAAATGAATTAAATAAATTTAATAAAAAATCATTCATCTGCTCACTTTCTTCAAAAACAATTGTTTACAAGGGATTACTATCAGCAGGGCAATTAAAACAATTTTACCCTGATTTATCTCACCCTGATTATAAATGCAAAGTCTCTATATTCCATGAACGATTTTCAACAAATACAGTATCGACATGGTCAATGACTCAGCCATTTAGAATGTTAGCCCATAATGGTGAAATAAATACAATCAGAGGTAATAGATTATGGATGAAAACAAGAGAACTCACTATTAAATCCAAAAAATGGGGAAATAATATAAAAAAAATATTGCCTATTCTTGGGGAAAAGGGGAGTGACTCTTATAGTTTAGATAATATCTTAGAATTTCTTACTCTTTCAGGGCGCGGGATATTAAAAAGTATTATGATGTTAATTCCTGAACCATACCATAAAATTAAAACAATGTCTAAAGATTTACGAGATTTTTATATTTATAATGAAAACTTTATTGAACCGTGGGATGGTCCCTCTGCACTCGTTTTTACGGATGGAGATAAAGTTGTTTCAAAACTTGACAGAAATGGTTTGCGACCCTTAAGGTATTCTATTACAAATGATGGATTAATTGTTATGGCATCAGAAGCTGGAGTAGCCGAATTAGATGCAAAAGATATTGTACTACATCATCATATGTCGTCAGGTGAGATATTTGCATTAAATTTAGATGGAACAGGAATAATTGAAAATAAAAAAATTAAGCAAATTGTATCTCAATCTGAACCATATTCAAAAATTATAAAAGAAGAATTAATTAGAATTAAACGAAAATCAGATAAAGTCGAATTTGGAAAATTTAAATTACCGATTGAAGGATTTGATAAAATTAACCGAATTTTATTTGGAGTAGAACAAGAAGATTTAGATTATTTTTTACTACCTATGGCAAGAAGCGGAAGAGAGCCAATAGGTTCAATGGGTGATGATACTCCCCCTGCATTATTATCAAGAAAATCAAGGAAACTATATGATTATTTCAAACAAGCTTTTGCTCAAGTAACAAATCCACCAATTGATCCCATTAGGGAAAGAGATGTTATGAGTTTATTTAAATATTTGGGGACTGAAGATAATTTATTAGCAAATACTCCCAATTTCCATGGTACAATCAGAATTGAAAGCCCCATATTATCGGTAAATGATATCAAAATTTTATTAGATAATCGGATTAATTTTCCAATTTCAATTATTAAAACTCATTTTCAAATTAATGAATCAATACAAACAGCATTAAAAAGAATTTTAATAGAAAGTGAAATCGCTGTTAATAATGGTTGTCGAATTTTAGCACTTTCAGACGAAAGATTAAATCAAAAAAATCTTCCAATTCCAATGTTATTAGTGACTTCTGCTGTGCATAATTATTTAATAGAAAAACAAATCAGATCAAATACATCTATTATTTGTTTGACAGGAGATGTAATTGAAGATCATCATATTGCCTGTTTAACTGGGTTTGGTGCAAGTGCTGTATATCCATATATGGCTTATGAATTAATTAGAGAACATTTTAAAGGCGAACATTGGATTGAAGCATTAGGGAATTATAAAAAAGGATTGGAAAAAGGATTGTTGAAAATCATGGCTAAAATTGGTATTTCTACTTTTAGCAGTTACCATGGAAGTATGCTTTATCATGGTCTTGGGCTTGGTCCTAAATTTCGAAAAAAGTATTTTCCTAATATAATTTGTGATATTGGAAATCTTAATTTAAAAAGGTTAAAATCAGAAATTTTAGATAGAATTGATAATTTAAACTCACCGCAAAATAAATTGCCAATAAGTGGTCGATTTAAATATAGAAAGTCTGGTGAAAAGCATGGTTATTCACCAACAGAATTTACTCATATTCAAAATTTAGCCAAGAAAAATACAATTAATAAAAATGCAAATGAGAAAAATATAATATTTTTAAGAGATTTATTAGATTATAAAATTGTAAAAAAACCATTATTAATTGACCAAATAGATGAAAATAGCAAAATAATTCAACGATTTAATATTGGAGCGATGTCATTTGGTGCATTATCAGAAGAGGCACACCGAACATTAACGAAGGGTGCACAATTGGTAGGTGCCCATGGGAATACAGGTGAAGGTGGAGAACAATCCGATAGATATAGTTTAACTTCACCAACATCAATTGAAGGTTCTCATATAAAACAAATTGCAAGTGGTCGATTTGGAATATCAACTGAATTTTTAGTTTCTGCGAGAGAAATTCAAATTAAAATGGCTCAAGGTGCTAAACCTGGAGAAGGTGGTCAATTACCAGGGCATAAAGTAACATTAGATATTGCTAATGTGCGAATGACCACTCCAGGTGTACCATTAATATCTCCTCCTCCTCACCATGATATTTATAGTATTGAAGATATTGCTCAATTAATTTATGATTTAAAACAAGTAAATAGAAGAGCAAAAATATCTGTAAAATTAGTATCACAACCAGGAATTGGCTTAATTGCATGTGGAGTTGTAAAAGCAGGAGCTGATATAATTTTAGTCTCAAGTGGAGATGGCGGAACAGGGGCAACACCTTTAGGTTCAATGAAACATACAGGATTACCATGGGAATTAGGACTTGCTGAAGTTCACCAAACGCTAATTTCAAATAATTTAAGGACACAAGTCACACTTCGTGTAGATGGTGGATTAAAAAATGGAAAAGATATAGTTATAGGAGCATTACTCGGTGCAGAAGAATATGACTTTGGTACCTCGGCATTAATTTCAATTGGATGTGTAATGGCAAGGAAATGTCATAAAAATACTTGCCCTGTTGGAATTGCAACTCAGGATATAAAACTTCGTAAAAAATTTAAAGGAACACCCGAAAATGTAAGTAATTTTTTAATTGCAATTTCAGAAGAAGTTAGAGTTCACCTAACTAAACTTGGTATTTCTCAACTTCCATCTATAATCGGGAGATCTGATTTATTAAAAACGAATCGAAAATTTAGAAACTATTTAATTGAGGAAAACTTAGATTTATCAATATTAATTCCTGGAGATGAGGGTAAAAATTTAGCTCTAAAATCTATAAATAAAATAAGAGTTGAAAACTTATATACAAAGCCATCTATTGATGATGGTATTTTTGAAGAAACAAGGCATATTGTAATGACTCAAGGTCATGCCGTAATTCATAGAAAAATAAATAATACAAATAGGTCAATTGGTAGTAGGCTTTCAGGTGAAATCACATTTTTATATGGTCAACAAGGATTTAAAGGTAATATTCAGTGTAGAATGACTGGGGCGGCAGGTCAAAGTTTTGGTGCATTTTTGATAAATAATCTTGAATTAAGATTAAAAGGTGTAGCTAATGATTATGTTGGTAAAGGAATGAGTGGTGGTTTAATTACAGTAAGATCTCCTAAAATAATTCGTAAAAAACTTGGGTTTCACACATTGATAGGAAATGTTGCATTATACGGAGCAACTGGAGGTCGGTTACTTGTTGCTGGTAGAGTTGGTGAACGATTTGCTGTTAGAAATAGTGGTGCAGCTGCAGTTGTAGAAGGATTAGGTGCTCATGGATGTGAATACATGACAAGAGGTACAGTCATAATTCTAGGTAAAATTGGAAGTAATTTTGGAGCGGGTATGACAGGTGGTATTGCATATATATATCTAAAATCAACAAGTAATTTAAATAATTTAAATCAAGATTATGTTAGAGATTCTAAATTAGAAGAGACCGATTATAATTTAGTATGGAAATTAATTCGTGGACATAAATTCCATACAGCATCCATTGTTGCTACAAAAATATTAAATAACTGGAAAATTGAAAAATATAATTTTGTTAAAATTACACCAAAAGCGGTCGATATTATTGATTTTGAAAAAATATATAATGAACAAATTAATAATAAAATGGGGATTTTATTAAATGAATAAGGATAAAGAAATTAAATAATAAAAATGTGATAAAGATTAATCAATTAGTAAAAATAATTTAATAGATTAAGTCTAGAATGAAACACTCAATTAGATTACAATCAAAAATAGAGGAATTTTATAATTCATTAACTCACGGGTTAGGAGCGATATTAGCAATTCCAGCAATTATTTATCTAATTTATTATACATTTGATAGAGGAGATTCAAATCGAGTTATTGCATTTTCGATTTATGGATTTACTTTAATTTTATTATTTTTTCTTTCTTCAATTTATCATGGTGTTCAATCTTCCTCACTAAAAAAGTTTTTAAATAAATTAGACCATGCAGGGATTTTTATTTTTATTGCCGGATCATATACTCCATTTTTATTAATTACATTAAGAGATGGTCTGGGTTTATATTTATTAGTATTAATATGGATAATAGCAATTTCGGGTGTAATTTTTGAGTTGACTTGGTTTCATTTTGCAAAACACTATACTGTATGGATATGCTTATTAATGGGATGGCTCGCTTTATTCCAATTAAAACCATTAATTACGCTTTTACCATTCTATGCAATTATATTTTTAGTTTGTGGAGGGCTTTCATTTACCCTTGGGGTTGTTTTCTTTAGAATGGATCATATTAAATATGCACATAATATATGGCATTTATTTGTCTTAGGAGGAAGTGGGTTTCATTATTTTGCAATGTATTATATTTAAAAAAATTTCATTTATCACAATAAAAAACTAAGGTACCATTCCAATCATTTTTTGCTCCGACCTGCCATTTTTTAATATTTTTAAACCCCACTTTTTCAAGTATCATTTCCCACTCAATAATTGATTTAGTATTCATATAAACACCACATTCTGTTGGCCAATTTAATGTAACTTTATTTTCAGAATAATGATCTATACCGAAAATCAGTTTTCCATTTTTTTTTAACCAATTTTTATAGATATTATTTAATACAAACATTGGATCCTCAAAATAATAGAAAACTTCCATTGAATGTA
>CAZGWH010000007.1:0-10297 GCA_964529325.1 uncultured bacterium | reverse complement strand
TTATTTAATACAAACATTGGATCCTCAAAATAATAGAAAACTTCCATTGAATGTACAATATCTACTTTATACATGGGTGACCACTCAGTCAAATCACCATAAAAATAATTTCCATCTGGGTCACTTAAATTTGCTTTTTCAATCATTTGCTTTGCTCCATCTACTCCTGCTGAATATTCACAATTTTCAAGAGAACTTAAAAGTCGTGTTACCCAGCCATTTCCACATCCAGCATCTATAATCGTAAATTTTGAATTATTATTTTCAAGTAATTTATTTACCATAAATTTTACTGAAGAAGCATGTCCTTCTTCCATACCTTTATCTTTACCAATTTCAGCCCATTTTCCAAAATACTCAACAGGTGATTCAGCTATTTTATCATTTTTCATGTTCAATATATTTTATCTTTCTAAATAAATAGGTTGAAATTTATTTATACTTTAGAATTATTATTCAACAATATTTATACTTTTATTTTTTTTCTAAATCAATAAACATAACAATGAGATAATTCTATCTTTCAAGATGTAACTTTAATAGATATTTCCAAAAATAATTTCTAAATTTTATAGCTTGTCATTCATAAACTTATATTAATAAATAAGTTTTTTATCTTCACTTAATTAAATAATGAGAATTAATTTTATGAAAAAATATTTTGTTTATTTAATAGAAATAATATTTATTTCACCTATTTTTAGCCAAGTTATAATAAATGAATACTCCGCTTCAAATTTATCAGAATTTACAGATAATTATCAATTAGAAGAAGATTGGATTGAACTTTACAATACAAGTATAAACGATTTAGACTTAAGTGGTTATTTTTTAAGTGATGATGAAACAAACCCAACTAAATGGATAATACCTGAGGGAATTATTATTCCAGGCACGCGATATATAACTTTTTGGTGTTCAGGAAGGGATGAATATACAGATGGGAATCTCCACACTAATTTTAAATTAAAACAAACTAAAAACTCTCCTGACCATGTTGTATTTGCAACTCCAAATGGAGAAATAATAAATGATATCGAATTAAAACGAACACAATTAGACCATTCAATGGGTAGAAGCCCGAACGCCTCAAATAATTGGAAAATTTTTCCATCACCCACAAAAAATGGTGCAAACATTGGGTTAAACTATATCGATTATGCAGAAACCCCAATAATGAGCTTAGAAGCAGGGTTCTATAATGGTAGTCAATTATTAAATATTTCAACAAATGAACCTTTATCAAATATTTATTATACAGCAAATGGTGATTTGCCTACTTTAAACTCAACTTTATATAATGGCACATTATTAATAACTCAGACTCAAATTTTTAAAGCAATTGTAATATCGAATGATATAGATATTCTCCCAAGTTTCATCACCTTCAATACTTATTTTATTGATGAGAACCATGCTTTACCTATCCTTTCTACCTCTGCAAGTCAATTGACTACACTTTTAAATGGAAATCAAGGTTTAAAGCCACATGGTACAATTGAATATTTCGATATTAATGGTATTAGGCAAGATTTTGGATATGGAGAATATAATAAACATGGTCAAGATTCATGGGCATTTCCTCAGCGAAGTTTTGATTATATCGCTAGAGATGAAATGGGGTATCATGATGCAATTAGAGAAAAATTACTAAGCCTATCTGATAGGGAAAATTTTCAACGAATAATTATTCGAGCTTCAGGAGATGATAATTATCCTGGAATTGATTCAAGTGCTCATATGAGAGATATTTTTATTCAAAAACTTGCAAATAAAAATAATTTAAATGTAGATATGAGAAAAGGTGAAAGATGTGTTGTATATGCAAATGGTGAATTTTGGGGTATTTATTCAATTAGAGAAAAAGTGAGTGACGCTGATTATACTAATTATTATTATAATCAAGACAAATATAATGTTCAATATTTAATGAATTGGGGAGGTACTTGGGCTCAATATGGTGGACAACAAGCATTTAACGATTGGAATGAAATTCATAGTTATGCCTTAAGCCATGATTTATCAATTCAATCCAATTATCGTCATGTAGCCGATGAAATAGATGTCACAAGTTTAGTTGATTATATATTAATAAATTCATTTGTTGTTTGTACCGATTGGATAAATTGGAATACTTCATGGTGGAGAGGATTAAACCCCGATGGAAGTCATCAAAAATGGGGATATGTTTTGTGGGATGAAGATGCAACATTTAATCATTATATAAACTATACAAATGTCCCCAATGAAAACCCCGATGCTGAACCCTGTTACCCCGAAGGTATTTATTTAGATCCCGAAGAACATATAGATTTACTAAATAAACTTTTAGAAAATGCAGAATTTAAACAATATTACATTACTCGATATATGGATTTATTAAATACTGCATTCCAGGAAGACGAAATGATTGGGCTATTGGAAAATATTGAAAACTCAATTGCAACTGATATGCCTCAACATATAGAAAGATGGGGTGGGAATTTCTCTCAATGGCAAGGGAATGTTCAAAAAATAAAAGATTTCATCAGAGATAGAATTGAGTATTTCCCTGAGGGGTTAAATTCGTGTTATGATTTAAATGGTCCTCATGAATTAACATTAGATGTTACACCCTCAAATTCAGGACAAATTAAAATAAATTCAATTCTAATTGACGAAGATGATTATCCATGGACAGGAACATATCATGGAGGAGTAGATATGTTATTTGAAGCAGTTCAAATTCATAATTTTGATTATTGGTTAGTTAATAACCATAATATTTCAGACCCAAATTCAATAAATATTTCATTTCAATTAAATCAAGATGATAATATCATCGGTATTTTTGCTTCTGATGAAATAGTTGATATCGTTATAAATGAAATTAATTATAATTCAAATAATGAATTTGACTCCGAAGATTGGATTGAACTTTTTAATTCGTCAGATGAGACCATTAATATTGGAAATTGGATATTTAAAGATGATAATAATTTTCACCAATTTATTATCCCAGAAAATACTATTTTACCTTCAAATGAATTTTTAGTTTTGTGTAAAGATACTGCACTTTTTAGTGTGCAATTTCCGAATGTAAATAATTATATTGGGAATTTTGAGTTTGGATTAAGTGGAGCAGGAGAACTAGTAAGACTATTTGATGAATCTGGAGCTTTAGTTGATGTAGTTGAATATGATGATACTTCTCCCTGGCCTGAAGAAGCAGATGGTAATGGCCCAACTCTTGAACTCATTGATTCATATATTGACAACTCATTAGCAGAAAATTGGTCAAGTTCTCTTGGAATTGGCTCACCCGGGAATATAAATTCTGTATCATTAATTGGAGATATAAATCAAGATGGATTTATTGATGTGATTGATGTAGTTATCATTGTAAATATGATTATAAATAATGAATATTCAAACCCTGCGGATATGAATAATGATGGAGAAGTAAATGTTGTTGATATTATTCAATTGATAAATATCATATTAGATTCATCTAAAATAATAGATGCAACATCAGTCTCTTTCTATCAAAATGGTGAATCATTTAATATTATTGGAAATGGTTTTATTGGTGCAGTTCAAATGACATTATCGCATGATATTGATTTTAAAATACAATTAACCAAGGATGCAATAGTTGCTGAATATTTAACAAATGGTAACTCAACTACACTTGTAATTGTAGTTCCAGAAAATAATGAAATTTTTAAATCTTCAGATGACTTTAAAATTGAACAATTAATTGTTACAAATAGTGTTGAAATTATAGAAATAAATACACCGACAACATTTAAGTTAGAAAATGTTTATCCAAACCCATTTAATGGCAGTACAAATATTGATTTTTCAATTCCTGATGATGCATTTGTAACAATAAAAATATTTGACATCCTTGGTAAAGAAATATCTACCTTAACCCATCAATTTTATAATACAGGATTTTATAATATAAAATGGGATGCAAATAATATTGCTAGTGGAATCTATTTTGTAAAACTTATATCAACAGATTTTACCCAAACCCAGAAATTAATGTTACTTAAATAAGTAAATGATTTATCTACTATTTTAAGTTTCCTAATATCATGAAATTAAATTTTTTACAATATGAATCAACAACACTTAAAGAGTTAAATAATGTTCAATTATTAAACCGAAATGATACAAAGTATATTTTTCATCAAAAAAATTTATCACCTCTTTTAGAAAAGCTCTCTCCTTTTTATAAAATTTTAAAAATTGATGACACATATACTTTTTCCTATGATAATCATTATTTTGATACAGAAGATTTTCTATTCTATCATCAACATCATAATGAAAAACGAAATAGATATAAAGTGCGTTACCGAAGTTATGGCACAACAGGTGAAAATTTCTTTGAAATCAAAACAAAAAATAATAACGATAGAACATTAAAAAAAAGAATTCCTGTTAATAAATGGAAACAGAATTTAGGCGAAAAAGAAATTAAATTAATCACAGAAAATATTAAAATTTCACCTTATTCATTAATACCTAAATTGAATATTCAATTTAATCGAATTACTTTAGTTGATATTAATTTTACAGAACGATTAACCATTGATATGCATTTTTCTGTTGAAAATAAAAAAAATCATAAAAAATTTGATAATCTTATTATCACGGAAATTAAACAAAATAAATATAATGTGAAATCTAAATTTATTCAATTTCTACGAGATATGAAAATTGGTGAAATGCGATTTAGTAAATATTGCATTGGTATAATTAGTGTGAATAATGATATAAAAAAGAATAGATTTAAACCAAAATTATTACAAATAAATAAGATTACAAACCATAACTAAAAGGAAAACATAATGGAATTAACACCTGAATTATTAAATTTAATTTTTAGATTTGGTTTTAATTTATCAATTGCATTTATAATTATAAAATTGATTTATCATCGTGATCATCGAAATAATGATTTTGTATTTACATATTTTATGTTCAATTCGCTCATATTCTTTTTTGCATTTATATTAAGTAATATCACTATTAATATCGGGTTTGCATTTGGGTTATTTGCAGTATTTGCAATTTTGAGATACCGAACTGACCCCATTCCAATAAAAGAAATGACATATTTATTTATTGTTATTACTATAGGTGTGATAAATGCACTTAGTAATACTAATGAGTCATATTTATCCTTAATATTCACAAATATTGCATTAATTGGATTAACTTTTATATTAGAAAAATATTGGCAACAAAATTTATTATTTCGCCAAACGATTGAATATGAAAAAATTGAAAATATCAAACCTGAAAATATTGATTTATTAATGAATGATTTAAAATCCCGAACAGGATTAAATATTCAGCAAATTGAAATTCGGAAAATAAATTTTTTAAGAGATACTGCACGGATAAGGATCTATTTTAAAAAATAGAATGAGGAATTTATCAAATTCAATTAATATTTTACTTTTCAGTTTATTTTTAAGTTCTATAATTCATTCTGAAATTATTGAAAACCAACAATGGACGAGTTTAGAAATAAGTAAAAATATTTCACAAAATATTGAAGTAAATCTCAGCCAAGAAATTCGATATAAAAATAATTATGATGATTTTAATAAAACATTTACAGACCTTTCACTATCCTATAAATTATTTTCAAGTATTAAATTTATAGGACAATATCGATATATAATTTATACCGATAAAGAAAAAAAAAGGATCTCATTTAGTACAAAATTTTATAATCAATTATTTAATTTTAATTTAAGTTATAAATTAAAAACACAACGAGATTATGAAAAGGATGAATCTCCTGAAGATAATTTTAGAAATAAACTCACAATTAAATACCCATTAAAATCGTTTATTACCCCCTTTATATCATACGAACTTTTTCAAATTATTGAAGATGAGAGATTTACTAAAGATAAATATCGTACTTCAACTGGAGTAGAAATTGATATTTATTCAAATCAATCAATAGAATTTTTTTATACTTTTAATGGTGAATTTAAAGATACTGAAATTGAGGGGTCACATATTTGGGGCCTTAGTTACCAATATTCTTTTTAACTTATTTAAACGAAGGAAAAAATGAAATTAAAAATATTATTATACATATTTATTTCAATTCTTCTTGCTGAAAATTCAGTTATTATAAATGAAATTAATTATCATTCTGCAGATGAATTTAATACTGAAGATTGGATAGAATTATATAATACAACCGATGAAATAATTAATTTAGAAAACTGGGAATTTAAAGATGAAATAGATGACCATATTTTTTTAATCCCATCTGATGTTTCTATATATCCCAATGAATATTTAGTTTTATGTAAAAATTCGGCTCTATTTATATCGTTTTTTCCTAATGTAACAAACTTTATTGGTGAATTTGGATTTGGGTTGAGTGGAGGTGGTGAGCCAATCCGTTTATTTAATTCTGACGGAGAACTTATAGATTTTGTAGATTATGATGATGAAAATCTTTGGCCAATTTCACCAGATGGAACAGGTCCAACGCTTGAATTACTACATCCTTCTTTTGATAATTCACTCGCTGAAAGCTGGGGTGCATCGGTTAATAATGGAACACCAGGATCAATAAATTCTATATATTTATCGAACAATCAAGAAAATATTATACCGAATGAATTTATTATTTATCCAAATTTCCCAAATCCTTTTAATCCAATTACCCAAATAAACTATTCACTTCATAATAGCGGAATGGTTATAATTTCTGTTTTTGATATTAATGGAAAAGAATTAAATGTATTAACAAATGAATTTCAAACTTTTGGAAACTATCAATTTACTTGGAATGCAGATAATTATCCATCTGGGATTTATTTCATCAATATAAATTTAAATGGAATTTCCCAAATTCAAAAAATGGTATTAATGAAATGAGAATATTTACAAACCGTAAATAGCTATGCCACCTAACATGGCTCCAGTCATTCCTTGTTGCAATGAATTAATTACTATGGATTGGGATAATTCACCACTATTTCCATCTACTAAATGTAATTTACCATTTCCTCTAGAAGTCACATAAATTTTCTCTGATATTGTTGAAACTGAAATACCATGGCAGAGAGAAAATTCATTTCCAGTGTTTTCCCAATTTAAAGATAACTGATCGGAATTAAAAGATAAGCTAGCAATACCAGCACTTCCAGCAATTCCAATATCACCTGATAAAGCTACAAATATTTTACTTGAATTTTCATCAATAGTTAAATGCCATGGCGAAGAACTCCAATCAAATTCATACTGAGTAATTAATGATAAATCATCTGCATTTAAAACCATTATTTTACCAGGAATATTTTCAGTAGTGATACCGTTATAAAATTTACCTGCTGAACACGAAATAAAAATACGATTATTATAATATCGAATTTGTATTGGTTTTAAATAATTAATTTCATCAGGTCCAGATGGGCTTTCTGGAAATGGTAAAAACACTTCATTTATTACATTCCCAGATTCTGTATTGATTTTATACACCCAATCTGTTGTATTGCTAGCTACGAATAAATATAATCCATCATCAGATAAATCTAATCCATGAGGTGCAGGTGCGGGTAAGTCAAATTCATTAAATTCAATTAAATATCCTGAACTATAATCTAAAACTTGAATTTTATTGGATGAAGAACCTTCCATTCCATTCATTGTCATCATTCTTGAAATATAAAGTCGTTGAAGGATTGGGTCATGAACCATAAGTGCTGGCATTTCACCCACCATAATTTCACTTAATTTTTCATTTGTATCTAAATTATACATTAATATATTTCCTGTATTCATTAGCGTAACAAACCAAAAATTATTTATTTCATCAATTTCTATAAAATGTGGCGTATCCATAATATTTTCATTCAGATTTACAGAAATTATTTCTTCATTTTCATTTATTTCACCATCTATTGTAGTTAAAATATTTATTTGATCAAAACCCTGAGTCGCCACAAATATTTTTTCTAAATTATCACATATACCATCATTATTTTCATCTAAAATACATTCGCCAATACAATCAAATGCCTCCCTCGGATAAGTATAACAATCATTATCAAAACAATCATAACAATTTCCATTATCGATGTCAGCAACTGAATTAAAATTACATGCCGTTTCATTCATACATCCCTCCTTCTGACTACAGGAGAAAAGTACAATAAGTGAACTTATTAATATTATTTTTTTAATCATTTTTTTTCCTTTTACTTAATTAATTATCTGAATATTTTTTTCAATTTCATCAATAGTATAAATGGGAATATTTACTTGTAATTCAGGATATTCATTAAATAAATATGGTTTTATCGGTCTAAATAATAATTTAGCGGATACCCAAATTTGGTTTATATTTTCATCAATTTGAAAAGAATATTCAACATCTCTTTTACTCATTCCCGGTAAAGAATAATTAATTATATCATCTGCTTTAAATATATCATTTGTAGTATCACCATCTTCTGTAATTAAAAATGAAGTAAAGAATGTAAGTTCTGAATCACTATAATTTAATAATTGTAAATAATGGTCTAACACTCCACTTTGATATAATATTTCTCCGCTACTATTTTCCGACCTAATCTCTAATGATAACCAACAATCTCTATTAAATGAAGTTCCAGAAGGAAGATCATGTCCATTTGTACTTTCAATTTGTACTGGAATAACTAAAATTGAATCCCTATTAATTGAGTCCCCCGTCTCATCAACACCATTTTGAAACGATAAATTTGCCGAAGTTTGAATTAATTCTAATACATTTTCATATTGAGGGTCGTCTTCTGGAGTTACTTCATAACTTAAATCTACTCCAGCAAAATGATGACTATGTGTACCATCTTCTTTTTCTTGCATATGGCATTGTTGGCAAGGAGCAGTTCCAGACATTGCTAATCCAGGGATTCGATTCCATTCCGTAAATGTAATTTCTGTCTCTAATTCTTCATTTCGTAAATCATGGCACGGTAAACAAATTTGTGACTGTGAAAATATTGGATTATATTGGGATTCATGATTTATATTGGGTTCGGGATTTTCAATGGATCCATATTTTATTCCTTCACCCGGGTTTAAATAATATTTATTGGTAACCAATCTATCAGGGCTTGTAACCGTACCATTTGAAGTTTGTGTCATTGTATGGCAGATATCACATGATAGCCCAACTTGTGGCGAATTTTCAGATGTTGAAGGAGTTGCAATTAAATTTGCAGGAGTATGACATTGAAAACATACCTTTTGAAATTCATCTCCATATTCTTCTTTTACATCATTTAAACAATTATTAAAAAATTTATTTGTTAAACTACGACCATGTGGTGATATTTCCCATTCATCTACATGGGTTTGATGACATTCTACACAATCACTCGCGGGTTGAAAATCATCTACAGACATTTCTGAAAATATTAAATTACCATCATCGCCAACTGAATAATTTTTATAGGGGAATAACGATTCATTGTTAAATTCTGGTGGCTCATTAATATTTTTTTTACAGCCCACACATATAAAACATAATAATAATAGAATAATTTTTAATGCGTTAATTTTCATATTCTTAATATAGGGATAATTTATTAAGTTTTAGCGTTAAGAACAATTATAAAACTGATTATAAATTCTTTTAATTGGATATTATTTCTGCTACTATTATTCCAATTTATTATAATAAAAAGTGGAAATTATAAACTTAATTAAAATTCAATAACTTCTACAAGTTTACCATTTTCATAATTTCCTGTCCAATAAATATCGCCATTTTCTTCATAGAAAATATAGCTACCCACTTGTAAACCATCATTATAATTTGCAATACTGATGATGTTACCACTTTCATAAAAATGAGTATATTCACCATTTAATTTACCATGTTTATAATACTCTGTCTTTTTTTTATGGTATGTATTAAATTTACCAAAATAACCATAATAACTAAATTTACCATGTTCAATTCCATTTAAAAAGTGACCTACTTTCCAAATAGAACCATCACAATTATAAAATGTCCATTCACCATCTTTTTCACCATTAATCAATTCACCTTTTTCCCAAATGCCTCCATTATTACAATTCTCATTTGATTCATCACAACCAAAGGAAAAAGATATGATACCTATGAATATGATCAATATATTTAATTTCATTTGATTGATTCCTTTTTTGATATGAGTGTTAAGAGTTTTTTCATTTTTTAAATATACCTCAAATTTACGAACACGAATTTAACACGATATTAAAATTCAAATAAAGTCATAATTACAGATGAACAAAT
>CAZGWH010000006.1:12423-64720 GCA_964529325.1 uncultured bacterium | reverse complement strand
AACTTCCCGATAAACGCTATTGTGTTTATCGGGGTTATAAATATTATTCTTTAATAGTATATTAACGGAAATACTCATGTTATTTGACATATTATGCTAAGAACCACCTAAAAAACATTTATCACAATTTTACCTTGGCTATTTCGAGATTCCATGAGCTGATGTGCTTTTGGTAAATCTTCAAAATCAAAGGTATGTCCAATAATCGGTTTAAGTTGGTGTTCATTCGTAAATACAGAAAAATCTCTCCAAATTGAATTTAATAATTTTTCATTGGGAAGTAAATATCCCAAATGAGATGCCATCACTGAATAACTATTTTCTGCCAAATGAGATAATTTTGTTTTGGGTAAATCATTCCATGTTTTATACCAACTATATGGATTCCATTTTTTTAAATCTAATCCTGCAAAACCCATAATCATAATACGACCAAAAGGGTTGAGTAAATCAACCGATTTTTTATATACATCTCCACCAACCATTTCTAAAACTACATCTACTCCATTATTTGTTTTAGACTTAATTACTTTTGCAAAATCATCTTTTCGATAATTTATACCAATATCAATTCCAAGTTGAGATAATAATTCTAATTTTTTATCAGAACCCGCAGTTCCATAAACCGTATTTCCAAATGCTTTTGCAATTTGCACAGCCATTGTTCCTACTCCACCACCCGCGGCCTGAATTAGTACTTTATCCGTTTTTTTTAATCGGGCTAAGTTCATTAATGCAACCCAAGCTGTTAATCCATTTACTGCAATTGCCGAATTTTCTATGTCTGTTAAATGGTCGAATGGTTTTAATGCTTGTCCTTCAGGAATAACCATTTTTTCAGCATAAGACCCAAATTGGGCACCAATGATTACATTGTCACCAACTTTATATTTTGTAACTTCGTCACCAATTGAATCAATTTCTCCAAACCCTTCCATTCCAGGAATATATGGTTTCTGAGGAGCCCAACCATATAGGCCCTTACGAGATAAAATTTCTGCATAATTTATTCCAATATGATTTAATTTAACTCGAACTTCATTTTTTACAGGTAATGGTTCGGGCACATCTTCCATTTTTAATACAAATGGGTTGCCATGTTTTTTAAGTAAGTATGCTTTCATAGTGTAAAATTTAATACCTTGTATATAAACAAATTTATTGATAATATTAGTTATCAATTTTTTTATTAATTAAATATATAAATTATGAATACTTATATCATTGCAGTACTAATTGCTGTGCCGATTTTTACTTTACTAATTTCAATTGAGTGGATTGTATCTATCAAAAGAGGAATAATTGTAAATCATTCAGCCGATTTGATTTCGAGTTTAAGTTCGGGATTAACAAATATTCTTAAAGATGGCTTGAAAATTTCATTTGCAATTATTAGTTATGGTTGGCTTGTTGAACGAATAGTTGTTTTTCAAATTGAATCTCTTACATTAACAATCATCATTGCATTTATTGTAAAAGATTTCGCGGGGTATTGGCTTCACCGCCTAGACCACACCGTAAATATTTTATGGAATAGACATATCATTCATCATAGCAGTGAAGAATATAATCTTTCCTGTGCATTAAGGCAATCAATTTCAGGGTTTATATCCTTTGGTGCATTTTTTATGATTCCTGCTGCATTATTTGGAGTGCCTGTATGGTTATTTGCTATTTTAGGACCTGTTCATTTATTTATGCAATTTTGGTATCATACTCGTTTAATTGATCGCATGGGTATTTTAGAAAATATACTCGTTACACCTTCTCATCATCGCGTACACCATGCAATTAACCCTGAATATTTAGATAAAAATTTCAGTCAAATATTCATAATTTGGGATAAACTATTTGGGACATTTCAACCAGAGCTAAATGAAGTCAAGCCTGTATATGGAATTTTAAGACAAGCCGATACTTGGAACCCGATTCTTATAAACTTTAAACATTTCTTTTCTCTATTAACAGATGCGTGGCATACTTCAAATTTATTAGATAAATTTAAAATATGGTTTATGAAAACAGGATGGCGACCAGAAGATGTGATTCAATCTAATCCAATATCGACTATTAACAATCCAAAAGATTTGATAAAGTATAAAACTATTAATTCATCAACTGTAATTTATTGGTCATATTTTCAATTGATAATTTCATTTGTAATGATTGTGCATTTATTTTCTGTTGAAACAATTTTTGAATCCTATTTAATATATCTTTATGCCGTATTTATTATGGCAAATGTCTTTAGCTATACTTCTCTTTTAGATCAAAAGAAAATCATATTATTATCTGAGTTAATTAAATTATCTTTAATCGGAATTATTTTATGGAAGTTAGATATAAATTGGTTTGGATTATCTAACCAAAGTTCAATGCTATTTATTGCCTATCAGTTAATATCATTATTTATTAATTTTACCTTATTAAAAAAATCAATTAGAATATAAATATAAATACTATTTTGTAAATTTCGCTCCAACAGGATGTCTATATTTTTGAAAAGGGATTAATAATAATCCTTTTATATTTTCTACCTCTTTAGGGTCCATGTGTGTATCTAATCCAAATTTTAATTCTTCATGTTCACCTACATTTATATTTGTTCTAAATATATGGTCCCAAATTGAAAATATATTTCCAAAATTACTATCTGTATGTGGTAAAGTAAAATGATGATGTATTCGGTGAAAGCGAGGAGTTACAAAAATCCAAGAAAATAGTTTGTCCAATTTTTCAGGCGTTTTATAATTTGCATGAGAAAAATGTGCAAAAAAAGCTGAAATAGTTTGATAAAACATAACCATTCCAATTGATGCTCCTGATAATAATACAGCAATAATTGTAAAACCTAATCTAAATATTGATTCTCCTGGGTGATGTCTAAGCCCCGTAGTTACATCCACCTGTTGGTCAGTATGATGAATAATATGAAATTTCCACATCCATTTTACTCTATGCTCTAACCAATGAATAAACCATGCTCCTCCAAAATCTAAAAAAATAAAAGAACAAATAACCATGAGCCAAAATGGAAGTTCTTGTCCATCTATATTTAAATGTATTAACCCGCTACTTTCCTCCATGTTATACACTGTAGCTTTTAAGATAAGTGATGCACCAATAAAATTAATGATTAATGTTGTAAGCGTTAAGGTTAAGTTTAAAAATGCGTGCTTCCCTTTTTTATATTCAAAATTAAATAAAGGTATTCCTTTTTCTAATAATAAGAAAAATGAAAGTCCAGAAATTAAAAAAATTGTCCGCGTTGATGAAGGGATTGTTTCAAAATATTGAATTAAGTTTTCCATAAAATTTATTTCCTTATTCTTTGTATTAAATCTCTATTAATTATTGCCCCATCTGGAAATTCAGCACTTGAATATGGTTTTATATTTATCAATGAAGAAATTAATCCATAAACATATACATTTTCAAATGAATCAATTTCAATTCCTCTTTTAATATCAGGCCCATTTGCAAAAAAGATTCCATGCATTTGAGGGTCTGCTGGATCCCAACCATGCATTCCTTTTATATTTAACATTCCCGAAGTTTCAAACTCTTCTTGTGTAAAAACTAACCATCCTGGATCAGGAACAATTAAAAAATCACCTGTATTTTCATTTACAAAATGATACCTTTCTGGAATATTTTCTTTTGAATAAACAGATAAATGTCGAATATCTTTTAATTGATTATAAATATTTTTATCTTCAGAATCTATTTGTAAAATTGGTCCACCATCATAAGTTGTAATTTTTGACATATCTGGAATATAATCATCAATTACAATTACTCGCCTACGGCTAATTTCCCGCATTCCATGGTCACTCACTATTATTATATTTGCTTCAATATCATTTTTTTCCAACCCTTTTATTAATCTTCCTAGCATTTTATCAGACTTTTTAATTGCTTTTATTGTTTTTTTTGAATCAGGACCATGTTTATGACCCGATTTATCTGGCTCGCTAAAATAACATAAAACGAACTTAGGCCTCACTTCTTCTGGTAATTTTAACCATGCAATAACAGAGTCAACTCTATTTTCAAATGGAACTTTTCCATCATAATCTTTAACAATAGAGGGTTTATATCCATTAATTGGTGCTTCTGACCCCACCCAAAAATAGCTAGCTGTTTTAACCCCTTGTTTTTCTGCAGTTACCCATATAGGTTCACCTTTATAAAATTTAGGATTAATAACGGTCTCTCGTTTATAATAAGTATATCGTTCTTTATGAACTTTACTATAGTAGTGATTTCCTGTCAAATAATGATTTCCAGAATATGTGCCAGTTGCAATTGAATAATGATTTGGGAAAGTATATGAAGGATACACAGGAATAAGCGATTTTGCTTTTACACCTTTTTTTATAAACGAATCAAAATGAGGTGTATTTGTTTTTTCTAAATAATCATACCTCATTCCATCAAAAGAAACTAAAATCGTTGGGATTTCATTTGAAAAACCAATTACGATTAAAAGATGAAATATGAGTAAGATATGCCTAATTTTTACCATTAAAAATTATCCTTTTTTTATAGTTTTTAACTTAATAATTACAAAATACATTGAAACATAATCAGGCAAATTTACCACCTTTAGCAGAAAGAGTTAGACCACAAAACTTAAAAGATTTTGCAGGCCAAAATAATTTACTTTCTAAAAATAGTTTAATTTCAACAGCTATTGAAAATGAAAAGTTATTTTCTATGATTTTATGGGGACCCCCTGGTTCAGGAAAAACAACACTTGCAAAAATAATTTCTAGAAGTTGTAATTATGCATACTATGAATTATCAGCGGTTTCTTCAGGTGTAAAAGATTTACGAAAAGTATTAGCCAAAGGAGAAGAACAAACACTTTTAAATAAACCCGTTCTTTTATTTATAGATGAAATTCATCGATATAGTAAATCTCAGCAGGATTCATTACTTCATGGTGTTGAAAAAGGAATTGTTACTTTGATAGGTGCGACCACCGAAAACCCCTCTTTTGAAATTATCTCACCATTGCTATCAAGGTGTAGAGTTTTAACACTTTCAGGGCATTCAATTGAAGAATTAAATCGTATTTTAAAACATGCAATTCAAACGGATGATACTATTAAACAAATGGATGTTAAAATTAATTCAAGAGCAAAAGAATTATTATTAAAATCTTCAGGAGGTGATGCGAGAAAAATGCTAAACACTTTTGAACTTGCATTATCTTTTTTAAATGATAAAAATAATACCTGTACAGAAAACCATATTCAAAATGCTTTACAAAATAAAATGGTTTTATATGATAAGGACGGTGATTACCACTATGATGTTATTTCTGCATTTATCAAATCAGTTAGAGGTTCAGATCCAGATGCTTCAATTTATTGGTTAGCAATTATGTTAGAAGGAGGTGAAAAACCTGAATTTATTGCAAGGCGGCTTATCATATTGGCGTCTGAAGATATTGGAAATGCCGAACCATATGCAATTTCTTTGGCAAATGCAACATTTGATGCTGTTTATAAAATTGGAATGCCTGAAGCATCTTATGTTTTAAGTCAGACCACAACCTATCTTGCCTCTGTGCCCAAAAGTAATGCGTCTGCAAATGCAATCTTAACAGCAAGAGAATATGTCAAAAAAAATGGAACAGGAAGTGTTCCGCTACATTTACGAAATTCTGTTACCAATTTAATGAAAGATTTAGATTATGGGAAAAATTATAAATACCCACATTCATACCCCGATGGGTTTGTTAAAGAAAATTATTTCCCTAAAGAAATAATAGATAACCCTCAATTTTATCATCCCAAAGAATTAGGGAGGGAAAAGTTTTTAAAAGAAAGATTAGAATACTTGAAAAATTTAAATAAAACAGATGACTAATATCTTTTTTATTATATTGTTTTTAACAACTATTTTTGGGAATGATGATCGGCTTCGAATTATCCAAGCAGATTTAATGCAAAGCCATCAAATAGAATATCAACCTGTAATGGAACTTACTGGCAATGTAATTTTACAAAAAAATAATTTATTCCTATTTACTGAAAAAGCCACAAATTATACAAAAATAAATATCTTTGAACTTTCTGGACGCGTTACAATGATAGAAGATGAAGATACATTAAAATGTAAAAACCTTACCTATTTTAGTGACTCATTAGATTATATCCTCGCTATTGGAAATGTGAATTATCGGAAGCCCAATGAATTAATTAGATGTGATTCATTATATTTTTGGACAGATATTGATTCTGGTATTGCCATTGGAAATGTAAATTTAGAATCCGAATCTCAAAATGTTTCAACAGATTATATACATTATAAAGAAACAAAAGGACCAAGAGGAATATCATTTTCAGCATATCGAAATGTAAATATAATTGAAGGTAATCGCATAATTCAAACAGATACCTTACTATATAATGATGAAATTGAATTAATGTCTTTAAAAAATGGAGGTGTTGTAAAAGAGCCCAAAAAAGGTATAATTGGAGATGCAATTTTTCTACAATATAAAGATTCTATTTTACAAAATATAGATATCGCGGGTAATGCAGAAGCATGGCAAGATTTTGATAGTAAAATAAAAGAAAATGATCCCCGTTTTTATCAATTTAGGAATGAAATGAAAAGTAAATTTATTACTGTTGATTTAGAAAATGATGAAATTAAAAAAATGCATCTTAAAAATATGGCAGAAACAATTTATCATGTATCAGAAGATTCCTTATTAATGGGGACAAATACAGCTTCTGGAGATACAATTATTTTAACTTTTCAAGATTCTGAATTAAATAGAATTCAAGTAATTGGCGGAAGTCAAGGCATATTTAAACCTGAAGTTGGAAATACAAAAATTGATACGACCATCACTTATAAAGCAAATTATTTAGATTATTTTGTAGATAAAAAACAAACACAACTCATCGAAAATGCAATCGTAGAATATCAAGAAACAAAGTTAGAAGCTGGAAACATTGTTGTAGATTGGAAGGAAAATATTCTAAATGCAATTGAATATAATGATATTCTTCCAACGGTTTATACTGGTGGAACAGAACCGCTCATAGGTGATGATATGACTTTTGATTTAATTTCAAAACATGGGAAAATCAATAAAGGAAAAACAGAGTATAATAGTGGTTTTTATCATGGGGAAAAAATTTATAGAGATGAGCCTGATATTTTTCATGTAAAAGACAGTAAATACACCTCGTGTGAATTAGACAACCCTCACTATTATTTTGCAAGTAATAAAATGAAATTAGTAGGAGATGACAGAGTAATTGCAAAGCCTTTAATACTCCATATTTTTGATATTCCAATAATCGGTATTCCTTTTGCCGTTTTTCCAAATAAAGGTGGGAGTCGCCATAGTGGGTGGATTATGCCAGCTTTTGGAACTCGAACAAGTACAGGGACATTTTTCCAACGACTCGGTTATTATTATGCTCCAAATGAATATGTCGATTTAAAAACACTTTTTGATTTTTATGATAAATTAGGAGTGGTTATCAATAGTAAGTTTAATTATATAAAAAGATATAATTACAACGGATCACTATCCACACGAATTAATCAGTCATTAGTTGGGAAAGATGTTGTTGACTTATTTGATAATTTTACACGACAATTTAATATTATTTGGCATCATTCTCAAAAGCTTGACCCAACACAAAACTTATCAATTAATGCACAATATGTTAGTAATTCTAATTTTTATCAAAGTAATTGGAATGATAAATCAAATCAATTAACCCAAAAAATTGAATCGCATTTAAATTATTCTAAACGATGGTCTGCGTGGAAAAATAATTTTAGTATGAATATTTCTGATAGTTATGATTTGCTGTCTGATATACGAAAACTAGAAGGAGATTATTCTCATAATCATTTTTTAGTTGAAAGATCACAATCATTACCCAATTTAAGTTTTAGCCACAGCAAGGGGAAAATAAAAATTGCAGGAAAAGAATACCCCATTTTAAAAGATATTTATTGGGATTATTCTTCTAATCTAACAAATAGCATACGAAAAGGTTGGAAATATAACTCAATAGAAAATGATTCGTTATTCAATCCATTTTGGGAGGATTCCACCAATATTCGTACAGGCATAAAGCATAATATGAGCTTTTCAACATCTAATAAATTTTTTGGCTGGCTTTCTCTGTCTCCTCGAATTTCTTTTAAAGAAAACTGGGTAAACCAATATACAAAACTAAATCAGCAATTTGAAACGGAGTATATCAGTGGGTTTAAACGCCGACTTACATGGAATACATCTTTATCAATGTCCACTAAACTTTATGGGTTATTTCCAATTTCAGTTGGGAAACTAGATGCTATTAGACATGTAATGACCCCTTCTATTTCATTTAATTGGTCGCCAAACTTTTCTGAACATGGCTCTCCGTTTATTCAATCCTTTGTAGATACAGCATTAACACATGATTATTTTTACGGGACACTTGCAGGAGCGACACCCTCTGTTGAATCAAAATCTATTGGGTTAGGACTTTCAAATATATTTCAAGCAAAAGTAAAAAATGAAGGCGAGTATAAAAAAATTGATTTAATTTCTTGGTCATTAAATTCAAATTATAATTTTACTGCAGATAGTTTGAAATTAGCACCTGTAAACTCATCCATCAGCTCTACGCTTCCAAATGGTTTAAGATTAAGCCTTACAATGTCCCATGATTTTTATGGCCTAAATTCAAATGGTCAACGAATAAACCAATTTAAAAAATATCCTCGATTAAAAAGTGTTAACGGGGGAACCTCATTAAAGTTTTCAGGTAAACGATTTATCTTTTCAAATTCGACTGAAATAGATACAGCATCACAATTAATTGAAGATGAATCTTCACCTTTATTGGGAGCGGGTAATAATTTTTCATCAAGTAATCAAAATTTATGGAACTCTACTTTTAGTATTCGTTATTCATACACGCCTCGAGAAAATCAAGATGCATTAATAAATTTTTGGGTAAATACTAATTTAGATATTCAACTTACACCAGCATGGAAAATGAATTATAATGCTCGTATAGATTTAGAAAAATTAGAATTAGTTTCTCATGATTTTACTTTTAAACGAAATCTTCATTGTTTTGAGTTTTTATTTGAATGGACACCAACAGGTTATAGACAAGGATTTTATTTACGAATAAATGTAATCAACCGAGATCTAAAAGAAAGTATAAAGCTTGAATCTCGTGGTGGAAATAGTTTTTGGCAATAAAAAAGGAGCAAGAAAACTCACTCCTTTTTAAAATTAACCCTTCCCATATCTATTGACCTTTGAGAAGGGTTTGCGTCACACTTCCTCCCAGTATGACTATCAACTAACTATTTCATAATAGTTACCCTCCCAAAAGCAACCACTCAATGTTTGAAACAGTCAGGACAACATCTTCAACGACTTTACAGTCTAAAACCCTTCAAATAATAAGAATAGATAAACATTTAACTTGTGATATAGATTAAAAAATTGACTATATAAAAAGGAAGGGCAGATATTTCTGCCCTTAATCTCAATAATTCTAAGAATTCCCCCATCTTAAAATTTCAAAAATTTATTTTATTTTTACGATTTATCTAAAACTACCTCTTTTTATTAAATAATTTGCAACGACTTCATCAAGTCTTTGATTCGTAAATACTTGAACATAATCCATTCTATTTTTTCTACAATTTAATTTATAATAATCACAAAATTCTTGCATCTCTGTTTTATATGCCTGTTTTATATGCCAAGGGTCTGTTGTGATTTTTTCACCCGTCTCTTTATCTACAAATCGAATTCGTTCTTTAAAATTTAATTCCATTTCTTCGGGGTCTAAAATATGAAATACGACAACTTCATGACCATTATATCTAAAATGTTTTAATCCATTAAATGTTTTTTGTGGGTCATCAAATAAATCTGAAATTAAAATAATAAGCCCTCTTTTATGAATTTTTTCAGCTATTTCATGTAAAATTGGAGCAATTGAAGTTTCTCCTCCGGGAGCTATATTAGACAATGCGGACATTAATACATTTAAATGACTTGATTTTGACCGTGGTGGAATAAATTTCCGGACTTTAGTATCAAACAAAGTTAAACCGACGGCATCCTGCTGTTTAAGCATTAAATAACAAAAAGAGGCAAACAAGGTTTGGGCATATTCTAACTTAGTTAATGCCCCTGAACCATAATTCATTGAGCTACTTTGATCTAATAATAAATGAGCTCTTAAATTTGTTTCTTCCTCAAACTGTTTTACAAAATAGCGATCTGTTTTACCGAATAACTTCCAATCAATATGTTTAATTTCGTCACCGATTCCATAAGCTCGATGTTCAGAAAACTCAGCCGAAAACCCATGAAAAGGACTTTTATGATGTCCAACTATAAATCCTTCAACAACCATTCTTGCTCTAAATTGTAAACTATCAATTTTAGAAATAACTTCAGGAGTGAGAAATTCTCTCGACAAATTATTTATCCTGTAATACTAAATCTAAAATATCATCACTTGTTATACCTTCAGACTCAGCATTGAAATTTGGAATAATACGGTGCCTTAGAACAGGTTTTATCATCATTTGCACATCAGCTATGTCTGGCGTTGTTCTCTGGTTTAAAACCGCATTCGCTTTCGATGCTAAAATTAATCCTGCACTTGCTCTTGGGCCTGCCCCCCAGTCCAATAATTTTTTAATTGACTCTGGCATAATACCTTCGCTTGGACGCGTTTTCCGAACAAAATTTACGGCATATTCAATCACATTATCAGCCACAGGGATGTTACGAATTAATTCTTGAAATTCAATTAATTGAGATTGGTTTACAATTGGGTTAACAATTTCTGGGCTTTCACCTGTTGTTGATTTTACAATATCAACTTCTTCATCTGCTGAAGGATAATCAATCGTTAATTTAAATAAAAAACGATCTAATTGTGCTTCAGGCAATGGATATGTACCTTCTTGTTCAATTGGATTTTGAGTTGCTAAAACAAAAAAGGGCTCTTCGAGGATGTATGTTTTTCCATTTACAGTTACTTTATGTTCTTGCATTGCTTCTAAAAGTGATGCTTGTGTTTTCGGAGGGGTTCGATTTATCTCATCTGCGAGAATGATATTTCCAAAAATAGGTCCTTTAAAAAACTTAAAAACTCGTTTTCCTGTGGTTGAATCCTCTTCTAAAATCTCAGTTCCTGTAATATCACTTGGCATTAAATCAGGTGTAAATTGTATTCGGCTAAAATTTAACTTCATTGCATCAGACAGCGTATTAATAAGCAAAGTTTTCGCCAACCCAGGAACACCCTCTAGCATTACATGTCCTTTACACAATAAAGCAATAAATAATTGGTCAATTATTTCTTTTTGCCCAATAATTACTTTTCCAACCTCTGCCTCAAGGTTTGATTTTAATTTGAATAACTCTTCTACTTTTTTAATATTGTTCATGTTTTTTCCATTTATTCAGGGGGTGAATCTATTGGTTTTTAATATTTTAGAAAAAGAATTAGATTTAGTTTTATTAAAATAAACTCAAAAAACTATATTCATATATTGCCCTAATTTTAATGATGTTGCAAAATTCGAAAATCGCAATAAAGGGAATGGGGCTAACAGAGTTACAAACATGGTGTAAATCTGTAGGCGAAACTTCTTTTAGAGGCATTCAACTCTATGAATGGATGTATAGAAAGGGAGTTGATCATGCTGATAAAATGCTAAATATTAGTCAGAAATTTAGAAATTACCTTAAAGAGCATGCAACACTATCAACTCTAGAATTAGAATTAGCAACACAATCTAAGTTTGAAGAAACAATTAAATATTTATTTAGATTAAAAGATAATCAATTTATTGAAACGGTAAGTATGGTTCATGAAAACCGCCATACCGTATGTATTTCATCTCAAATTGGTTGCAATGTAGATTGTGATTTTTGTGCTACAGGAAAAATGGGGTTTATTCGAAATTTATCGATTGGAGAAATTGTTGATCAACTCATTTATGTAAGAAATAAGATTGATACTCCAATTACAAATGTCGTTTTTATGGGTATGGGTGAACCATTTTTAAATTATGATCGGGTAATTAAATCAGCCGACATTTTTCATAATCCACGGGGTTTTAATCTCGGAAAGCACCGTATTACAATTTCAACAGCAGGAATATTACCAAAAATAAAACAATTTATTGAAGAAGAACAAAAATACAAACTAGCAATTTCTTTAAATGCATCAAATGATGATGTTCGTGATAATATTATGCCAATTAATAAAAAATGGAATATTAGGCAAATTATAAAAGAAGGTAAACGGTTTTCATCGTTAAAACGAAGACAAGTCATGTTTGAATATGTTTTAATGAAAGGAATCAATGACTCAATTGAAAATGCAATAGAACTCGCATCTCTTTTAAACGGAGTTGATTGTAAATTAAATATCATACCATATAATGAATCCGACGGGGTTTATCAACGCCCTACAGAAAAATCATTAAATGATTTTTTAAATATTTTACACAAAAATCAAAATGGGTATCGAATATTAGTCCGCTGGAGTAAAGGTCAAGATATAGAAGCTGGATGTGGACAGCTAATTTATAAAGAAAAATTTGCTACAGATTTAAATTAATGGAACATTATAAGAAAAAAAATATTTCTACTAATATTCTTAATTCTATAAATATTCGTAATTTACTTATATAAATTTTTAACCAAATATCATTAAAAGGATAGAAAATGTTTAATCAACAAAATATATTTCAAACATCGTCTCAACCAACATCTGCAGAAGCAAGTACATATATGAATAAAGTTTTTGGATGGATGGGTGGCGGATTACTCGTCACAGCACTTACAGCACATTGGACAGCAAATAATATCGGATTTATTCCTGGCTCATGGTATTTATTTTTATTCATTGGGCAAATATTTTTAGTTTACCGAATTTCTCGACATGTAATGAATATGTCTGTTAATGGTGCAACAGGTATGTTTCTTCTTTATACCGCTCTAACAGGGGTGTCGCTTTCTGGACTAACCATGATTTATACTACCGAATCAATCGCAACAACTTTTTTAAGTACTTCTGCTTTATTTGGTGGCATGGCAATTTTTGGTATGACAACTAAAAAAGATTTAACTTCAATGGGAAGTTTTTTATATATGGGTTTAATTGGAATTATTATTTCATCCATTATAAATATTTTTGTTGGAAGTAATATCATGCAAATGGCGATTTCAGCAATTGGTGTTATCATTTTTACGGGACTAACTGCTTATGATACTCAGAAAATCCTTCAAATGTATCAAGGTGGTGAAATATATTCAGAAACAGGTACAAAAAAAGCAATTCTAGGTGCCTTAGTTTTATTTCTTGATTTCATAAATTTATTTATTTTCTTACTTCGATTTTTAGGAAATAGAAGATAATTCAAGTTTTTTATTTTTTATTTGAGTATTATACTAATCTATTCAGAAATTAGTCGGTCAACTATTAATAAAATATTACAATAATGTTAAACAAAAATTTAAAATGGATAAAGAGTGGAATATTAAGTATCGGCTTAATATTATTTCTTTACGCAATATATCAAGACCGTTTTGAGTCTTCACTCATATTTGCTTTCACTTCAATTTTAGCATGGTTATGCGTTGGCTTATTTTGGGAAGTTGAAAAAAATTATAAATTAATCGGCAATACACTTATTGGTGCTGGATTAATAATTTCAATTTCAATTTTCTTTAATTTTGGAGTTGAACCAACGGCAATTCCCCTTGGTGGTTTTGTTTTTAATAATGATGGTATTTGGAAAGCATTGTCAATTTTATTTTTATTTCTTGTTTCAGGTCTATTATTTAGATATATCCAAGAGATAGTACCTGCACCAATTAATCCATTTATTGACTATGAACCTAAAAAAGCTGAACCAAAATTTCAAAGTGATGATTGGGATGTTATTTCCGAGGAAGAATTATTATTGGAAGATTACGAAAAAATTAAGAATTAAATTCTCTCAGACTTTGTAAAACACCCCAGCGTAATCCTTTATCGCTTACTAATATTTTTTTAATTTTATACTTCTCCATAATTTTTTCACAAATAATACAACCTGCTAAAATTATTTCCGCTCTTTTAGAGTCTAATCCTTTTATTTTTTTTAAACCGCTTATTTGATTTTTAATAAACTGGTTTTTTAATTTTTTTACATCATCTATTGTTAATTTAGATTTATGAATCGTTTCTGCACAATACGGTTCTAACCCTATTTTAACGGATGATAATGTGGTAATAGTGCCTGCAATCCCAATTGCAATATTTATATCATAAAAAGGTATTTTTTCTAATTGAGAATCAATAAAAGATTCAAGTTTAATAACAAGTTCATCATTAATTAGAGTATTTTGTAAAAATAATTCAGTGCATCTTACAGATCCAATGTTGATGCTTTCAATGTGAATTATTTTTTCATTATTTAAAAATATTAATTCTGTACTTCCACCGCCGATATCAAAAATTAATGATATTTTAGATTTAAGGTCAAATTCATTTAATGTCGCCATTCTGACAAAGTTTGCTTCTTGAATTCCAGAAATAACTTGAATTTTTATATCGAATTTATTTTTAATTATATCTATTATTTCCTGTCCATTTAATGCATCTCGCAAAGCACTTGTGGCAACACAGTTAACATTTGTAATATTATTTCTTTTTAATAATTTTGATATAATTTGAAACCCTTGAATACATCTATTTATTGCATTATCAGAAATTAAATTGAATTCTGCAATTCCTTCACCAAGTTTAATTATTTGATAGTTTTCTTCAGATATTTTAATATTATTTTTAGATATAATTGCAATAATTGTAATTAATGAATTTGTGCCTAAATCTATAACTGCAACCGATTTATTCATTTTTTATTGTGTCTAAAATTATTTGCGCATTTTTTAAATCATCTAATCTCGTATTTAATAACAACTTTCTTTTTTCAATCATTTTTGAATCAAATGGAATCTCCATAAATTTATTTATTTGGTTTTTAAATACATCATCCGAATCACAAACTATACAGAGTTCTTCTAATTTAGGAGTAGGAGATATCATTTTTGAATTTACAATACAGTGTCTCCCGTTAAATAAACTATTAATTAATTTTAATTTTACTCCTGTTGCTTGTGATGTTGGCAATATGTTTATTTGAGCAGTTTGAATTAATAAATCCATTTCAGATTGATCTGGGTTATTAATAATTTTAATGTTTTTATTTTTATTTAACGATAAATTTTGTGACGCATTTATTCCAGCAATTATCAATGGAAAATCTAATGTGTTAAAGATATTATTAATTAAAAATTTAGCTGAATTTGTATTTTCACTTACATTAAAATTTCCATGGTAAAGAACAAACTTACCCCTACCCTTTAAACTTTTAATTCCATTATTTCCATGAAATGGTAAGATTGTTTTAATATTATTATTAAATGCATTATAAAAATTTCTATCATTATCAGAAATTGTAAATATATAATTAAACTGTTCTACCTTTTTCTCAAAAAATTTATATTTAATTGATTCTAAAAATAACCCTCCTTTTTTAATTAAATTATTTTCCGATATGGCTAATCTTTTTAAATATTCAGATTCAATATTATGAATTCGTAAATATTTATTTCTGTTTTTAAAATTTGGATAAGTTGAAATCGCTGTACTTTGTAAGCCATCAAAAAATATTGGATAATTATTTTTATTTAAATTATTAATTAATTTTTTTGATGTTCTTGATTCAACTAAAAATGGATTTTTACTAAATATTTGTGTATTAATATTATTTATTCTCGGGTAATAATATACATTTTCGCAATATTCTTCTAATTCAAAAGCCGTGACTCTATCTGAATAAAAACAATGAAGATCTATTTTACAACCTAATTTTGAAAAAGCTTTAATTTTATAAAAAATATCAATTGCCCCTCCATAGTTTGGAGGATATGGAATGTCTAAACTAATAAAATTTATTTTCATTAATTAAATTTCATTAAATTTAAAAAAATTGACACCTGTGATTCCCAAGTAAAATTTTGTTCAACTGTTTTTTTAATTTCATCTCTATTTGTCCATGATAAGAGTTTTGAAACTGCATTTAACTGGGATTTATAATTTGTTGGATTAACAGCTAAACCTAAATTATAATTTTCTGTATATTTTTTTAATTCAGGAAAATCGCTTGAAATTGTTGGAATTCCAGCTAAGCCATATTCAAATAATTTATTTGGCAAGGCTTGTATATAGCTTTGACTTATCGGCTGAATTAATGAGAATCCAATATCTGCCTGGTTTGTAATGCTTAATAATTCATTATATGGAATATTGCCAATAAAAAAGACCCTATTATGTACTTTTATTTTATCCGCTAATTTTTCAAGTTGAATTTTATATTCTCCTTCACCAATTATAACAGCAACACATTCTTTAAAATCTGTTAATAAATTTATCATTTCGTCTATACCTCGACCTATTTGAATAGCTCCTTGATAAATAAATATTTTATAATTAGGCGAAATATTAAACCGTTTCCGAAGATCAACATGTGTTTTTTTAATTTGACTGTTAGGGAAATTATAAATTATTTCAATTTCTTTTTCGCCATATTTATTAATTAAATAAGTTTTATCTGATTTTGCAGTAACAATTACTTTATTTATTTTTTTATAAAAAATTTGTTCATACATCGACCAAAATAATTGTTTAAATGGTTTTTTTACTAACCCAGCTAACTTCGAATAAAGCTCTCTAGAATCATAAATTTTAATACATTTTTGATTTTGATTAGCACAAACAGCCAATGAAAATAAATCTCCCGCAATAAATATATCGGGATTAATTGAATTTGATAAAGCTTGTACCTTGCAATGAAAATTCCAATATCGACGGATACCATTATTTAATTTTGTATCAATATAATGAGTATTAAAATTATCACTTTTAATAATATCATCACTTTTTTCATTTATAATTGTAACCATAAACCCTGATTTACTCAATGTTTCCGCCATATTTAAACATCTTGCATCAAATTTTATATTTCCAAGAAATGCTATAATTACAGATTTAGACAAAAATCGTTTTCCTCAATGTACGCATCCAACTTACCAGTTGAATAAAACTTTTATCATTTAAGTTTGAAATTAATAAATAAAGAATATTTTTAATATCTATTGGATTTATTTTAAAAGCTAATTGATAATTTTTTTTTGCATTTAATATGTCTTTACTTTTTTCAAATACACGTGCAACCATTCTATGATGATCGCTATATATTGATTTACCAACTCTATTAAAAAATAAACTTCTATGCTTTTTTAAAATATATTTTAATCCTACTGCTTCATTAGTATAGTTTGAAGATTGACTTTTATTTGAAAATTTCCACGTAAAATGAGATTTATTTATATAACCAATATTTAGGTTTTTATTTGATAAATTGATAAAAAAATCCCAATCTTCAGAAGGAATAGCATTTTTATCAAAAAGAGAATTATAATCTTCCAATAATTCTGATTTAAATAAACAACACTGAAAAAATGGCCCTGGTCTTTTAAAAATTTCATAAGAAAAGTCTGTATAAAAAGACTGCATATTATGATAAGTTTGAATTTTAGTTATTAAATTATTTTCTTTATAATCACTTATCACTAAATTCAAATCAGAAGATTGTAACACTACTTCCATCTTGTCTTGAATACAATTTGGTTCTAAATAATCATCATCATCTAAAAACCCTATATAATCACCTTTTGATATTTGGATACCAAATTTCCTTGATTCTGTAACGCCTAAATTTTTTTCTCTCTTAAAATATTGAATTCTATTATCTTTAAATTTTTCAACTATATTTTTTAAATCTAAAGAGGAACAATCGTCAACAATTATAATTTCTAGGTTATCATAGCTTTGTTTTAAAACAGAATTAATTGAATGTGATAATTCATCAGGACGATTATATGCAGGAATTATTATTGAAACAAGAGAAGGCAATTTAATAAAATATTTTTCTAGTCAAGTTTGAAAGCTGTAAAATCATTTTTAAAACAAAATAAGAAACAACGAAATAAAAAATAGTTATATACTCATAATCTATATTTTTGTTAACCGATGTAAATACATAAACCAAAATGGAAAAAATAAAATATGGTATAATAATATTATATTGAATTGGAATATCCATCCATTCTTTGTTTTTGTAATAAAGAAAGCCACTCATTACAATATAGGCGACCATCGTAGAAATTGTAGCTCCTAAAATTCCATATTTAGGAATAAGTAGTATATTTAAAATTATATTTACAAATGCCGCCATTCCTCTTAATATTGGTTCCCAATTTTGCTTTGATTTTAAAAAGATGGAAGGCATTAATAAAATGTACCAAGTATAAAATAAATATCCTAAAAATATAAATGGTATAATCGTAATAGATTCGGTATAACTTGAACTTATAATACCAAGTTTATCAATAAATGGTAACCAAATAGATATTGTTGTTATGCTTAAAATAAAACCAAATAAAATAAAATTACCAATCCCGCCAAAAATATTTCGGGTTTCAGCATTATTTTTCTTTTTTACATAAAAGGGTTGCCATGCCAAATTTATCCCTGAAATTAAAATCAAAGGAATAGATCCAATTTTATAGGCAATACTATAAATACCAACTTGACTTTCCCCTAAAAACCATAAAATAAAATACCTATCCGAAAGCTCTGTAATCAAAAATAAAAGACCCGCAGGAAGAAAAGGAATACCAAATTTAACCATTTTTTTAACAATTTTGGTAGAGCCAACACCTTTTAAACTAGGTAAATAAACCAAAATAAATAAAACCAAAAACTGGATGAGTGATGCAAAAAATACGCCATGAAAAACACCAACAACTTCATTATACTTGTATATTACAAAATAATACACAGAAGATAAAGTCAGGATAATATTCCCAATCGAAATAAGGATAAACAATACTGCCTTAGAATTTATTCGCAATAAAATCATACCTCGTTGAGAAAGCGAATCACAAAATAATACAGAGCCTAATATATACACCCAATAAAATTGGTCATCACCAAAAATTAAACTTGATAATGGTTTCGCAAAAACTATAATTATTCCATATAATATAAATAAAATTAGAAATTGATAAATTACTATCGACTTTATTATATCTTCCTGTTTCCATTTTTTTTCACCAATAAATTTAAATAAAGCGGCATCCATTCCATGATTTGATATAATATTTAAAAATGCAAGAGTGGAATAAAATAGATATATTTGTCCTGTTTGTTCGGGGGAAAAAACATGAGTAAAAAATGGAACAAGTAAAAAAGAAGCTAACCTAGTAAAAACGAGTCCAGTGCTATAAATAATTGATTCTTTTATAAATGCTTTCAATTTATCTTTTTACGGTAAGCCCTTCTTATAAACCCTGTCGCCCCAAATTGTTCTTTAAATTGGATTAAGGATTTGTGGGGTGTAAGTGGGTTATTATTTAATGGTAATTGAGATACTCCAAAATCTAGCCATTTATAATTTTCACCTTTTGCCCAATTTATTGTCTCAACAATTAGGTGTGTCGCAGGTTGTTGCTCTGCATATTCATAATTAATCATATTATAGAATATGATTACAACATCATTATTTGCAATAAAATTCAAAGTCCCACCGATAGCGGTTTTATTTTTATATAGCATCAATAATTTTATTTTTTCAGGAAATCGCTTATATAATAATTTTAACTCTTTTAAAGAGTGTGTTGGTGTAATATTATGTTTCTTTTTATTTTTTAATAAAATTGGATAAAACTGATCAAAGTCATTATTCCATTCTAAATTATAACAATCATCTAATGGTTTTTTAATATATCTTTTTTTTCTTTTATGAATTCTTTCGAGAGGGGAGCCAATTAAATTAATTGCAGATGATATATATATTTCTTCTGTTGAGTAATTATTCCATTTTAATGAATACTCAATTGTTTCATCATATTTTTTTCCATAAATTGAAGGTGTTTGAACTAAAAAAACTTCATTAATTAATGTACATTTTAAATAATTCTCAAAACAAGCAATTACAGATTCAACCAAATCAAATGAATATTTATTAAACACAAATCCACCATAACTCGCTCCGGGATGTGAATGAAGAATTATATTATTATCAATATTTTTTTCAGAAGCAGAGAATACCGCAATTAATTGATTTTTTTTATAAAACATCAATGAATGGTCAATAAATTTTCGACCAATATGATATGTTAAAAAATCTCTTTCATGGAAAATTGTACCATTATCTGATGATTTGATAAATTCATTCCATTCCTTTATTAAGGAATTTTCATATTTTCTTATTGTAATTATCATTTATTCTGTGGTTCGCCTGTTTGTAAATTACCCTGTTTCCAATTTGATAATGAATGATAATGTTCCAATTTTTTTTATTATTTATCAAACCAAAAATTTAAAAGGAATTTTTATTATGAGTACAATAAATAAAGTTATAGCACGACAAATCCTTGATTCTCGAGGAAACCCAACGGTTGAGGTTGATGTGATATTGAAGAATAATACAATTGGTCGGTTTGCAGTTCCTAGTGGGGCATCTACAGGTGAATATGAAGCACACGAGCTCCGCGATGGAGGTAATAATTTTATGGGTAAGGGGGTGCAATCTGCCGTTGACAATATCCACAATATAATTGCCCCTCAATTATTAGGATTAGATGCTTCAAGCCAAGAAGAAATTGATCAAAAAATGATAGACTTAGATGGCACTGAAAATAAATCTAACCTGGGAGCAAATGCAATTTTAGGAGTTTCTTTAGCATGTGCACATGCTAATGCTAATTTCAACAACCAATGTTTATTTGAATATATTTCACAATTATTCGAAAGTGAATTTCTATTACCTGTTCCAATGATGAATATTATTAATGGCGGACAACATGCAGATAATAAAGTTGATATACAGGAATTTATGATTTACCCTTTAGGAGCAAATTCATTTTCTCATAGCTTACAAATAGGAAATGAAATTTTTCATAATTTAAAATCGGTTCTTAAGTCTAAAGGTTTGAATACTGCCGTGGGAGATGAGGGTGGGTTTGCACCAGATTTAAAATCTAATGAAGAAGCTATTGAAGTGATAATTAAAGCTGTAAAACAAGCTGGATACCAAATGGAAAAAGATGTGTTTTTATCTTTAGATGTTGCCGCAAGTGAATTATATAACCCTGATACAAAAAAATATCATCTTGAGTCTGACGGAGAAGCATATAATTCAATTGAAATGATTGATTATTTAGTTGGGCTTTCAAAAAAATATCCGATTATATCAATTGAAGATGGATTAGATGAAAATGACTGGAATGGTTGGGCAGAATTAACAAAAAAAATTGGTAATAATGTTCAAATTGTAGGAGACGACCTAACAGTTACTAATCCAAAAAAACTCAATAAAGCCATTGATAATAATTCTATGAATGCTATTCTTATAAAATTGAACCAAATTGGTACACTAACTGAAACATTAGAAACAATTAGAATAGCTAAAAACGCAAATTATGGATCTGTTATTTCTCATCGTTCTGGGGAAACTGAAGATACAACAATTGCTGATTTAGCGGTAGGTACTGGAGTTGGACAAATAAAAACAGGCTCTCTTTCTAGAACAGATAGAATTGCAAAATATAATCAATTATTAAGAATTGAAGAAAAACTAGGCAACCGTGCTATATTTGCAACCATGGAAAGCTTGGGATTTAATAAATAATGGCTCGAAAAATGAAAAATATAAATGGTACTAATTGGTCACTATTGATATGGTCATCGGTATTATTGTTTTTTATAATTCATTTAGTTTTTAATGATTTAGGGCTAGTAAAAATGTTTGAATTAAAATCTAAACGCAATGAGCTTATAGCAGAAATTCAAAAGTTAGAATTAGAAATAATAGAGCAAACTGAAAATTCAAACAGACTAAAATATGATTATGAATATATTGAGAATATTGCTCGAAAACGATTTAGAATGGTTAAAAAGGGAGAGAAAGTTTATAGAGTACGAGACGAACGAACTATAAAATAAAAAACGTAAAAATAGATGAAAAATGTCCTTATTACCCTAGTTTTAGGAGTAATAAACTCTGTTATACAGGCTGCGTTTGAACCAATTCCATTTAATCCTAAAATTGAAAATTTAACGGCCTATAATAATTCAATCAAAATAACAGGGTTTACTTTTACTCCATTTAATTTTAATTCACTGAATTCTAATTATATAATCGCTGAATTAGATTTAAAAAAACATTCATTCCTAATAAATTCAAATAAATTAGGGGACCCCATATATTCTGAAAATCAAATTTCTTTCCATTATAAAACGCCTCCAAAATTTCTATATAGGTCTATTGTTGGAATTAATTATTACCAAATTCTTTTAAAAAATTATGGTTCTGCAAATTTAATTACAGCAGATATAGGCCTTTCCTTTCACTTAAAACCAAATTTAAAATCCGCTGTTTTATTTCAAAATATTTTAAAAAATACAGCAAGTATTATCCATGATGATATATCAAGTAATATAATATTTGTAATTCATGACAAGGTGTTTCCATCTTTACAAATTAATTATCAATTACATCGATTAGATGGACGCTATAGTTTGAATTTATTTTCAATTGATTGGACAATCTTAAAAATCTTTCAAGTCGGTGCAGGATATGAAACATATACACAAAGTTTGAAATTTTCTTCACGCATTAAGACAAAACATTTTTCTATGTTTTTTGAAAATATTATTCATCCAACTTTAGGGGTCTCAAAAATTATAGGCTTTGAAATTATCTACTAATATAGTATTAATTATTTTAATTTCTTCTTTTGGAATTTCCGAAATAATTTTTCCAACTGAAGAATTTCGTCATGAAAGTGAAATACTTTGGGATAACCAATTCCAAACTGGAAAATTAAAAATTTACTCAAATTATATTTCATCAAATTCAGCCAATAAATTTTATACTCGATATTTTAGAGAAAACAATGAAACATCTTATGGAATAAGAATTGGAGATTATATTGATCAATCACCTCCTGTAATTGAGCGATATTTTTTTAAATTGAATTATTCATTATTCTTTTTACAAATTGGCTCATATAAAATTAATACAGGAAAGGGATTATCTTTTGGTTCTGAATATGGTTCTTCATTTCAAGTTGAGTCAGTAAATCAGCTTGCAAAAAACAATTGGGGATTTAAATCAAATTTATCATCCGTTATATCAAAAGAAACAAATGCAATATTAATTGGAATAAATTATAAAAATATAAATAGTTATTTACTTAGTGATGATAATTTAAATAAAAATTATTTTTTTCTTAAAAGTAATTTCTCACCATTAATTATAAATATTATTAAACCAATATTCATTAATAAAATTGCAATAAATACGCAATTTAAAAACAATTCTTTTGATATTAATTCTGAAGTGTTAAATCAATCTGTTGTTTTATCTCTTTTAAAAAAGGGACAATTGCTTGATTTGTTTTTTCATTATCGATATTATCAACCTAATTTTATTTCATTTAAAGGAAAACACTTTCATCGATTAAATACAGAAATGGGTGAAATTGGAATCATTTCTTCTTTAACAAGAAAATTAAAATATATAAAATATTCTATTGGTATTGAAATTTATAAACCTATTAAGTTTATAGAACACAATGAAAAGCGTGCACTTTCTCGGTTCTATTTTTATTTAATTACAAAGAATTATCCTAATAATATTGGAATTGACTGGGAGCAACGATTATTCAATGAAGAGCAAGAGTACATTGAAAATGAATTATTTTTTAATGAAAATAGTAATATTAGAATGAATCGTTTGGGTACATTTTCAAAGTTTAATAATGATTTGATATTAAAATTTCAAGCAATTCAATTAATAAATAATAAAAATCAACGCTTTTCTTATAGTTATTCCATTCGAAAAAAAAACATTAATTTTTCTGTTTTAAATATAAATTTAGGTGCAACAAAATATAATGTACCTAATTGGTCGCTAAGAACATATGATTATGAACCGGGACTACCTGGTGAATTTAGGTTAAAATCACACAATGGTAATGGAATTTCTTTATTTTCTGTATTTACTTTTATTATTTCAAATGAATCAAAATTACACTTTAGAATAAGTATTGAAAAGAAAAATGGGGAAGAAATAAAAACTGAATTTGGATTGCAGTTGAATATTGGATACTGACCTAATAAAAGAATAAATTTTGACCTATTATGAAACACTATTTTAATACATTTAAATTTATTTTTGTATTGATTTTCCAACTAACCATTCTATTTGGAGAATCGGCAATTATTAAAAACATTACTCTGCCTGTTTTTCGAATAAACGGTAATCCATATATTAAAGTTGCAGACTTAACACCCTTGCCCGGTATATCTTCAACATTAAATGAATTTGAATCCCTATATATTGATTTTTTAGGTGCTAAAATTAATCTTAATAATGGTGGCTCATATTTCAGAATTAACAATGAATTATACCATATGCCATTATGGGTGGAATTTAAAAATGATGATTTTTTTATTCCATATCATGGTTTTTTTAGAGTTTTAGAACAATTTGGTTTAGTTAATTCTTCTCTTGATCCAGCAATAGATATTGTTTCAATGGAATTAATAAGATATAATATTACAAAGCTTGCTTTTAATCAAAAAACAAATGGTTGTTCAATTAGAGTTCATAATATTGGAGCTTTTAATTTAAATTCCATTTCTTCTACACTTGTAAAGAAACCAGGAGAATGGTTAAGCCTTACAATTCCAGGAGGGCGAATTAATTCAAAAGTCATTGAAAATTCTAAAATAATGGGTCCAATTAAAAAGATTAGAGCAACTCAATTGGCTGAAAATGCACAATTATCGTTTCAATTAAAACAAGCGGTTGATGATGTAGATATTCGTATTGATGAAACAACCAATGATTTATTAATAATTATTAGAGTTGATCATTCAGAAAATGCAGAACGCATTAAAGAAATTAGAAAAAAATGGCTATTAGATACAATTGTTATTGATCCTGGACATGGCGGCAAAGACCCTGGTACAATGGGGCAAAAAGGAACAAAAGAAAAAGATATTGTTCTTGATATTTCAATGAGGCTTGGAAAGTTAATTGAAAAAGAAATGGGAATTAAGGTAATTTACACCCGCACGACTGATGTTTTCATTCCTCTATGGAAACGAACAAAGATTGCAAATGAATCTGGAGGTAAGGTCTTTATAAGTATCCATGCAAATTCAACCTCTAACCATAGTGTTAGAGGTTTTGAAACCTATTTACTTCGAACAGGGAAATCAAAAGACGCAATTGATGTCGCTCAGCGGGAAAACTCTGTAATTACACTTGAAGAAAAAAACCATTCATATCGTGACTTCTCTTCAGAAAGTTTAATCTTAGCAACAATGGCTCAAAATGTATATATAAAAGAAAGTGAATTTTTTGCAAGTGTTATTCAAAAAGAATTAGAAAGTGCAATAGGCGCAAATAACAGAGGGGTGAAACAGGCTGGGTTTCAAGTTTTAGTTGGAGCATCGATGCCAAATGTACTAATTGAAACAGGGTTTTTAAGCAATTCTAAAGAAGAGAAAAATTTTAATAAAAAAGGTTACCGTAAAAAAATTGCTCAAGGAATATTTAATGCTTTAGTTGAATTTAAAGATAAATATGAAAACGCCATAATAAATGAATAAATTTTCAAATTCTCCAATTGGAATTTTTGATAGTGGGCTTGGGGGATTAACGGTTTTACAAGAGCTTGAAAAAAACCTTCCAAATGAATCTTTTATTTATTTTGGAGATACCGCTAGAGTCCCCTACGGAAATAAAAGCTCTAAAACAGTTATACAATATTCTAACCAAATTGTCCAATTTTTACAATCTCATCATGTTAAAATGATTGTAATTGCGTGTAATACAAGCTCAGCCCTTGCATTAAAAACACTAAAAACTAAATTTCATTTACCTTTGTTTGGCGTAATTGAACCCGCAGTAATGAAAGCGGAGGAATCTAACGCAACCGATACCGTAATTGTTTTAGGAACAAGAGCAACAATTAATTCTTGTGCATATTCAAAAACATTTTCAGAAATTAATAGTAAAAAAACAATTATAGAAAAAGCATGTCCTTTATTTGTTCCAATTATAGAAGAGGGTTTGTTATCAGGGAAAATTACCAATGAAATTATTCAATTATATCTGGCTGAAATAACAAAAATTAACTTTAGTCAAATTATTTTGGGGTGTACTCATTATCCAATGATTAAAAATAACATTCAACGGTTTTTAGGAGAAAAAAGGAAATTAATTACATCTGGTGATGCGTTAACTCCCGTTATAAAACAGTTTTTAATTAATAATAATTTGTCTTCAGATTGTAAAAAAAGAGAAACTCAGTTCTTTGTGACTGATTTACCTCAAAAATTTCAAGAACTTGGAAGTCGATTTTTAGGGAAAAAGCTTGACAATATTTCACATATCAGTAATTTCTAATGGATATACATGATTTTCTAAATTCATTAAACCCTGGAAAAATAAAATTGGGACATGATCGAACAATTGCATTAATGTCTGAATGCAATAATCCTCAAAAAGGACTAAATGTTATTCAAATAGCTGGGACGAATGGAAAAGGATCTGTCTGTGCAATTTTAGAAAATATCTATCGTAAAGCGGGTTATAAAACAGGGTTATTTACATCTCCCCATTTAAATAAATTAAATGAGCGAATCCGAATTAATGGGTTTGCAATAAATGATCAAGATATATTCAACTTTCTACACAAATTTGGTAGGGGCGTAATTAGAACAGATGCCTCCTTTTTTGAAACACTTACCGCTATTGCTTTTTGGTTTTTTAACAAAAAACAAGTTGATATAGCAATTATGGAAACAGGACTTGGGGGAAGGCTTGATAGTGTTACAATTTGCGAACCTATTGCAACAGGAATTACCAAAATTTCTTTAGATCATGTAGAAATTTTAGGAGACACATTAGAAAAAATTGCTTATGAAAAAGCAGGGATAATGAAAAAAGAGATTCCCTGTTTTACAGTAAAACAAAATATTGAAGTAATCTCTGTTCTTAAAAATATTTCTCAAAAAATAAACTGCCCATTAGAAACTACTGAACCACATTCAAATTTATCAATTGCTTTACATGGTAGCCATCAAAATGAAAACATGGGTTTAGCCCTAGAAATAATTGAAGAATTAGATCAATTTAATATCGATGAAGAACATATTTCTGAGGCCATTGAATCTATAAATTGGTTTGGGCGGTATCAAATATTGTCAGATAAACCGAAAATAATATTTGATGTTGGTCATAATACAAATGGTATTTCTGCTTTTTTGAATACTTTTTCTAGAGAAAAAATAACGGGGCAAAAATATCTTTTAATAGCTCTTCAAGGTCGAAAAAATATTTCTTCAATTTCTCACCAGCTCACAAAACAATTTGATACTATTTTATGTGCAGAAATTAAAATTAAAAACTTTATGAAAGCGAAAGACCTTTTTAATAATCTTGGGAAAAAAAGCAATTTAAAAATAATAAATGAATTAACTATTACCTTTTTAGATCATTTTATTAAGCAATTAATGCCTGAAGATTGCCTTTGTATAGTCGGTACACATTATTTTGGAGAATTAATTTCAAAAAGATTTAATATCTCTTTTGATAATTTATAAAATTGTCCTAATTTTTACAGACGGGACATTTCTATAATTGCTCCCCTAAATGATAGATCCTTTCACTCTATTTCACATAATTTCAAAACAAATAATAAGTATTCAATAGGAAAATTATGAATATTGCACAATTACAACGCAAAACAATGCGTGATTTAAGGAAAATTGCTGAAGCCAATGATGCTTTAGATTTTGCTGGATTACGAAAAAATGAGCTAATAAAATATATTCTCGAAAAGCAGGCAAAAAAGAAAGGTAATATTTTTGCAACAGGAGTATTGGAAATTCTTGCCGATGGTTATGGTTTTTTACGATCTCATAATTATAGCTATCTACCAAGCCCAGATGATATTTATGTATCACACTCTCAAATTAAACGGTTTAAGTTAAAAACAGGGCACACTATTTCAGGTCAAGTTCGCCCCCCAAAAGATAAAGAGCGATTTTTTGCACTTCTTAAAGTTGAGTCAGTAAATGATAAAGCTCCTGATGAAATACGAATGAATATTCCTTTTGAAAATTTAACTCCTCTATTTCCAGAAGAAATGATGAAATTAGAAACTCGCTCACGAGAATTTTCTTCTCGTGTAATTGATTTAATTTCACCCGTAGGTAAAGGACAAAGAGGATTAATTGTTGCCGCTCCAAAAACCGGTAAAACGATGCTTTTGCAAAAAGTTGCGAATTCAATAACAGAAAATCACCCCGATACAAAATTAATTATTTTATTAATTGATGAGCGACCTGAAGAAGTTACCGAATTACAAAGAAGTGTTGATGCTGAAGTTGTTGCTTCTACATTTGATGAACCACCAGAAAGACATGTAAATGTATCTGAAATGGTAATTGAAAAAGCTAAAAGAATGGTAGAATCGGGTGATGATGTGGTTATTTTATTAGACTCAATTACTCGTCTTGCAAGAGCCCACAATACCGTAATCCCTCATAGTGGGAAAATTTTATCAGGAGGTGTTGATTCAAAAGCATTGCACAAACCAAAACGGTTTTTTGGTGCAGCCCGAAATATTGAAGGCGAAGGTAGTTTGACTATTATTGCAACCGCATTAGTAGATACAGGTAGCCGAATGGATGAAGTGATTTTTGAAGAATTTAAAGGAACGGGGAATATGGAACTTGTTTTAGACCGTTCAATAAGTGATCGCCGAATTTGGCCTGCAATTGATCTTTTAAAATCAGGAACTCGTCGAGATGATAAATTAATTAGTAAAAAAGATTTATCTCGAACCTGGATATTACGAAACCTTCTTGCAGATATGTCCTCGATAAAAGCCGTTGAATTTTTATTAGAAGCATTAAATAGAACAAAAAGTAACAGGGAGTTTTTAGACTCTATGAGTTCATAAAGAAACTATTTTTCCAAACAAATTACCCATTCCTTTAATTATATTGATAAAAAGTTTTATATTTGCCCCCGAAATTAATGGAACTTTTTCCCATTTTAACCATATCATCGAGCTAAATTAAAATTTAAAAGAAAGGAGAAATGCTTGGTACGAATCGAAAACTTAGTTAAAAATTATGGTGAAGTTAAAGCGGTTAGATCAATCAACTTCACCGCAAATAAAGGCGAAATCCTCGGCTTTTTAGGATCAAATGGAGCTGGTAAATCAACAACTCTCAAAATGGTCTCTGGCTACCTTGTCCCAACAGCTGGAAATGTTTATATTAACGATTTAAATATTTTAGACAACTCTCTTGAAATCAGACAACAAATTGGGTATTTACCCGAACTAAACCCTTTGTGGGGTGAAATGGTTGTTTATGATGTGCTTCAATTTACAGCACGAATTTATGATATTGTTGGGCGAAAATTCGATAAAGCTTTAGACCGCGTAATTGATCAATGTGGGTTAAATGGCATTCTTCATAAGAAAATTTCAGCTTGTTCAAAAGGTTATAAACAGCGGGTTGGATTGGCAATGGCTATTATTCACGACCCAAGAATTTTAATTTTAGATGAACCTGTAAATGGATTAGATCCAAACCAAATTGTTGAAATTAGAGAATTAATTCGAAATCTTGGACGAGATAAAACAATTATTATTTCAAGTCATATTCTTCAAGAGATACAAGCAACAGCTGACCGCATTGTTGTAATAAACCAAGGTCAAATAGTTGCAGATGGCACAAATGAAGAATTAATGGCATCTATTAAAGGGAATACATTCCTAACTCTGGAAACAAAAAATAGTACAATGGAAAGCATTGAATCCCTTTCTGCACAGCTTGGTAATATTTCAATAAAAGAGGTTTCTGACAATGGCGATAATCATATTATTCAAATTGAATATGCATCTGATTTAGACCCAAGAGAAGACATCTTTAAATATGCAATTCAATCAAAATGGTCAATCTTAGAAATGAGTGTTTATAAAACAAACCTAGAAGATGTCTTTAGATCATTAACAAGAAAGGAGGCTGTAAATGCGTAATAAAAATTTCTCAAATATCCGAGCAATTTATAATCGTGAATTACAATCTGCATTTAATAGCCCAATGGCATATATTTTTCTTTTTGTATTTGCCGTTGTTAGTGGATATTTTTTCACTAGTCCATTCTTTCTAATTGGACAATCTGATCTTCGTGGATTATTTTCAATTATTCCTCTTTTATATATAATTCTAATTCCTGCAATAACAATGGGGATGGTTTCTAGAGATTGGAATATTGGCACGATGGAAATAATGACAACTCTTCCAATTACAGATTATGAATATATAATTGGTAAATTTTTATCTGCAATTACAATTATTGTAACTAGTTTAGGATTCACAATAATCCATGTATTAACAGTTTATCGTTTCGGATCTGAAATTGATACCGGAGCAATTCTCTGTGGTTATTTTGGACTCATTCTTTTAGGTGCTTTTTATTCTTCAATTGGAATTTTTGCAAGTAGCTTAACCGATAACCAAGTATATGCATTGCTTTCAAGTTTTGGAATTGTGTTATTGTTTTTTATGATGGATAAGGTGTTGATTTTTGTTCCTTCTGCAACGCTTGCGGGTTTATTACAATACATGAGTGTAGATTTTCATTTATCAAACATTTCAAGAGGTGTATTAGATACACGAAATATTATTTACTTTTTATCGATGAGCTTTTTATTTATGAATCTATCGGTAAGATCATTAGAATCAAGAAGGTGGAGATAAGATAATGAAAGTAGAAAATAAAAATAATTTTGCGATTTATCTCGGTTTATTAATTGTAGCTATATTTCTTTTAAACTATATTTCCAGAAGTTATTATGGGCGATTTGATTTAACAGACACTCAAATGTTTACAATTTCAGAATCGAGTAAAACTGTTTTAGAAAATATTGATGATTTATTAATTATGAGAGCATACTTTTCTGAAGACTTAGGAAGTGAGCTTGGAAATAATAAACGGTATCTTCAAGATTTATTAGAAGAATATCGTGCCGTAAATAATGAATATATTGATTTTGAATTTTTTACTTCAGATGATTCTGAAGAGTTTAAAACAGAAGCTCAAAAATCAGGAATTCAGCCTGTTCAATTAAATGTGATTGAAAATGACAAAATGGAAATAAAACAAGTTTTCATGGGTATGGTCATTATGTATGGGGATAAAAAAGAAAGTATTCCTGTTATTCAAACAACAACTGGTCTTGAATACACAATTACATCCACAATTAAAAAACTGATTAATGTTAATAAAGAGACAATTGGACTGGCTTCTTTGGGTACTCCAAACCCACAATCAAAAAATCAAAGCATTTCTGAATTATTAAGGCAAACTTATGATATACAGCCTGTCAACCTAGACACACCTGTGCCACAAAATATAAGTGTTTTAATTTTAAGCGATGTAGCTGATTCTTTAACAAATAGCCAATATTCTAATTTGGATAACTATTTAGCAATGGGTGGAAGTTTATTCTTAGCACAAAATAGAATAAAAACAGATATTCAAGCTCAGTCGGCTCAACCTATTCCTTCAAATTTATTTACACTGTTAGAAAATTATGGTGTGTCAATTAATGAAAACTTAGTCCTTGATAAAAACTGTGGTCAGGTTACAATTAGCCAAAACCAGGGATTTTTTAGAATGAATTCAGCTAAGGACTATCCTTTCTTCCCGAAAATAACTGATTTTTCAGAAGAACAAATTGTCGTTAGCGGATTAGAAATGATTCAAGTTTTATTTCCAAGCGAAGTAAATCCTTATATTGATACACTAGGACTTGGTATAGGCTCATTTACACCATTATTTATCACATCCTCACAATCAACCGCGATGGAAGAGTTTTATAATTTGACACCTATTGACAACCCATCATTTAATAGCTTAAATGAAGGTCCATTTAATGTCGCCGCATTAGCTACTTATCAAAATAATGAATCAGGGTTAGAGAGTAAAATTATTGTCGTTGCAGATTCTCGGTTTATATCTGATGATGGTGGAGGTAGAATGCCTGAAAATTTAACTTTTGCATTAAATTCTGTTGATTATATGGTTGGTGATAGTGATTTAATTGCGTTGCGTTCAAGAGAAATTACAACTCGTCCATTAAATGCAGATGCTCAAGATGTAGGGGTTAAATCTTTTTGGAAAAAATTAAATTATTTTCTTCCTGCACTATTAATTTTATTATTTGCATTCTTTAAATCAAGGTCAGAAAAAGCAAGAACACATAAATTGGAGTATATGTATGAATAATCCCCTAAAAAATGTTGTAATTATAGCTGTGGTTTTGGTAGGATTATATTTTTTAACGAATTATAATCAAAATGCTAATTTAACAAAACAGGATGTTATTTTTTACGGAAATAAATCTGACATTGCAAAAGTATTAATTCAGTCTGGTGAAAGTGCAATTCAACTAGAAAAACAAGATACGATTTGGAGTATTGCAGGAATAGATACATTGGTTATACGACAAAACCGAATAGACGAATTATTTGATAAAGTATTAGAGGTTAAACGAACAACCATTCGATCTAAAAAAGAATCTAATTGGATAAACTATTCGGTGGATGACTCTACAGGAACACATCTCATTTTATTAAATAGTTCAGATAATACCATTGGTTATTTTGTTTTTGGTAGATCAAAATCTGATTGGGCTCATAATTTTGTTCGATTAAGAAATGAAAATGAAAACAAGGATGTATTAAAAAATGTATATGAAACAAGTGAAAGTGTAATTCACATTTTAAATACATCTGAAACATATTGGGGTGAAAAACCCGTTGAACCAGAATTAATCTCAACAGAAGTAGATTCACTCGGTGTTTAATTGAAATAATTTGGAGTAATTTTGAAAATATTAATTCCGCCTAGCGAGGGTAAGGCTAATATTAAAAAGCCAATGGATATTAAATTTGGCGATACCAATTTTGAATATATAGATGATGTTAAAATGGTTATTCGATTATTAAGCTTAATTGGAAATAATGAGATTAGGTCTATCTATGGAACTTCTCAAGAAAAAGCTGAAATATTTCATCGTCAAAATCAAGATGCACTTAATAGTCGGGTTTGCCACGCAATTGATCGCTACACTGGTGTTGTATATGACCATATAAATTGGGAAACACTACCAGAACATGCCCGAAACTATATGGATGATCATATTCGAATTTTTTCTGGATTATTTGGACTCGTTACTCCCAAAACACTCATTCCAAATTATAAACTTAAAATGAATGTACATTCTATTCAATATTTTTGGAAACCCCGATTAACTGAAATATTAAAAAAAGAAGATTTGATAATCGATTTACTTCCTCAAGTGCATCGGAAATCATATATTAAAAAAGATGTAAATGTTGTTGAGGTTGAGTTTTTGATTCTGAATAAAAAGTTAGGTAAAAAAGTTACAGCTGGACATTATGGAAAAGCTGTTAAAGGTGAGTTTATTCGTTTTATTGCACTAAATAAAATTAATACTATTGATGCTTTTTCAGGGTTTTCTTATGAAGGTTTTGAATGGGATGGCGAATCATTCCTGAAAGAGGTTGATGAATAAACTTTCCTTTTATTCTATTCAGCTATAATGATGTAAATTATCAATAGTTGCAGTACAAATTTAATGGTGGCTGTAGTTCAGCTGGTTAGAGCACCGGATTGTGATTCCGGTTGTCGTGGGTTCAAATCCCATCAGCCACCCAAAGCCTCTTCTATTGAAGGGGCTTTTTATTTATCATTTTAAAACGAACTAAAGATTATAATTATGAATTTACTTCAAAATATTAAACCAACATTATTAATGGGACCAGGTCCTTCTTCGGTATCTCCACGCGTATATGAAGCACTTAAAACACCAACTATTGGGCATTTAGACCCTCGGTTTATTGAAGTTATGGATGGAATTAAATCTATGTTAAAAACTCTATTCTTAACTGAAAATGAATTTTGCACTGCTGTTTCTGGAACTGGTTCGGCGGCGATGGAGTCTTGTTTTGTTAATCTTGTAAATCCTGGCGATAAAGTTCTCATTGTTCAAAATGGTTATTTTAGTATGAGAATGGAAAATATGTGCTCTCGGTTAGGGGCAAATATTGATATTTTAAATTTTGACTGGGGATTACCAGCAGATCCTAATATTGTTGGGAAAAAAATAAATGAAAAGAATTATGATATTGTAGCTGTTGTTCATGCTGAAACTTCTACAGGTATCAGAAACCCTGTAGAAGAAATATCTAAATATATACCAAACGATACTTTGTATATTGTAGATGCAGTAACAAGTTTTGGTACAATCGAGTTAAATGTTGATGAATGGAATATTGATGCTGTATATAGTTGTTCTCAAAAAGGGCTTTCTTGTCCTCCCGGAGCATCTCCTGTTTCATTTTCATATAAAGCAATTCAGAAAATGAAGGCAAGAGAAAAGCAAATCCCAAATTGGTATTTAGATATGACTGAATTAATTAAATATTGGGATGGACAAAAAAGAGCCTATCATCATACCGCTCCTGTAAATATGATGTATGCACTTTATCAAGGTCTTTCAGATGTTGTTATTGAGGGGCTTGAAAATACAATAATTCGACACCAAGAAGTTCATTTATATTTAGCAGAAGGATTAAATAAACTAGGGCTTGAGTTTTTAGTTGAAAAAGAATTTCGGCTTCCATCTCTTAATTCAGTTTTAATTCCAGAAGGGGTAGATGATGCAAAAATAAGAACCTCCCTTTTAAATGAATATCAAATAGAAATTGGCGCTGGTTTAGGGCCGTTTGCTGGAAAAATATGGCGAATTGGGCTAATGGGTCATTCTGCACATAAAGAGAATGTAGATAAGCTGATAAATGCTTTAAAGGAAATTTTATAATAACTAAGGAAGTTTATGTGAACGTTTTTTATTTTTATATTAAAAAAATATATTAAATTGAAATTAGGTTTTATAACCCTTATAATTATTTTTTTATTTAGCTGTGAAAAATCTGAAAAAATAAAAAAAGAACAAGTAATTAAAATTACCCTAAACTCAATAGAGCCCTCTCCTCCAAATCAAGAATTAATTATTTCAGCACACTATCTCGCAATTGGCTATTTTGATGATAAAAATAATCTCAAAAAAATAGACCGATTTTTAGATGGAAAAATATTGGAATAGATTTATTCATTTTCTCCTAAAACTGTAACAACCAACTTTCTGTTTCCACCATGATTTCGATGTTCACACAAATAAATTCCCTGCCATGTTCCTAAGTTTAATTTTCCATTTGTAATTGGAAGTTGAATGCTCGACCCTAAAATACTTGTCTTTAAATGTGCAGGCATATCATCAGACCCTTCAAATGTATGTTGATAGTAGGTTTGATTTTCAGGAACCATTTTATTAAAATGAGATTCAAAATCTAACCGTACTGTTGGATCGGCGTCTTCATTAATTGTTAGTGATGCGGAAGTATGTTTAATGAATACATTGATTAATCCAATTTTTATAGACTTTATTTCTGGAATTTCTATTAAAATATCATCTGTAATTAAATGAAACCCTCTTGGTTTTGCCAAAATATGAACCTCTTTTTGAATCCACATTAAGTTCTATTTCCACCTTTTGACTCAAATGCTCTTTTCCTACATAGCTCTGGAACTCCAAACCAATCAATTATAATATCACTTACTCTTGGAAAAATTTGACCAATTGCTAAAAGAGGACGAATAGGACCACTATTTACGATGATTTCTTTTTTACCTTTTGTAATTGCATCAATTACCGCTTTCCCAACTAATTGAGGCGCGGATTCTCCCAATAATGAAGGTGGAGCATAGCCTCCATCTTTAAACATTCCAGTATCGGCAATATAACCAGGGCAAACAGCTGTCACACCAACTTTAAACTCTTTTAATTCTTGGTCAAGTGCATCGCTCCATAAAATTAACCCTGCTTTGGTTGCTGAATATATTCCGTTATATATCACTCCTTTTTTTCCTGCTAGAGATGCAATGTTAACTATATTTCCTTTGTTGGCTTTTATTTTAGGAATTAATAACCGCGTTAATTCCATTGGACCAAGTAAATTAACATTCACAATTTTTTGAATATCCTCTAATTTATAGTCTTCAAAGCTCCTATAAATTTCTATTCCTGCATTATTAACCAAATAATCAATTTCTTTATCCATAAATTGATTTGTTAAATTATCTAGTTTTGAAGTTTCCGACAAATCAAATTGAATATATTCAAAATTGCCTAAATTACTTTTTACTATTTCTTTTGTATTCTCTAATCCTTCTTTACTCCGTGCAATTCCAATTACATTTACGCCTTTTTGTGTAAGCGAATTTACAATATGTACACCAATTCCGCGGGATGCACCTGTAACTATTGCAGTTTTTCCATTTAAGTTTTTCATAATGCTCTCTTTTAGCTGTAAAATTATAGATGAAATTTAACTGGAATTATAGTTATGACAAAACATCGACAAACAGTTGCGGTAAATGAATTTGTATTAAGACAAGTTGAAGGGTCTGGAAAAACATTCAGTCTCGATTTAACTTTTCAAGAAATTGCTGAATATGCAGAAAACCAACTCAATAATAATCCTAACTCAATTATTGAAGGATATAGGGATGGGGTAATTCTTATAAAGTGTGAACCCTTAATGAATAAACATTTCTATTCACCCATGGTAAAAATAGACGAATATACTGTTTTAGAGGCAATAATGACAAAAAGAAGAGAGCAAGAAAAACCATATATTCAAATTAGAGCATTATCTGGGAATTTATTACCGACTGGACGAGTAGATTTAATTCTATATCGCCATGATGTTTTAGCGGAAACAAATGAACAGTCAACAAATGCGGATTGGGAATTAATTTCAATCCAAGCAGTTCCTGAGGGAATAAAAAAATTACCCATGGGGCCTGTAACAATGATGCGTAATCAGCTCCAATTACCGGGAGGTACTTCTGCAAATTATTCTTCCGATGAATGGGCAGAATCTATTAATTTTTGGCAACAGTATGCATTTTTAAAACCAACTAAATAAAGGAAATTATGTTTTCATTTGAACATTTAATAACACTCGGGTTTCTAATTCTATTACAAGCTGTTTTAGGATTTGATAATTTACTATATATTTCATTAGAATCTAAACGAGCTCCCGCTTCTGAACAGGCAAAAGTTAGAAAATTAGGAATTGGAATTGCCGTTGTTTTAAGAATTGTGCTCCTTTTTGTTCTCACTCAAATAATTGGATATTTTCAAAGCCCTTTATTTGGAATAAATATTGGACATATTATTAGCTGTGAATTTAACCTGCACAGTTTAATTGTGTTGTTTGGAGGCGGATTTATACTCTATACCGCCGTAAAAGAAATTTTCCACATGTTGTTGTTAGATGAAAATGAAACAGCAGAGGGGGGCGGATCTTCTGCAAATAAAATTATTTTATTAATTGTGGCAATGAATCTTGTTTTTTCCTTTGATTCAATTTTAAGTGCAATGGCATTAACAGATAACTTTTGGATTATGGCAATAGCAATAATTATCAGCGGAATCTTAATGATTCAACTTGCAGAAACCGTTTCTTCTTTTCTTCAAAAAAATAGAATATATGAAGTTCTTGGGCTATTTGTATTATTTATTGTTGGAATAATGTTACTTACCGAAGGTGGGCACATGGCACACCTCCATTTATTTGGGCACGAAATTACCGCAATGAGTAAAGCAACTTTTTATTTTGTTATTTCAATTTTAGTTTTAACAGATTTAGTTCAAACAAAATATCAAAAAAATCTTCTTAAACAAAAACAACTTCGAGAAGAAAGGGGAATGTAATGAGTGTATATTATAAACCAAATGGCTATCATGATGTTAGTTCATATATTGTTGTGAAAAATGCAAATGATACAATTAAGTTTGCAGAAAATGTGTTTAATGCTATTGTTGTTGAAAAAATGGAAGATAATGGTGAAATTATGCATGCTGAGTTCCAAATTGGCGACACTATTATTATGATTGGTAATAGTAAAGACGGAAGCAAATTATTTCCTGCAATGTTATATGTATATGTTGAAAATGTAGATAAAACATATAAAAAAGCAATAGACGCAGGAGCAATTTCAATTATGGAGCCTCAAAATCAGTTTTATGGAGATAGAAATGCGGCGGTGGAAGATTCTTGTGGGAATCAATGGTGGATTGCTACACACCGAGAAAATTTATCATCGAAAGAATTGGAAGAAAGATTAGAAAAAATTATTCACTAAATTTTTTATGTTAAAAAAACTATTTTAAAATCTATTTCATATCGAATTGATTCTCAAAAGTCGGTTGAAGAGTTTCCTTTTAATTTACCTATTTTGAAAAGCTTAAAAACCATTGAATTAAATTCACCTGTTACTTTTTTGGTGGGAGAAAATGGGTCAGGGAAATCAACATTTATAGAAGCGTTAGCATGCAATATAGGCTCAATTGTTGTGGGGAGTGATGCTATACAAAATGATAAAACCTTAAACGATGTTCGTAAATTATCAGAATGCTTTTATTTATCATGGTCAAAGAAAACAAAAAATGGATTTTTTCTGCGTGCAGAAGATTTTTTTGGCTACACAAAAAAACTCTCTTTATTAAAAGCACAAATTAAAGAAGATATTATTACTGTAGATAAAGAATATAAAAATCGGTCTGAATACGCAAAAGGCTTGGCTAAAATGCCACATGCAAATGAGTTAAATGCATTAGAAAATAGTTATGAGCGAGGCCTTGAAACATATTCTCATGGAGAAAGTTTTTTAGAATTATTTCAATCTCGGATAAAACCGAAAGGATTATATTTATTAGATGAACCAGAAGCACCCCTTTCTCCTTTTAGACAGCTTGGATTTCTTTCATTATTAAAAGAAATGGTTTCAGAAGGTTCACAATTTATTATTGCAACTCATTCTCCAATAATTATGGCATTTCCTAATGCAGAAATTTTAACTTTTGATACACCACAAATTCAATTGGTAAAATATAATGAATTAGAGCATGTTACTTTAACTAAATCTTTTTTACAAAACCCTGAAGTATATTTGGATAAATTATAATTAAACTATTTTCGGTTTCCAAATAAAACGGTTCCAAGCCTAATATGGGTTGCTCCATTTTTAATGGCTAATTCAAAGTCTCCACTCATTCCCATTGATAAATCTTTACAATTAGAATTAACCTGATTTTTAATATTATCTCTAATTTGGCGGGTTTTATTAAAAATATTATTCAGCTTTATGGAGCTACAATGTAAAGGGGGGATTGTCATTATGCCTATTAATTTTAGGTTTTTCATTTGGGTAATATGACTAGCATTATCAATTACTTCATCGACATGAAATCCATGTTTTGCAATATCGTTTCCTGTATTCACTTGAATATAAATATTTGAAACTACATTTAATTCATGAGAAATTAAATTTATTCGTTTTGCAAGTTTCAATGAATCTACCGTTTCAATAACATCTACATATTTTAATACTTTTCTAACTTTATTAGATTGTAAATGTCCGATAAAATGAATTTCGGTATTTTGTCTATATTGAATTTGTGGGATTTTTTTTTCAACTTCTTGAACTTTATTTTCACCAATACAGGTAATTCCTGCTTTTAAAGCGGTTTCAATTGCTTTAATATCAAATGTTTTAGTAACAGCAATTATTTGTACGTCACCAATAAATCTATTTGATTTTTTACAAGCAGATATTATTTGATTTCTTACTTTAAAAAGTGCATCCTGGTTAAGTAAACCAGGGGTTTTCAATTATTCCTCGCCTTCTTCCTCAGAATTATCATCATTTTCCATTACTCTTGTAATTGAAGAAATTTTCGCACCATCATCAAGTTTTAATAATCGAACCCCTTGTGTATTTCTACCAATTGTTCTAATTGCTTTTACGGGTTGGCGAATCATAATACCACCATCGGTAATAATCATTAAATCATCATTATCTACAACTTCAATCATTGATACCATTTTACCAACCTTGTCAGTTGTTTTTAAAGTAATGATTCCTTTTCCACCTCTATTTTGAACTCGGTATTCAATTACATTTGTTCGTTTGCCAAGCCCTTTATCTGATGCTACTAAAATTGTACCTTCTCTTTTAATAACAATCATGCCAATCACCCAGTCGTCAGCAGATCTAAGAGTAATGCCCTTAACTCCCATGGTTTTTCTTCCCATTGGTCTAGCATCATTTTCATTAAACCTGATTGATTTCCCATGGCGAGTTCCTAAAATTATATCATGTTCGCCATTAGTAACCTTGGCTTCAATTAATTCATCACCTTCTCTAATTTCAATTGCATAAATACCGCCTTTTCGTGGCCTGCTATATTGACTAAGAGCAGTTCTTTTTACAATACCTTTCTTCGTTGCCATTGCTACAAAGTCAGTATCATTAAATTCTTTAACAGATACAAATGCTTTAATTCGTTCACCAGGGTCACAGCCAATCAAGTTCACAACGGCTCGTCCTCTTGCTGTTCTTCCACCTGTTGGTATATCATATACCTTTAACCAATAACACTTACCTTGATCTGTAAAAAATAAAATATAACTATGAGTTGAAGCTATAAATAGATGTTCTACAAAATCATCATCTTTTGCACCAGCACCACGCATACCTCGTCCGCCACGGCGCTGTCTTTTCCAGTTAGAAGAAGGTAGTCGCTTAATAAACCCATTATGAGTAATCGTTACAACCATATCTTCATCTGCAATCATGTCTTCAACAGAAAGCTCTCCTGTTCCTTCAATTATTTGTGTTAATCTGTCATCACCATATTGTTTTTCAACTTCTGCAAATTCTTCTTTAATAATTTCATATTGTAGGTTTTTACTAGCTAAGATAGAATTTAATTTTTCGATTAATTTTAATAACTCTTTATACTCTTCAATAACTTTATCAACTTCTAAAGAGGTTAATCGCTGTAATCGCATTTCCAATATCGCTTTTGATTGTTTTTCAGATAAAGAAAAATGAGCCATTAATGCTTCTCGTGCAACTATAGGATCTTTAGATTTTTTAATTATTTTAATTACTTCATCTATATTTTCTAAAGCAATTTTTAATCCTTCTAATATATGTGCTCTTGTTTCTGCTTCATTTAATTCAAATTGTGTTCTTTTTACAATAACTTCAATTCTAAAGTTCAAAAAATGGTTTAGAACTTCTTTTATATTCATTACTTTAGGAATACCATTTACAAGTGCAAGCATAATTACACCATAAGAATCTTGAAGTTGGGTTAATTTAAATAAATTATTTAAAACGACATCTGCTATTGCATCTCTTTTACATTCAACAACAATTCTCATTCCATCTTTATCAGATTCATCTCTGAGGTCTGATATACCCTCGAGCCGTTTATCTCTAACTAAATCTGCTATTTTTTCTATTAAATTTGCTTTGTTGACTTGATATGGTAATTCATTAATAATTATTCGTTCTCGACTATTTGTACCAAATTCCTCTATAATTGCCCTACCGCGAACAACTAATCGACCTCGGCCTTTTTTATAAGCGTTATGAACTCCGTCAGTACCCAATAAAATACCACCTGTTGGAAAGTCTGGACCTGTAATATGGTTAGCAATAATCTCATCAATTGATATATCTGGATTTTCAATAATTGCATTTAGGCCAGAAAGTAATTCTCTAAGGTTGTGGGGGGGGATTTTAGTTGCCATTCCTACGGCAATACCATCTGCACCATTCATTAGTAAAGTTGGTAGTATAGAAGGTAATACGGTTGGTTCTTCAAGAGTATCATCAAAGTTAGCCACCCAAGAAACGGTATCTTTATCAATATCTCGTAACATCTCTGAAGAGACTCTTGCCATTCTTGCCTCAGTATATCTCATCGCAGCCGCAGAATCGCCATCTATAGACCCAAAGTTCCCCTGACCGTCCATTAATGGATATCGTAAAGACCAGGGTTGTGCCATTCTAACCAATGCATCATAAACAGAACTATCGCCATGAGGGTGATATTTACCTAATACCTCTCCAACAATTCTTGCACATTTTTTATATCTTCTATTCCAAGACGCACCCAGGTCTGAAGTTCCAAATAAAACTCTACGATGTACTGGTTTTAATCCATCTCTCACATCTGGAAGAGCTCGAGAAACAATAACCGACATTGAATAGTTAAGATATGATTCATTCATTTCCTCAATAATATCACGGTCCTGGGTATTTCCTCCAACAATATCTAGCATACTATTTCCTTATTCCTATACATCTAGGTTAACGACAAACTTGGCATTTGTCTCAATAAAATTTCTACGAGCCTCTACACTATCGCCCATTAAATCTGAAAAAGTTCTATCTGTTCTTGCTTTTTCTTCAATTGTAACTTTTAATAAAGTTCTTCGCTCGGGATCCATTGTTGTATCCCAAAGCTGATCTGCATTCATTTCACCCAAACCTTTATACCTTTGTAAATCAACTTTTTTAGTTTGATTTTCTTTTTGCATTCGGCTCAAAATCCTATCTTTTTCTTCATCATTGTATGCATAAACCATTTTTTTACCTTGAGATAGTTTATATAATGGTGGTTGGGCAATATAAATATGTCCATTAAAAAATAAATCTGGCATTTTGCGATATAAAAAAGTCAACAGTAAAGTACGAATATGTGATCCATCAACATCGGCATCTGTCATAATTATTATTTTATGATATCGAAGTTTTTCAATATTAAAATCTCCAACAGAAGTTTCTTCAACTTTATCATCATTGAAACCTGCTCCAATTGCTGTAATTAATGTTTGAATTTCATTATTGGCTAACAGTTTATCAATTCTTGCTTTTTCCGCATTTATAACTTTACCTCTTAATGGTAAAATTGCTTGAAACCGTCGATCTCTACCCTGTTTTGCAGAACCACCCGCTGAATCACCCTCAACTAAATATAATTCACAGAGTTCTGGTGATTTTTCAGAACAATCAGCCAATTTTCCCGGTAAGGCAGATACATCTAAAACATTTTTTCGTCTTACAAGCTCTCTCGCTTTTTTAGCCGCAGCTCTTGCTCTTGATGCTGTTTCTGCTTTAGAAATAATTTTTTTGGCTATTGTTGGGTTTTGCTCAAAATATTCACTTAAACCTTCTCTAATAATCGTATCACAAATTCCCTTAATATCACCATTACCGAGCTTCGTTTTCGTTTGACCTTCAAATTGAGGCTCTTGCACTTTGATAGATAAAACAGCAACAAGACCTTCTCTAACATCGTCTCCAGAAAAACTAATGGTTTTTCCTTTTACCGGTTTTATTAAATTATTCTTTGATGCGTAAGCATTTAATGATCTTGTAAGAGCAGATTTAAAACCCGCGAGGTGAGTTCCGCCTTCAATTGTATTAATATTATTTACAAAAGTAAGCATGTTTTCAGTAAAACTATCATTATAACATAAAGCAAGCTCTACGGGCACATCATCTTTTTCACCTTCAATATAAATTGGTTTTGGAATTAAAGAATGGTGGCTTTTATTTATGTGTTTTACAAATTCAGATAACCCTCCTTTATAAAAATGATCTGCAGTTAAACCATCAGGAGTTCTCTCGTCTACAATGGTAATTTTTAACCCTTTGTTTAAATAAGCAAGCTCTCTTATTCGTTCATCGATTATATCAAAATGATACTTGTTATAAGTAAAAACTTCAAAATCAGGATAAAAAGTCACTTTTGTCCCCGTTTTTACCGTTGATCCTATTACATTAATATCACCTTTTGCAAATCCTCGTTCATAACTTTGTGTATAAACCTTTCCCTGTCTTTGAATTTCAACAGTACAGCTTGAAGCAAGCGCATTTACAACTGATACTCCTACCCCGTGAAGTCCTCCAGAAACTTTATAGGTATCTTTGTCAAATTTCCCGCCTGCATGTAAAACGGTCATCACAACTTCTAGCGCTGATTTACCTTCTGTTTTGTGAATATCAACAGGAATCCCTCGCCCATTATCTTCAACGGAGATACCTTCGCCTGCTAAAATACGAATTATAATACTATCACAATGGCCTGCCAAAGCTTCGTCAATACAATTATCTACAACCTCCCAAACCAAATGGTGCATACCTTTTTTACCAACATCACCAATATACATTGCTGGTCTTTTTCTTACAGCTTCAAGACCTTTAAGAACTTGAATATTTTCTGCACCGTATTCTTCTGTTTTCACATTCATATAAATTTAATTTCCTTGATTTTCATCTTTGGTAATTTTTCTATTATTTTTGTAATTAATTCTTCTTTTTGAAAGGAAAGCTCTTGTCTCCATGCCGTATTTTTTGTTTTTATATAAATAATATTATTTTTTATTTTTTCTATTTTGGTAACTTTAGAAATATTAATTCCAACAATTTCTTCCCAAAGAGAATAGATTGTATTCTCGTCTATTTTTTCTACAACCTCTTGTTCTTTAAAAAAAGAATTAAGGGCTTCTTTTAAAATTATAGCCAATAATTTATATATTAATTAATTTGGTGTTTGTTGAAATCCACGGCTTTATTCCATCTTTATGAATATCTGTACTTGTTATAAACATTTGAAATTTATCAAACATTGAGTTTATCATTTTTTCTATTCTAACACTATCTATTTTAGCAAAAAGATCATCTAATAATAAAACGGGAGTTTTGCCCAGTTTTTTTTTTATAAAATCACCTTCTACTAATTTTAAAATATAATGAAAAAATTTTTTTTCACCTTGAGAACCAAATTCTTTTAATAAAATACTATTATAATAAAAAATAAATTCGTCTTTTTGTGGACCAAACAACACCTTTCCATAGAGAATTTCTTGTTCTTTTATTTTATTAAGTTTTTCAGTTATTTTATTTATACTTATTTCTTTAAAATATAAATACCCAATAGATGCTTTTTTTTCTGGGAAAACTAAGTTCCAAGTTCTTTCAAATTCCTCAGAAAATTCAGTCCATAATTTATGCCTTTTTTTCCAAATTTTTTGGGTTTTTTCTGCAAGCAATTGATTCCAATAATCTATTTGATTTGTTTGATTGTTTTTTAATAATTGTTTTTTTTGTAAAAGAATTTTTTCTAATTGTATTAAGGTTTCCATATAATCAGGATCAACAGTACAGAAAATACGATTAAAAAAAGCTAGCCTAGATACTTTTCCGCCTGAAATTATATCAAGAGTATCTGGAGAAAATACAACGGTTGGAAAAACACCTATTAAATTTGCTCTAGATTTTAAAATTTTATTATTTAGTTTTATTCTTTTTTCTGAAATACTTCTACTTGTTTGTATAGAAACCTTGTTTTTATTGTTTGAGATTAATCCTTTAACCCTAAAATAGTCTGAAGATGAATTCATTAAGTTTATTTCTTTTCCTGGCCTAAAAGATTTACCAAGAGAAAGAAGATGAATTGATTCAAGTATAGATGTTTTACCTGACCCATTTTCTCCTAAGACAATATTTAATTTTGGTGAAAAATCAATATTAAAAGTTTTTAATGATCTAATATTTTCAATTTCAATGTGTTCAAGCCACATTTTATATTCGAATTGGCATCAATAGGGATAATATTTCTTTTTCAGATTTATCATCTTTAGGTAAAATCATCCCTGCTCCTAAAGATGATTTTAGTTTTATAAATACCTCTTCTGTAGATTGATGGTTTAACATTTCTTTTAAATAATTAGCATTAAATCCAATTGTAATAGATTCTTCTTTATATTCACAAATAATTTCTTCATGACCAGATGTTATATTTTCAGGATCTTCAGTTGTAATAATTGCTTTATTCTTTTCAAAAGTTAATGCAATTTGCCGAGTCGTTCTATTTGAAAAAATAGATACCCGTTTGACAGCAGATAATAAATCATTTTTATTAATAACTGCTATTTTATCATTATCCGAAGGTATGATGCTTTCATAATCAGGATATTTTTCTCTAATTATTCTAGAGACTAAAGTTGTATTTCCGTTGTCTATTTGAATATGATTAGAACAAAGTATTAATTTTAAATTATTATCTCCTAGATGAGATTGTAATACGGTTAAAAACTTAGTAGGGATTATTACTTGCCCTTTATATGTATTTTCCTCTTTTGTTTTACTAATTCGTTTAACAAGTCTAAACCCATCTGTAGCAACAGCAGTAATTTGCTTTCCATCTACATTAATACAAACGCCTTGGAGAGATATTTTCATTTCATCTCTACTAGTTGCATACAAGGTATCTTGAATTATTTCATTTAATTCCTTTTTTCCCATTTTTATTATTACAGGGTTTTCAACACTAGGCATTTCAGGAAACTCATTTGCTGTTTTTCCCATAATACTATAGTTCCCAAAATCTGTTTTTATTTCAACTTTATTTTCAGGATTAATGGATATACTTAAGTTTTCATCTGGGATTTCCTGTGTAATTTCTAATAATGTTTTTACAGGAATAGCTAACTTACCTTCAGAAGAAGAAGTAATATCAATTTTAATTAATATTGTTTGTTCTAAATCTGTTGCTCTTAAAAAGAGAGTATTTTTTTTAATTTCAAACAAAACACAACTTAAAATTGGTAATGTAGAGCGAGTTGGAATAACTCTATTTATTTTTTGTAAAGAATTAAGTAATTCTTTTTTTGATAATTTAAAGTTCATAAGTATATATCCTTTATATATATTAATTTATAATTAATTAAATTTATTTTTATTATATTATGTTTAAATGTTAATGATTTATTTTTATTTTTACTAATTGTTATGTTTTATTATTACTTAAAAAAATATAATAAATTAATTTTTTATGTGGATAACTTTGTTTACAATGAGCATAACTTTTGTTTATTAAACTAACAAAAGCAAATTGTTAAAAAGTCTGAATAAATACATTCTTTCTCTCTTTAGATATCCACAATTCAAACTCTTTAGTAATTTTATTATTTTTTGCCATTGCTTCCATTATTTGCCATGAGTTTTTTAATGTAGCTTTTTCGCTTAATTTTCGATCTTTAACAAAAACTAAATAATAACTCTTATTACTTGATTCTATTGGAATTAGTAATTCTGGCTTACCCGAATAATCATTTAATAATGATAAAATTTCAACAGGTATTGCATCGTCTGGGGTTAGTTCAAATACCCCTGATTGATTTTGAAAACCAGCTTGATATTGATAAGCTAAAGAATCAAAGTAAACACTTGCATTGTTAGATTGTTGATAAATATTTCTTAATTTTTCCTCGGTTAGTTTTTTATCATTTTCTGTTGGAATAACTTCTTGTAAAATATGCCTTACATGAATTTTTTCTCCCTGCTTATCTAATAATTGAATTAAATGAAGTCCAAATTTAGTTTTTACAGGCGCGCTTATCTCTCCAACATTTAAGGAAAAAGCAACTTCTTCAAATTCTTTAACTAAATTTCCTCGTAAAATATAACCAAGATCTCCTCCGTTTTGTTTTGATCCTGGGTCTTGAGAATATTTTGACGCATAATCCTCAAAGTTATTAAACATAATAATACTATCTTTAATAGAATTTAATAAGTCTATGGTTAAATTTTCAGCCTTTTTACTTGGTTGTATTGGTAGTTCTATTAACGAAAACTTAAACCTGCTTGGAAGTAGAGGTATAGAATCTTTATACTCATTATAAAAAGTAATAACTTCTGCTCTAGAAACCGAAATATTGACCATAAAGCTTTGTTGATATCTTTCAATTAATAGCCTTTTTTCTATTTCATCCCAAAGCGATAATTTATATTCATGAATAGATACGCCTAAAATATTTTCTAATAAACTTTCTGAACCAGCTCGCCGTGTCATCATATCTATTTCACTGTCTAGTGTTGAGCTAATTTCATCCCCAGATACATCAATAAGTGTATCTTTTTTTGCCTTTTCAAAAAGAACATTTTGATTAATTAAAAAATCTAAAACAAGATCATGGTTTTCATCAAGGTAATATGGGTTTTTAGAAATATCTATTCCATTTTGCATTGCTTGCATTTGTATTGTTTGTAATACATCACTATAAAGAATTGTATTTCCTCCTACTTTAGCAACAATACCATCAACAAATTCATTTTTGGAAAAGAGAATAGTAAATATGATTAAAATAAAAAATTTATACATTAATTAATTTCTTCTTGTGTTGTAAAAAAATTGCTATTTATGGTTACATTATATTTTGCCTTAAGATTATCAAAAGTGTCTTCTTTATGAGTATCTTGATTTTCTTTAGTCAAGGCCGTTTTAATTCTATTTTTAACATTATCATATTTAATTATTTCCTCTGGCAACATTGTTTCAAAATAGATGATTGACCATTTATTGTCCCGAGTTTTAAAAACCTTGCTATAATTACCTATCTTTATATTTTTTAGGGCTTTGACAATATCTTTGTTTTTTGTTTTATCAAAAGGTTGCATTTTACCTGACTTTTTAGGACTTAATATAGAGAATGATTTTGCTAAACGGAAGAAATCACCACCGTTTTGTATTGCAATAAATAAACTATCTGCAAGTTTTTGTCTTTTTACTTTTAAATTAAATACTGAGAACCTCTCTGGTTCTTTATATTTCGTTTCTTTGTATTTTTCATAATATGCTTTTATATCTTCATTTGTTGGTTCTGGCGCATTATTTACTAAATACCTCACATAGGCATCATATAATATTTCACCTTCAATTCCATTGTATTGAGATTGATACCCGTAAGATGCGTTTAGCTTATGTTTTTTTCCCTTTTCAATAGCAAGAACTTGCAAAATAAGTGTTTTTATTGCAAGCTTTAAACTTTCACCGTTTGTAATGGATGGTCTTTTTGAAGGGGAAGATTTAGACAGTTTATTAATTAACCATTTAACTCCATATCCTTTTTGATTATATATAAAAACGATATCATTGCTTGAATAATCTTTTAATACAGGAACAATGTCAACATTATTCATATATGTGATTTTTTTTTGATGTTCATTTAATATATTACCAAGTTTATTTAAAACAGGTTCATTAAAATAAAAATTAATTTTATCAATTAATTTTTTGTCGTGTAAATTAGCAGCATCTTTTAGTTGATTTTTTACAACCCCTAAAGAAGAAAACTCAACTTTTTCTATAAGTTTTTCTTCGGGAAAGCTAGCCGCCTCTGAAGTTCTTTCGTTGTTAATATATACAATATGATAACCATATTTTGTTAATATAGGATTTGATATATCGCCTTTTTTTAATTGAAAGACTTCTTTTTGGAAATCAGGATCTATTTTGCCCCAAGAAATCCAGCCGAGATTTCCCTTGTTGCCGGTAACTCCAGGGTCATCGGAAAAGCTTAAAGCCAGACTGTCAAAATTAAAAGAATGGCTCATTGTAGAAAGTAATTCACTTGCGATTTCGTATGCCTGAATTTTATTTCTATTAAAATCTCCTCCCATTTCAGTCCCATTAAACCCAATTAATATATGGCTAATATTTAAATCTTTTAAAATATACTTTTTACCCATTTCAATATATTCTAAAGGAACCAGAGGAAGAGCTACGAGTTTTTCATATGTTTTATTGACAAATAAAAAATCACCTCGATTTCTTAGCTTAATGGCTGTACGAGGGTTTTCTAAAAAATGTTGTTCTTTTGCTTCAAGCACGGCTGTTTTTTTACGAATAAAATCATTTAAAATTCGTTCTTTTTGGTGAGGTTTTATTTTCGCCCATTCAGACTTTGGATAAAATTCAAAAAATTCATTTTCAAAAAAAACATTTTCCCCAATTGAAACAACTTTTTCATTTGAAAAAAGACATGATAAAGTCAATAATAAAACTAATAGGTTTCGAACCACAGTTCTCCCATTTTATGTTAAAAATATAGCTAATAATTTATTTAATATATTATCCACAAAAGAATAAATATCTACACCTTGTTTTAATTTTATATTTATATGTAAAATATTATTATCAACAGGTAAAAAACGAGGCTTAGCTTTTTGTTCCTCGGTTATTTGGATTAATTTTGGAATAAATAAATCTCCCTTGCTTGCAACCCCATTTGGTAAAAACTCTAACTGTAAAGAGTTTTTGATAAACACACACTTCTTTATACCAAGCTTTGCACAATAAACCCTTGTTTTGTAATTATTTATAAGATTCGTTAAAGACTGAGGTATTGGTCCATATCTATTTTCAACTTCATATTCAATTTTAGAAAACCCATTTAAATCATCACAACAAGCAAACTTTCTATAAAACTCTAAGCGAATTGACTCTGAGTTAATATACTCATCGGGGATTGCTACATCAAAATATAACATTACCGAAACATCTTCAGGTTCAATAACAAACTTCTTTTTAACAACTTTTTTTTCTTGTAAAACTTCCTTAATCATTTTAGAATACAATCCATATCCAATTTGGCTTAACCCCCCGCTTTGCTTATATCCAAAGATTGTTCCAACTCCTCTAATTTCCATGTCTGATTTTGATATATTATATCCAGATCCTAAAGAGGTATTTCTTTCAATACTTTTAAGCCTTTTATATGCATTTTCGGAAAGCCTTAAACCTTTTGGTATAAGCATATATGCAAATGCTTGTTTATCGCTTCTACCAACGCGTCCTCTAATTTGATAAAGCTGAGAAAGACCAAGGCTGTGAGCTTTGTTAATAATAATTGTGTTTACATTTGGAATGTCGATTCCTGTTTCAATTATAGATGTACACACGAGAACATTTATATCTCCTTCAATAAAGCTATACATTGTTTTTTCTAATTGTTTTTTTGGTTCTTGTCCATGAGCAGGTTTGATATTTAAATCAGGAAGAGTAGCTTCTAATATTTGAACTATCGAGTCAAGGGTTTTAACATTATTGTGAACAAAAAAGACTTGCCCTCCTCTATTAATCTCAAACATTATGGCAGATTTAATTAATTGAATATCATAGTATTTTACATGGGTTTGAATTGGAAACCGTGCTTTTGGGGGTGTGCTTATTGTTGATATACTTTTTATTCCAGAAATCGACATGTGTAATGTTCTTGGAATAGGTGTTGCAGACATAGACAAAACATCAATATTTGTTTTTAAGTTTAATATTTTCTCTTTTTGTTTTACACCAAACCGATGTTCTTCATCAATGATTAATAAACCGAGGTTATTAAAAACAACATTGTCTGACAACAGCGAGTGGGTGCCAATAATTACATTAATATCTCCGCTTTTCAATAGAAGCAAGGTTTTGTTATTTATAGATTTAGATTTAAATGCAGAGATTAATCCAACATCAATGGAGTATGGGGATAGTCTTTTTTTAAATGTTTGAAAATGTTGGCTAGACAAGATGGTCGTTGGTGCAAGAACAGCAACTTGTTTTCCTGCATAAGCTGTTCTAAAGGTTGCGCGAAGAGCAATTTCTGTTTTCCCAAAACCGACATCCCCACAAAGCAATCTATCCATTGGTTTATTAGAAAATAAATCGTTTGATATTTCATTCCAAGTAGTATTTTGGTCTTCTGTTTCTTCAAACGGAAAAGAGTTAATGAATTGTTTTTCTATTTCACTATCAACAGAAATAGGCGGTCTTAGCACTGTTGATCTTTCGGCATATCCAAATAATAATTCATCAATAATATCATTGACTTGTTTTTTAGCAGATTTTTTCTTTTTGTCCCATAATTTTTTTTTTGATAAACTGTCTAGCTTTATTAAGGATTCGTTTTTTGAAGCAAAAAACTCTAAAAGACCCAGGTTTTGTATTGAAACATATATTTTTCCACCATCTGAATAATGAAGAAGAAGTCTTTCGTCAATATTATTGTCGTCGCCAAAATCAAACACGCCCTGATATTTTGCAACTCCATGGTGTTTATGAACAACAGAGTCCCCTTTTGAAAGAGAGTTAAAATCAATCAACCGCTCGACTTTATTATTTCTTGATTTTAAAACATTTGTTTTTATATACCAAGGGGGAATAATAATTCTATCCTTGAATAAATATCCAGAAAGAGAGAGG
>CAZGWH010000006.1:0-12323 GCA_964529325.1 uncultured bacterium | reverse complement strand
GTGTCAAATAAAAAAAACTCAACCTCTTCAGATAAAAAACTTATACGGAGAGGTGTGTTTCTGCTAAAAGGAAACAAATCAATTATTCCACCCTTTAAAGAGCACTCCCCTTTTGATGTAACAATATCTACAAAAGAAAATGAAGCCCTTTTTATCCAAGAAACAAGTTTATCATAATCCGTATTATTGTTAAAATTAAAAACGTTTTCAGGAGTCACTTTGAAGCATTTGTTATAAAATGCTGTCTGTGATGAAAATAAAAGTTTTGGCAGAGAACTAGAAGATGCTTGTGAATAAATTTTATCCCTAGCGCTTCCAACACTTGACTTAAAACCCAAAGGGGAGCTTAAACCCTTAGGGGTGTCTTTTATGAAAAACCCAACATCCTCATCATCCAACAAGAACTCACCTTGTCTTAAAACTAAAGAGTCTTCATTGGAAAGAAAAACAAAGTTTCCAGAAAGTTGTTTGCATGAATAGATTAATAGTTCAAAAGGGTAGTTTTTTAATTCTAGTTTTCCTAATGAAACATCTTGCTTTATGATTTCTAAGTGTTGGGCAAATCGGTTATGTTTCATGTGAAACATTTATTTTAACATCGCAATTGCTATCGATGCAATATCTGACGGCTTAACCCCCGCGATTCTAGACGCCTGCCCAAGAGTTTCAGGTTTTATGTTAATTAGTTTTTCTCTGGCTTCATTTGACAGGTTATATATTTTATTGTAAGAAAAATCGCTATCAATTAATTTCTCTTCAAGGGATTTTGTTTTATTTAATCTCTCTTTTTCTCTCATTATATAACCCTTGTATTTGATATATGTTTCTACGGCAAACAATACTTCTAATGGTGCCGTTTTAAATTTATTGAGATTGGCAAGCTCTATAAACGAAATATTACCCCTTAGTATTTCTTTATAGGTTGATCTTGGTTTTTTTTGGTGTTTGCTTAAAGACTCAAATACAATATTATAACTATTGAAATAATCTAAATATTTAGACTTTTGTCTGTCTGTTAGAATTTTATGTTTTATTGCAAAAGGTGAAAGCCTAAAGCTTGCGGTTTCTGGTCTTAAAAGAAGCCTGTGTTCTGCACTCGCAGTAAACATTCTATATGGTTCGTTTATCTCTTTTGTAGTTAAGTCATCTATCAGCACTCCGATATATGCTTGGTCACGGGTGAGCACAAATTCTTTTTTATTTGCTATATATTTACACGCATTTATTCCCGCCATTAATCCTTGTGCTGCCGCCTCTTCATATCCAGAGGTACCGTTAATTTGTCCCGCAGAAAACAACCCAGATATTGTTTTAGATTCTAGAGATCTTTTAAGTTGAGAAGGAACTAAATAATCATATTCAATTGCATACCCTGGTCTAATGATTTCAATATTTTTAAAAGCAGGTATTGTTTTTAGGGCCGTTATTTGAGTTTCTCTAGGTAGGCTAGTAGAGAAACCGTTTAAATATATTTGATTAGAGTTTTTCCACTCAGGCTCTAAAAACAATTGATGAGAAGGATTTTCTGAAAACCTAACAATTTTATCTTCTATACTTGGGCAGTAGCGAGGACCTACGCCTTCTATTTTTCCGGAAAACATTGCTGAGAGATGAATGTTCTTTTGGATGTGGTCGTGAGTTGATAATGATGTATTTACAATATTGCAATTGTCATTTGTAGGTTTATATGGTCTTGTGGTGTTAATTGAAAAAGGAAAAGGTTTGTCTTCACCTTTTGAGATTTTTGTTTTTTTCCAGTCGATAGATGTGCTTAATAAACGTGGAGGTGTACCCGTTTTTAGTCGACCAGTATTAAATCCATGTTTATTTAATGCTTCGGTTAACCCTGAGGACGGTTTCTCACCCATACGACCAGCTCTAAAGGAGGTGTCGCCAATATGAATGAGTCCATTTAAAAATGTGCCCGATGTAATTATTAGAGCCGAACATTCAATCTTAATATTGGATTTTAATATAACAAAAGAAACAGCCCCTTGTTTTGTATCAAAATCAACAACCTCCCCTTTTATTATATTTATGTTTTTATTAGTCTTAATAATATGGCTTATGTTGTTTGCATATTGTAGCTTGTCAACTTGAGCCCGAGGACTCCAAACAGCTCGTCCTTTTGATTTGTTTAAAGTTTTGAACTGTAAACACGATTTATCAGCAAAAAAACCCATTGCGCCACCAAGTGCATCAATTTCTTTAACAAGATGACCCTTTGCAAGTCCGCCGATTGCTGGATTACAAGACATTCTACCTATCGCTCTAGGATCTATAGTTACGATCGTGGCTTTAAACCCCATCCTTGAAATTACAAGAGCTGCCTCTATACCAGCATGTCCACCCCCTGCAATTATAATAGTCTTATTTTCCATTTTTATTTACCAATACAAAATTCTGAGAATAAATTTTGGAAGATATCTTCATTTGTAATTTTCCCCAATATCTCTTCAAGAATTTCAGTAAATTCATGTAAAAGAGAGGATAGTAAAACTAAATCAGGCTCTTTGTTTAAGATGTTATTTGCTTCATTTAATATACTTGTGGTGCTCGATAATAAAGCATACTGCCTTTCACTCATAATAACAGGATCTTTTGCATAATCATAGTTCAGGTTTTTCTTTAGGTGTGTGGATAACTCTGTGTATAAGTCATCAATTCCAGAGTTTGTTTTTACAGATATATTAATCAAACCTGTGCCCCTTGCACTACTGAGGGTAAGATCTGACTTTGTGTGGACAAGTATAATTTTTTTATTTAACCTACCTATCTTTTGTTGTTTATAAAACTCTAACGGGTTGGTCTCATCAAGTATTAAAATGATATCCGCACCCTTAAACTCTTGCATTGATTTTTGAATTCCAAGTAATTCAACCTCGTTTTTCGACTCTACAATGCCAGCGGTATCAATAATACAAACAGGAATACCCGATATCTCTAACCAGGTTTCAATTGTATCCCTTGTTGTTCCTGGAATATTCGTTACTATTGCTTTTTCTGAGCCAGATAATCGATTAAACAAAGAAGATTTTCCTGCGTTTGGTTTTCCAAATAATACAACCCGAATACCAACATTAATAGTTTTTCCAAAGTTAGAACTCGTAATTATACTTTTTATTGAATGTAAAATACTATTTAAAATTAATTTAATTTCGGAAGTTGTCGTAAAAGAAATCTCTTCTTCTGTAAAGTCTAATTCATGTTCTAAAATTGTTAAGAGAGTTATTGCTTTTGTTCGAATACTCGTAAGAGATTTTGATAAACCTCCATTAAGATTATTTAATTGTACTTGAGCATTTTTTAATGTTTTAGATGAAATTAAACCTGAAATTGCCTCTGCTTGAATTAAATCAATTTTTCCATTTAAAAATGCTCTATAAGAGAACTCCCCAGGCGAAGCCTGACGAATCTTTAGAGCATAGAGAAGGGTAAGTATTGCTTTAGGAATAAACTCTCCTCCATGGCAGGAAATTTCTAAAACATCTTCTCCTGTAAAGCTATTTGGACCCTTAAAGTAGGTAATTAAGCAATTATCTACTTTGTTTAAATTATTATCAAATATAGAATTATAATTAGCATATCTGTGTTTGGGGATTTTTTTTTTTTTTGTAATTTTTTTATATAGAGAAACAAGGTTTTGTCCTGAAACTCTAATTATAGCAATTGCCCCTATTCCCGGTGGAGTTGCGAGCGCAACAATATTATCCTGGACAAGTGGCTTTATCATTATGTCGTGGATAATTTGGTCGTTTTTTTAAGATTCCACTGTTGAATAATATTTAATATGTTTGATGTTGCATAATATAAGTTTAGTCCTGAGGGAAATGAATTGAAGATTAAAAAGAAAAACCCGGTCATCATATACATAACAGGTTTCTGAGAACTATCCATTGTTGCAGAAGAAAACTTCTGTTGAAAAAACATGGTTATACCCATAAATAATGGTAAAATAGCAATGTGTGCACCATAAATAGGAATAGAAAAAGGAAGATTCATGATTATATCTGGCTGAGATAAATCTGTAATCCATAAAAAGAAGGGTTCACCCCTAAACTCTATTGTTGTTCTAAAAGTAACAAATAATGCAAACAATAAAGGCATTTGAATGATTATTGGCAGACATCCACCCAGGGGGTTAACGCTATGTTTTTTCCATAGAGCCATTGTTTCTTTATTTAGCTTCATAGGGTCGTCTTTATATTTTGCTTGAAGCTTTTTAATTTGAGGTTGAAGCTGTTGAATTTTTTGATTTGATACGGTTGCTTTTTTTGTAAGCGGACCCGTTAATAGACGAACAAGGAACGCAAATAAAATAAGAACAATCCCATAGTTTATTTGAAACCCTGGATATGGATTATGCAAAAACTTCAATAATTTTAATATAAATTTAGAAATTGGGTGAATGAAAAAATACCCCCAATTCATTGCCTCTTCTATATTAGATCCTGTTTTTCGCATTTCAGTAACATCTTGAGGTCCAAGATATATCTTGCCTGAAAGAAGATGTTCACCGTCACTATGCCCTATAAACATTTTATAACCAGGGGTAATTTCCCTATCGCTGAAGGTTTTATTCTCAGCTTCGAAAGATCCGTAAATTCCCTTTCTTTCAGGTATAATAGAAGCTATAAAATATTTTGTTTTAATAGAAGCCCAGTCTGTTCTTCCATCTAGAGATTCTAAATAAAGTTTATCTGTCGAATTTTGGTTTATTGATTCTTTATCATCAGCCTGCCAAATAATGCCTCCCGATTCGGCAACATCATAGTCTTTGTTTTTTTCAGTAGGCCTTAATGCTTTTGTCCACGCAACCTCTTTCGTAAACGCCCCGATCTTTAAACCTTCGGTATTTATAGTATAATTAAAATGATAAAAATCGCCATTTGCAATTAAAGATTTTTCAATAATATTTCCAGAATTATCTGTAAAGGTAAAATCAAATTTTTCTGATTCGCCTTCTTTTAAATTAAAAACCTGGCCATTGGTAATTTTTGTTGTAAAAGGTTTGTCAAAATAAGTTGGTTTATTAGATGAATGGTCTCTTATTGCAAGGCAAGGGGAACATGAATTCTCGTCAGGTACCAACATGGAAACAAAGGCGAGCTCGTCGTAGATTCCGTTATCTAAATATCCACTGATATAATTTTTTAGTATAAAAGATTTAATTGTTCCACCGCCAGAGTTTGAAATTTCAGCAGTATATTTAGATGTTTCAATGGTGAATATAATTTCGTTTTCATACTCTTGGTTTTGTTCAATTTGATGGGCGTCGTTTGTTGTTCTTGTTTTTTGTATGTTTTCAATATAATCAGATTGCTTAGAGGCTGTTAATTCTTTTTCTTCAAATTCAAAAGAGGTCTCTTCTGGTTGAGGCGGAGAAAGAAACTCCAGATATCTAGGTGTAAGAAATAACACCATCAAAATTAAAATAAATGCGAGAAGTTGTTGTTTACCGGAATTTAACATTTTTACCTTATTTTACTGGATCCCAATGATTGTGTTTTGACCAAGGATGACACCGACCAATTCGCTTTAATCCTTTTATTGAACCCTTGAGTGCACCATATTTATTAATTGCTTCAATCATATAATGGGAGCACGAAGGGGAATATCTACATGCTGGTGGTAATATGTTTCCAATTGTTAGTTGATATAGTTTTACCAGACCGATAAGAAGTTTAGTCATATTAATTTTTTACGAATATTAGAAAAACCTTTTAAAAGAGCACTCCACGAAATTGTACTTTTTAAAGGTTGAACAACAAGAACGACATTTTCATTAATAAAAAACTTATAAAATAAAGACCGACATCTTCGTTTAAATAAGTTTCTTTTTACAGCATTTCCATATTTTCTAGATACAATTAACCCTAAGGTTGCATTCTTTTCAAAGCGGAATCTAAATAACAAATCCCCGATTACCAGGGATTTATAGGAGGAAAAAAAATGACGAAACTCTCGATGATCGAGTGCATGCTTCAAAATTTATGTAGAAAGTGTTTTTCTACCCTTTTGCCGTCGCCTAGCCATCATTGCTTTACCATTTTTAGTACGGTTTCTCTTTAAAAACCCGTGCTTGTTTCTTCTTTTTCGATTACTTTTACGAATTGTTATTTTCATCAATTATCCTAATTCTGTGTCTAAAATAGCCGAGTAATTTATAAAAGATTACCCATATAACCCTCAAGTTTAATTTACAAAAAATTTATTAAATCTCTGGTTTATTTAAGCAATATATCTTTTTAAGGTTTAATTAATTTACTACTGATGTTTCCTAATATTCATAAGGACTTCCAATTGCTCGAGATGTCAATACTGTAATTGGTGTATTTAAAATGGTATTATCAAACCTTTATAATATTCAGCATTAACGACTTTAATTATAATTATGTTCAACGCGAGCTATAGACCTTAATTTTAAATTGTTTTTCTACGAACGGATGAAGGAGATTACTATCAAGTTTTAATTACTTCGTATGATGATATAAAAACCCTAATACATCTGCTCTTTCATTAATCCATTTTGAAACTGGTTTTCCCCCACCATGACCGGCATCGGTATCAACGCGGATTAAAATGGGGTTATTCCCTTTATAAATATGTTGCAATGTTGCTGTTAGCTTATAAGAATGTGATGGCACAACTCTATCATCAAAATCACCTGTAGTTATAATGATTGGTGGATAATTAATATTAGATTTTATATTATGAACAGGCGAATAGGAATATAATATATTAAAGTCTTCCTCAATTGATGGGTCACCATATTCACCCATCCATGCCCATCCAATTGTAAATTTATGATATCTTAACATATCAGCAACAGGGACAGAACTTTCGACAGCTCCAAATAAATCAGGCCGCTGTAAAACCACTGCTGAAGTTAATAATCCACCATTACTTCTACCACTTATAGATAGATGTTTTTTAGATGTAAATTTTTCATGTATTAAATATTCTCCCGCAGAAATAAAATCATCAAATACATTTTGTTTATTATGCATCATCCCATCAGAGTGCCATTTTTCTCCGTATTCGTCACCTCCTCTAATATTTGCAACAGCATAAATTCCACCTGCTTTTATCCATGCAATAATTTCAGAGGAAAAAGAAGGCATAATACTAATTTGAAATCCTCCATACCCATAAAGAAGTGTTGGGTTTTGTCCATTCTGTGTTAAATTTTTTGCATAAATTAGATACAACGGGATTTTTGTACCATCAATTGATGGATAAAAAACCTGCTCCATTTTAAAATCATTCGCATCAAAATTGATTTCTGGTTCAAACCATAACACCTGTTGAAATGTTTTTAAATCATATTTATAAATCACATCAGGAAATAAATAGGACGAAAAAGTATAATATAAAAACGGATCTTTTTCTCTTGCCCTAATTCCATTAATTGAACCTTTACTTGGCAAACCAATTGAACGCAAATATTGGCCATCAATTTCAAATATTTCTAAACGGTCAGATACATCTTTACGATATTGAACAATAAAATAATTATTTATTAAATTAATATTTGTTAACACATCACTTTTTTCTGATATTATTTCAACCCAGCTTTCAGGTTCAGGTTGATGTATATCCATTGCAATTAACCTATTTTTAGGTGCATCTACATCTGTTAAAAAATAAAAAATATTATCATCATTCCCAATAAAATGGAAGCTTCCAGACCAATCATCAGACAATGGAATAAACGGCTCTGTTGACCCTAATTTGCGATAATAAATAGTATTATTTTTTGAGGTACCATGCCACTTCCCAAGAATTAAATATTTTTTGTCATTTGTGATAATTGTATAGGGGCTATAGTCTGGGTTTTCATTATCCTCATAAATTAAACTATCCATTTTTTGAGGTAAATCGATCTCATGAAAATATAATTTTTGATTATGGTTTTCATTTTCAAATTCTTTACCCTCTGCCGGTTCAGGATATCGACTATAATAAAAACCATCTCCATTTAAATTCCAATCTACCCCAGAAAATTTAACCCACTTTAAAACATTTTCATTTACTTTTCCAGTCTCTACATCTTTAACATAAATATCTGTCCAATCACTCCCTCCGTTAGACTGCCCATAGGCAAGCAAACTACCATCTTCGTTAATATTTATAAACCCAATAGATATAATACCATCCTCACTCAATTTATTTGGGTCAAGTAATATTCTTTCATTTCCTTTTTCTTTTACACATAGAACAAACTGATCCTGGTTTCCATCATTTTTAAAATAGAATTCTTTTTCTCCTCTTATATATGGCAATCCTTTTTGTGGATTATTTTTTAATTCTGTTAATGATTTCTTAAAAATATTTTTTTCAGGAATAGAATCTAAAACAAATTGAGTAAATTTATTTTCACTTTCAATCCATGATTTTAATTCGGGATCATTTAAGTTTTCCATCCAGCGATATGGGTCGTGAATTTTAATGCCATGAAAATCATCAATTTGACTTTCTCTTCGAGGTGTTGGATATTTTGTATCTGTATTCATACATGCCATAATTAATAGTATTAAAGTAATAATTTTATATTTCAAACTAATTTCTAATTTAATGTTGATGATCTGGATAATGTGGTTTGTGAAATAAAATATGTAATAATGAACCAGACACAACCGCCTGTATTCCACTCATAAGAGAGTGATCTATAATTCCATTTAATAGTTCATTTGAGAAAAAACCTAATATCGTGGCTAAGCACATTACAAAAATAAATAATAATGTTTTATTTAATCCATACGACGGATGAGCAAGCATCCAAATTGTAAGTCCAACAGGAAGCCGATGGAGGATAATCGCGAGAGGCAATCCAAAATCCGCATCATGTTGATGTCCATGAGGCATCATTAAGGCCATCCCATCCAAAAGGGCATGAATTAACATTCCTGTACAGATTATTATAATAGTGGTGCGATGAGCTTTTTCATGTAAACTATCTCTCCCTTTCTCAATAATTGCAGGAATGGATGCCCCGATAAATAACAATGGAAAAGAAAGCCAGCCAATTTCTTCTAAACTATGAGGAACAAGATGAAATACAACTAATCCTCCAACAATTAAAAAAACAGCCCTATCCACCACATTAATGGCCTTTCTATTGAAAGTATATAACTGGTAAAGTGCTGGCCCAAGTGATATTGCAGCCAAGCTTAAAACAAGCAGGGTATAATTATTAGTTAACATTTTCTCCTAAATTAAATAAATGATAAAAATCTCTTTGGAATGAGGTCATAAATTATTCAAATTTTGCAACCTTTTTTTAATCATTTTCTTGCTAATTTAGGAATTATATGCGAGCATTATTGATTCTGTTACCTCTAATTTTATTAATTGGATGTAAATCAGAAGCAGAACTAACCCTCGAAAGAGGAATACAATACTATGAATGGGCGGTTGAAAGCAATGGTAGCAATGTAGATAAAGCTGTTATTGAGTTCAAACAAGTTGTTCGGCTATTATCTTCAAATTTACCAAGCATTACGCAAAATGAAGTAGTGGTTTTAGCAAAAGCACATCACAATTTGGCTATTTGCTATTTAAAGAAAGATTGGCTTGATTCAGCAGAACAAGAAGCAATGAAAGCATTTCACCTGCTTCCTACTGAAGATAACCATGCAACTTTATCCATTGTAAAATCTGAAAGAAAGAAAAAATAAATTATTTAATTTTATTCTTTTCTCGTACGATTCATTAAAATTATGGATTTACAAAATAAATATGCACCAAAAAGTGTATGTTTTGGCTGTGGACCAGCTAACAAGCATGGTTTACAAATCCAAAGTATTCCTGAAGGTGACATAGTTTATGCCGTTTTTCAACCACAACCTCATCATCATGCATTTCCAAATATATTAAGCGGAGGGATAATTGGTACTCTTTTGGATTGCCATTCTAATTGGACCGCGGCATGGGCAATTATGAATAATAGAAATGAAATTCAACCTCCATGTACAGTGACCGCCAAATATACCGTAAATTTATTAAGGCCTTGCCCAACAAAAAACCCTATTAAATTAATTGCATCAATTGTAGAATCAAATAATAAGAAAGCAATTATTAAATCTGAATTGACTGCTGATGGTAAAATCTGTGCAACTTGTGAAGGAATTTTTATTGCTGTTGAAGAAGGCCACCCTGCATATAATAGGTGGTAAGATGAAAAAGTGTAATAAAACAAATGATCAATGGAAATGTGAATTATCTCCTCAAGAATTTCATATCACTCGAGAAGGAGGAACAGAATCCCCTTTTTCAAACAAGTTTGTAAATCATTTTGAGAATGGCACATATCAATGTGTATGTTGTGGTATAGATTTATTTATTTCAAACCATAAATATAATTCAAAAACAGGATGGCCAAGCTATAATCAACCAATAAATGAAAATGTATTAACTGAAATTGAAGATATGTCTTCAGGGGTAATCCAAACGGAAATTAAATGCTCTAATTGTGATGCACATTTAGGCCATGTATTTCCTGACGAAAGCCAAAAAACAGGCAGACGATACTGAATGAATTCAGTCGCTTTGAGGTTCAAAGAAATAAAATCAGAATGAAAAAAACACTTTTTATCGGTATCATTATTTTATTGGCTGGGTCGTGCTCACATGGTTTGCGATTTGTAGGTGAACAAAAAACTAGAGAAGTTACTATTTATAGAGATAGCTGGGGTATTCCACATATTTATGGCAAAACGGATGCAGATGTTGCATTTGGATTAGCTTATGCACATGCAGAAGACGATATAGATAATATTATTTTTTCAATATTAGCTGGAAGAGGTAAGCTCGGTGAATACTTTGGTAAAAATTTAGCACCAAATGATTATCTCGTTCAACTTTTTGGTTTATGGGATAATCTCAAAAATAATTATAATAAACTCGATAGTGAAACAATAAAACTGTGTAATGCGTATGCCGAAGGATTTAATCATTATTTATTAAAACATCAGCCCAAAGATATTCCTAAAGTAGTTTATCCCGTTAAGGGTGAAGATTTAGTTGCTGGGTTTATGCATAAAACACCTTTTTTTTATGGATTAAATAAAGCACTCTCTCAAGTAATGGCAGATAAATATCCACAAAAAACAAAAATGTATTCTTATTTCCCTAATGTTTATGGTGAATCAATGGGTTCTAATGTTTTTGCTGTTTCACCTTCTCGAAGTGAAAATGGACATACCCTGTTTATGAGTAATACGCATCAGCCTTGGAATGGTCCTACCGCATGGTATGAAACACATTTACATAGTGAAGAGGGATGGAATACGGTTGGCGGATTATTCCCAGGTTCACCAATTATTTTAGTAGGGCATAATGAAAATTTAGGATGGTCACATACTGTAAATAATCCTGATTTAATTGATGTATATGAATTAGAAATTGCTAAAGATAATCCATTAAAATATATGGTTGATGGAAAATGGTTTGAACTTGAAGAAATACCTATTTCATTTAAAGTCAAGTTATTTGGACCTATAAAAATAACAATAAATAAAAAAGGCTACCGTTCAATATTTGGATCTGTTTTTGAAAGCGAATCAGGTGAAAAATATGCAATTCGATTTCAAGGCATGGATGATGTTCGTGTTGTTGAACAATGGTATAAAATGAATAAGGCATCAAATTTTAATGAATGGAAAGATGCAATGTCAATGATGGCTATTCCAAGTTTTAATACAGGTTACGCAGATAAAGATGGAAATATTTTCTATGTCTATAATGCTAAATTTCCGAATCGTTCACCAGGATATAATTGGCAAGGATTATTACCTGGAAATACAAAAGAAACGCTTTGGGGAAATAATATTTCATTTTCAGAACTTCCTCAAGTAATGAATCCTGCTTCAGGATTTATTCAAAATTGTAATAGTTCTCCTTTCCAAACAACCGATGGTAATGATAATCCAGATGAATCTCAATTTCCAGAATGGTTAGGGATTGAAACAGTTATGACAAATAGAGCATTACGATCTTTAGAATTATTTGGAGATGATAAACATATTTCAACGGATGAAATGATGAAATATAAATATGACTTAAATTATTCTGAGAAATCAAATATTGCTAAAATTATTAAAAGAACAGTTGAAATTATCACAGATGACCCTCTTTTAATTACAGCCATACTTGTATTACAAAAATGGAATTTAGAAACAAATATTGAAAATCCACATACTGCATTTGCAATTTTTAGCCTTTTTAAATTTATTGAAGATAATCCCTCGCAAATTAATTTAAATGAATTAGAAGAACATCTTTTACTTAATGCGAAAAAATTTAAAAAATGGTATGGCGGG
>CAZGWH010000005.1:0-67342 GCA_964529325.1 uncultured bacterium | reverse complement strand
TGACCTACGGATTAGAAGTCCGTTGCTCTATCCAGCTGAGCTACGTGGGCAAATTCTCTATTAACAGAGCATTAAAATTACAGGACTTTATGTTTTTGGAACAACAAAGAGATTTAAAAAGTCCAAATTAATGATACAGATTTACTCCCATTAGAAAGCATGTTTATTCCTAATCGAGGGATTTTTTTATTTTGTATATATTTAACATGAATGGTTGAGATTATATGGTGACTAATTAATCCGCCAATAATAAAACTGCCTACTTTAGAAGATAAACTTGATGTAATTCTCATTTTATCAAATTTATTTCTATCTTCATTATTTTCCCACTCCCAGTGAAAATTAGGATTATTTTCATCTAATACTAAATTAAATTGGCGTTGCCGTTCTTTATTTTCATTAAAGTCCGAAAGTGATGGATAATTCCCTACATCAACTGCCATTTGTAAGGACATACCTGATAAATCAATTCCGGCATATTCATTCGCATAAGCAATATATGATTTTTCATAATGATTACTTGTCCAAAATGTACCTAAAAAAGACAGAATTAAAACACTTTCTTGTACAAAAAATTGTTTAGCTGATTTAAAATCACCCTCTTCTAATTGCCCCCAACCCGGAATTACCAATGACTTTACCATTGATAATTTTGATTGTTCCACACATAATACAGTTGAAAAAAATACCAAAACTATTAAGATTTTTTTAATCAATTTCTGTCCTTTTTAATTTTATTCCTAATAAACCAAATGTAAAAATTAACATTATCCAAGAAAATATATCTCCATATTTTGAATAAAATGTTAATTCATTATATAAATGAATTGTTGAAGAAATACCAACTTTTTCATTTAATGTTGTTTCTTCTATTATTTCTCCTGAGGAATCAATAACCATTGAAATTCCTGTATTTGCTGACCGAACTACAACTCTTCTATTCTCTATTGCTCTAAATATAGATTGGCTTGCATGTTGTTGAGGTTCTGGCGGAGTTTCATACCAACCATCATTGACCAATACTGCAATAAATTCAGCTCCATTTTTAACAAATTTACGCACAAGTGAGGGATATGTTGATTCATAACAAATGACCCCTGAATAATTTATACCATTTGTATTAAAAAGTGTATAATTTTCTCCAATATCCCAATTTGCTTGACCTAAATTTAACTTCTTAAGTGATGGGAATACGGATGATAATGGTATATGTTCCGCCATTGGTACAGGGTGAATTTTTTGATATGATTGAATTACACCTTCATTATTTAATTGTCCAATTGAGTTATAATATTTTTTCCCATCTTTCGTTTTTACAATTTCAGGAAATCCAGTTAAAAGATCAAATGAATTTTCTTGCAGAAAATCTCTTATTAACACTTCAGTTTTACTATCAACTTTTAAAAAGGTAGTCACTGCTGTTTCTGGCCAAATTAATAGCTCTGTTGAATCATTTATAAACATTTTTGATGTTTCAATGATATGATTTAAATTTTTAATTGGTCCCCGACCCCATTTATCATTTAAGTGAATATTTGGTTGAATTAATGTAATATTCATTTTGTTTGTTGAGGGAGGTAAATTTAAAAACAAATATTTACCAAAAATAAAAGGGATTGCAAAAATTATTATCGTAATAAATATATATTTTCTCTCTTTTAATTTAAATAATTGAAAAAGACCTATATTAATTAATATTACCCAGAAACTCACACCAAAGGCCCCTGTATATTCAGATATTTGAATTAGATATAAATATTCCCACTGTGTATTTCCTAAAGCAACCCATGGAAATCCAAGTAATCCTAAACTTTTTATATATTCTATTGCAACCCAAATTATAGCAATTACCCACATTCCAATCCATGGTGAAACTTTTTTAATTCTAAAAAAAATTACCCCGAATAAAATATGAAAAATAGTTAAATAAAATGAAGCTGATAACATTGTTATTTTTGCAATAATTGGTGACGTACCAATATTCATTGATAACCAAAAAATTTGGGTGATAGAATAACTAAAACCAAATAGAAAACTCGCAGTAATAATTCTTTTATAGGTTAATAAGCTTTGAATTGAATAAAGGAAGGGGATTAATGAAAACCATGCAAGAAATCCAAGTGATAATGGATGATGTGCTAAACCTGTAACTATTCCAGATAATACACATAAAATAAATTTTTGATTTACTGAGAGTGAAAACATTAATTTGAATCTAAAAATTCCTGTAAAATTAAACAAGCTGCCGTTGAATCAATATTTGCTTTATTTCGAGAGGGAGATTTATTTTGAAAAATTAAACTTTGTTCTGCCGATTTAGAAGATAACCGTTCATCGAGTATATGAATTGGAATTGAGACTTTATGTTTTAAATTTTCTACAAAATCTCGGACAATTATAGTTTGTTTAGAATCTACCCCTTTCATATTTAACGGCATACCTACCACTAATTGATTTACCGAATTTTCGGCAATAACTTTTTGAATTTCATTATAAAAATCAGGGGTAATCTTTCTATCAATTGTTATAAAAGGTTTTGCAAATATACTTAATGGGTCAGATAATGCAAGTCCAATTCTTCTTTCTCCATAATCAACTCCTAAAATACGATTCATACTTTTGGATTATATTCCTTTTTCAATTCTTTTTTTAATATCTTCCCAGCTTTAAAATGAATTTTTCGGTGAGCAGGAACAAAAATCTCTTCATTTGTTTTCGGATTTCTTGCTCGAGGTTTTGCCTTTGTCGGTTTAACTTCAAATATTCCAAAGTTTCTAAGCTCTAATCTTAATACATCATGATTTTCCAAGAATATACCGGTCATTGTATCTAATATTTCATCCAATACAATTTTTACTTCTTTGTCTCCTAAACCTAATTGAGCAGAAACTCTTCTTACGATATCCTTTCGTGTGTATGTCGCTGTTTTCATATCATATCCTTTCAAGATAAATTAATCCTTTTACATTTCGAATTTTATTTCTAATTCGGGTAAGTTGCCGTCTATCTCTCACTTCAATTACCATATTTATTGTTGCCATGCCATCTTCTGACTTTGCATCGATACTACTAATATTTATATTTTGATTTGAAAATTCGACCGTAATATTATTTAAAAAATGTTTCCGATCTTCACCAATTACCTTTAATGGAACCAAAAAATGTTGTTTTTTTGAAACATTCCAATCCACATCAATAAACCGATCTTCACCATCTAATACAGGTAAGTTTTTACATGAATTTCTATGAATTGTAACTCCACGCCCTCGTGTTATATATCCAATTATTTCTTCTCCAGGAATTGGATTACAACATTTACCAAAATTCATTAATGTATTTGAAATTCCATCAACATTTACACCTTTGGCATTCCCTCTTGCCTTTTCTAAAAATCGTTGTGTAAATGAAGGTTTGTCATCTATTTTTTTTGATTCTACTTCATGTGGAGTATATTTCTCAATAATATCTCGAACTGTTAATGAACCATTTGAAACTCCAATATACACTTGATCAATTGAATTGACTCCCAATTGTTGAGGTAATTTAATAATTTCCTTTAATAATTTTTTCTTTTTTAAACGGCGAAGTGTTTTCTCTAATATTTCCTTCCCTAAAGAAATGGATTGATTATTTTGTTCTTTGTTTATCCATTTTTTTATATTTGTTTTTGCTTTTATTGTTTGAACAAATTTTAACCATGCATAGCTCGGATTTTTACTTTCTGAAGTAATTATTTCAATGCTATCACCGTTTTTTAATTTTGAATTTAAAGGTACAATTTTCCCATTTATTTTGGCGCCAATACAATGCATTCCAACTTCAGTATGAACTTCAAATGCAAAATCTACAGGTGTTGAATTTTCTTTAAGTTGATAAACATCACCCTTAGGAGAAAAAATAAATATTTCTTGTTCAAATAAATCAATTTTCAATAATTGTAAAAATTCTTTAGGGTCTTCATTTCTATCTTCATCTTGTAATACTTCAACAAGCTCACGAAGCCAACTAATATGTTTATCTAAAGATTTAGTTGATTTTTTATTTTTTCCCTGCCCCTCTTTGTATGCCCAATGCGCAGCAATTCCAATTTCAGCAGTTTTATCCATTTCTTCAGTTCTAATTTGAATTTCTACTATACGCCCATTTTTTCCAAAAACAGTAGTATGTAAAGATTGGTATCCATTCTTTTTTGGAGTTGAAATAAAATCTTTAAATCTTGCCTGTAAAGGAGTATAAAGCCCATGTATATAACCTAAAATAGTGTAGCAATCCTCTAAATTAGTAACAATAACCCTAATTGCCATTATATCCATTATTTCTTCAAATGGCTTACCTCGGGCTATAATTTTGCCTTGAATTGATGAATAATGTTTAGTTCGTTTTAAAATTCTATTCGATATTGAGTCGTTTTCTAATTTTTCAACAATAGGTTGAATAAAATCATTCAAGAATTTTTCTCTTTCAGCCTTACTTGATTTAACTTTTTTTAATAATCTTTTATATACCTTTGGTTTAACGGTTTTAAATATTAAATCTTCATAATCACTTTTAAGTTTATTCATTCCCAGGCGGTGGGCTAATGGTGCGTAAACATCTTTTGTTTCATTTGCTATTCGTCGTTGTTTAATTAATGGTAAATGTTCAAGTGTTCTCATATTATGCAAACGGTCAGCAAATTTTATAATAATTACACGAATATCTTTTGCAACAGATAAAAACATTTTCATGAAATTTTCAGCCTGTTTATGTTGACGACTATAAAATTTTATCCCAGATAATTTTGTAACTCCTTCAATTAAATCAGCAATTTCTTGATTAAATTCTTCAGAAATATTTTCAAGAGAAATATCTGTATCTTCAACTGTATCATGTAATAACCCAGCGATTATTGTATTTTCATCTAATCCCCAACTAGCTAATATATTACCTACAGCTGAACAATGATTAAAATATGGTTCACCAGATCTTCTTTTTTGATCAATATGTGCCGATTCACCAAACTGATACGCTTTCCATAAAAATGCTTCCGTATCATCATTTATTTTTTCTTGGCGATTTAATGTATTAATTATTTCATTGAACGGACTTGGTTTTCCACCATTTAATGGGAATATATTTTTTAAAGAATCTAACAAAAATTAACCATAGAAAGGATCATTACTATATTGATCTTCATGAAATTCCATGTTTTCAAACCGAGCATATTTATCAACAAATGAAACTTTTATTATACCCGTTGGTCCATTTCTATGTTTAGAAATAATAATTTCACCCAATCCTTCATCTTCTTCTTTTTTTGAATACACGATTGGTCGATATACAAATAAAACAACATCAGCATCTTGCTCAATTGCTCCACTTTCTCTCAAATCAGACATCATTGGCCGTTTATCCTGTCTTGCCTCCAATGCTCGAGAAAGCTGAGATAAAGCAATAACAGGGATATCTAAATCTTTTGCTAATGCTTTTAATGATCGTGAAATAAATGAAATTTCTTGTTGGCGACTTTCTGTTCTACCCGGTACATTTAATAATTGTAAATAGTCTATAAATAAAGCATCAATGCCAAATTCAGCTTTTAATCTTCTTGCTTTTGCTCTCAATTCCATAATGTTCAAATCTGCAGAATCATCAATAAATATTTGTGCTTTATTTAATTTCCCAGCAGCTTTAGATAGTTTTTTCCAGTCTTTTCCAGGTAATCTCCCATCTCTAACGAGATGACTATCTACTTTAGCCTCAGCAGTTATTAATCGTTCCGTTAATTGGGTAACTGACATTTCAAGACTAAAAACCCCTACTTTTAAATTATGTTCAACTGCTGCGTTTCTTGCCATGCTTAAAGCAAGGGCTGTTTTACCCATAGATGGTCGCCCCGCAAGAATAATTAGATCTGATTTTTGAAAACCTGAAAGTTTTTTATCTAAATCAGTATAACCCGTTGGAACACCAATAAACTCACCTTTTTTATGATTTCCCCATTTATCTAAAACATCATGTAATTTTTTACTGATTGGAGTAAAACCACCTCGAGAAAAATTTTGAGATAATGCAAATAATTTTTTTTCTGCTTCATCTAAAATTGCAGTCACCTCACTTTTTTCATCATAAGCAAGGGTTGATAAATCTACTGAAGTAGCAATAATATTTCTTAATGTCGATTTATCAGCTACAATTTTTCCATAATATTCAACATTTTCAGATGAAGCCGTTTCATTAGATAATCCAGAAATATAATATGCTCCACCTACATTTTCTAATTCACCATTTTTTTGTAATTTATCAACAACCGTAATTGTGTCTATCGATTCATTTTTTTCAAATAAATCTAACATTGCCTGATATATTTTTGAATGTGCAGGTTTATAAAAACTATCTACTTGAACTTTGTCTATTACTTTAGGAAGTGCGGAACTTTCTATTAAAACACATCCTAATAATGCCTTTTCAGCTTCAACTGATTGAGGAGGTAAGCGTACTTCTGAACTTTGATCTGTCAAAATTTATCCTCTTTTAAATATTTAGTTCTCATTTTTTTAAAATCTTCCCATGCCGGTCTTTTTAATTTTGATTTTTTTATTAAAGTTTCTGGATGATAAGTTACCATTAATTCAATTCCATTATATTGATATGTATTTTTTCTCATCTCATTAAGGGATATATCAATTTGAAGTAATTTTTGCCCTGCAATTTCACCAAGAACAATTATTAATTTAGGATTAATTAAATTTAATTGTGTATCTAAATAAGGTATACACTGATCAATTTCATTTTGCTGAATATTTATATTATTAGGAGGTTTACACTTTAAAATATTTAATATATAAATATTTTTTCTATTCAAATTAATTGCTTTTAATATATTATCAAATAACTCACCCTCAGCTCCCACAATAGGTTCACCAATTAATTCTTCATTTTCGTTTGGAGCCATACCAATGAAAACTAAATCGGCATCAGGGTTACCGATGCCGAATACAATATTTTTACGATTTAAACTTAATTTGCAATTTTGACAATTATTAATTTGATTCTTAAATTCATCTAAATTGGTTTTTTCATCAACCGAATTATTTTCTTTTTTTTCTAAATATAGGGAATCACCGTATAATTCTTTTTGCTGTAAAAGCCATTGATTACGCAATCTCCCATTCATTTTTCATTAGTTATCTTGAGTTTGTTCAAGTTTCCATTCAAGATCACCTGCCATATATTCTTTTAAAGAAGAAACAATAACCTTGTCTTTTTCAATATATTCTTCAATTTCAATTTCACGAACACTGTCTAGACTCTCAAAGTCTTCTTCCTCATCAATGACATGAATTTTATTAATTTGTCTATCTTCAATAACTTGTTTTGATCTTTTCCCAATAATAACGACACTTTTATAAATATCATCATTAATTTTATTTAATTCACTAAATGGTAATGTTACTATCATTTGTCTAAATTTTCCTTTATTATATTTTCAATATCGTTTGTGGTTTCTTCTAAATCATAATTAATAAAATGATGTTGGAAATTATCTTTATATTCCAACTCAAGATCTAATCTTTTTAACCTTTTTTTAATTAATGTAATCGGTGTATTAGCTCTTAATTTTAATCTTTCCTCCAATACTTCTTTCTTTTCAGTAATATTATCTCCTGGAGGTTCAATAAAAATTGAAATAACTTCATCTGGAAATTCCTCAGTAATTGATTTTCCACCTTTAACATCAATATCAAGTAACATTATTTTACCTTCATCTAATGAATCATCTAATGTTGACATCAATGTACCATATTTATTACCATGTACCCATTCCCATTCAATAAAATCACCAAAATGAGCCATGTGTTTAAATTTTTCATCTTCCATAAAAATATAATCAATACCATCAACTTCACCTTCTCTAGGCTCTCGAGTTGTTACCGATATTGAGAATGTCCAATTTGGATTTCTTTTTAATAATTCCTTACAAACAGAAGTTTTACCAGTCCCTGATGGGGCTGATAATACAATAAGTTTACCTTCACTCATAATATATTCTGTACCTGCTCTCTTATTTTTTCAATTTCATTTTTTAAATTAACAACTAAATGGCTCACTTTTGTAATATCAGTTTTTGAACCGATCGTATTAACTTCTCTACCTATTTCCTGTAAAAGAAAATTCATTTTCTTTCCAATCTGATTATTAGATTCATTAAGAAAATCTTTGAATAACTCTGTATGAGCTTTAAATCTTATAATTTCTTCAGTGATGTCTCTTTTTTCTGCAATAATTGCAATCTCTTGAGCTAATCTCTGTTCATCAATTTTTACATCATTTATTAAACTACCGATTCTTTTTTTATACTTTTCAATTTGCGTATTCCAAGTTGAATCAGTAATTGATTTAATCTCTTCAACAATTTTATTGGAGATATCAATTCGAAGGGTTAAATCATCGATTAATTTTTGCCCCTCTATTTTCCGTAATTTCTGTGTTTCCTGTAATCCTAATATTAAACTTTTTTTAAGACAAATTTCAATCTGTTCTTTGTTTAATTTTGTTTCTTTTTTAACTATTTCTTGATTATTTAAAAAATATTCAATACTTGGTTTATTAATACTTTGAATTTCGGAGGTAATTTCATTTATTAATCGCATATATTGTTTTAATCGAGGCATATCTAAATTAATTTCATCTAATAAATCGGTCTCAGATTCAATTTCCATTGAAATAGAAACCCGGCCTCTTTCTAAATATTCTTTTACTAATGTATTTATACTAGATTCAAATTCATATAATAGACGAGGTAGTTTTAAATGAATATCTAGAAACCGACTATTTAACGATTTAATGCTTACACGAATTGTAATTCCATTATTGGAATATTCTGCATTTCCAAACCCAGTCATACTATTAGGCATATACACACCCTAAGGTTTTAATAATTTTTGCCATTTATTTGCCATTTTTAAATTAAAAACTAAATCAACTCCATGATGAAACATATTAAATGTTTCTAATTTTTGATACCCAGCACCATATTCAATTTTAATTCCTTGAAAATTAAATATAAACCCAGCACTGTATTTTATCTTTTTACTATGACCCAAAATAAATTTGATATTATCAACTAAATTAAAATCAACCCCAAATGAATAATTAACTTTATCCTTTTGACTAGAAAAATAATTTAAATTCGAATTTATTTCCATTTTCCCAATTTTATAAATTAAAGGAAATATCAATTCAAATGGAAATAATTCAATAGAATTATTTTTCCAAAAAGTGAATGACCCTGGAGCAGAATTAATTATTATCCCATATTCTACATTTTTAAATCCAGGATAAAATACACCTATATTATAAATTATTCCATATGATTTTTCATTAGATAAACTAGATAAATGTGGAATAAAATTTATTCCAAATTTATAGTTTTCATATATTTTTGTTGAAAAATTTAATAATAATCCTAAATTAATTTGATTATAGTATGAAACATTATCATAATTAGGCACATCATTTTCAAATAAATATTGAGTATTCGGAATTTTAGGAATTGAAATATGGATAACTCCAATATTATAATTCCATTTGTTTAAATATTTTTGAGGAAAAATAAATAATGAGGAGGAATATTCATTTGAAAAATAAGAATTAATATTAAATCCTATTAACTGTTGAGATGTTTTTTTTACAACTGGATTTGAAAATATAGATAATGATGAGTTAGATTGGAAATTTATTGACCCTGCACGAGCAATAGTTTGAGCCGACAATGGTATATTAGAATATATTGATGTATTTCCTGTTATTTTTATTGATGAAAAACTAAAGGAAATAAAAAATATTATCCAATATTTATTTAAAAATTTAATTTTTAAACCTCATGTTTCTTTTTCAATTCGTCAAGTTTTGTCATCGCTTCTATTGGTGTTATTTTATTAATATCAATTTCTTTTAAATCATTTATAAACTCACTTTGTTTCTTAGAAAATAAATCCATTTGAAATTCTTTTTTCACTTCTATACTTGCTTTCACATTTTCATTTGGATTTTCATTTAATTCAAATAAAATTTCTCTAGATCTTTGAATTACAGACTGTGGTATTCCAGCAAGTTCAGCAACATGAATTCCATAACTTTTATCTGCACCACCTTCAATTATTTTTCTCATAAAAACAATTTGATTTTCAAATTCTTTAACTAAAACATTTAAATTAAATGCATTTGGTAATTCTTCAGCTAAATTAACTAATTCATGATAATGGGTTGCAAACAACGTTTTTGAAGCAATTTCAGGTTTATTATGAATGTATTCAGTAACTGCCCATGCAATTGATAATCCATCATAAGTTGATGTACCACGACCAATTTCATCCAATATTATGAGACTATCTTTTGTTGCATTATTTAAAATATTTGCAGTTTCATTCATTTCTACCAAGAATGTAGACTCACCTGCGGTTAAATTATCACTTGCTCCAACTCGTGTAAATATTTGATCTACAATTCCAATTTTAGCAGAATCCGCGGGAACAAAACTACCAATTTGTGCAATTAAAACAATTAATGCAATTTGCCTTAAATATGTACTTTTCCCAGCCATATTTGGACCCGTTATAATTGCAATTTGTTTTGTCGTTGGTTCTAAAAATATATCATTGGGAATAAACTGTTCATTTATTGGTAAAATCTGTTCAATAACAGGGTGACGCCCATTTTTAATTTCGAGCAAATTTGAAACTTCAATTTCAGGTTTACAATAATTATATTTATCTGCCAATTCGTAAAATCCACAGATTACATCCAAAAATGCCAATATTCTTGCATTATCTTGAATATGTTTTGAAAATTCAAGAATAGATGTTCTTAATTCATAAAATAGTTCTGTTTCTAATTCTAAAATTTTATCATTTGCATTTAATATTTTATCTTCAAATTCTTTTAATTCAGGAGTAAAGTATCGCTCTGCATTGGTTAAAGTTTGTTTACGAATATAATGTTCGGGAACTTGATCTATATTTGATTTTGTCACTTCAATAAAGTAACCAAACACTCGGTTATATTTAATTTTAAGATTATTTATTTGTGATGATTCTCTCTCACTAACTTGGTATTTTGCTAACCATTTTGTCGCATCATTTTTTATTTCTCTAAGTTCATCTAGCTTTGAACACACACCCGTTTTTATTACATTTCCTTGTGATAACTTTACTGGAAGCTCTTCTTGTAGTCCATTTATTATGATTTGAGATATTTCATCTACATCATGGAAATCCATAAATAATTTTTTGAAATTTTTGGATTTTATTTTTTTAATTTCAGTTTGAATTGTCTTACCGATAATTAAACTTAATCCCAGTTGTTGAACTTCACGTGGGCTTGCTCTATTTACAGTTAAACGAGTAATAATGCGTTCAGTATCTGATAACTTTTTTAAATTAAAATTTATATCTTTTACAAGAACTTTATTTTGAAATAAATCTTCAATTAAATTATGCCGAAATTCAATTTGCTTTTTATTTGTCAAAGGACTTCTAACCCACGATTTTAATAATCGTCCTCCAATTGCTGTTAACGAATAATCTAAACATTGAATTAATGAATTATCATCATTTTGTGAATTTAATGAATTAAAGATTTCTAAATTACGAATTGTAAACCCATCTAAATTCATAAATCCTTTTTCCTTAATAATTGAAATTGAAGATATATGATTTATATTTGCTCTACAATTTTTCTTCAAATAATCTAAAATAACACCACTTGAAGAAATTGCTAAATTTAATTTTTCTAATCCAAATCCCTTTAAATTTTTAGATTTAAAATGTTCAGTTAATCGATTATAACATGACCGTTCATCAAACATCCATTCATTATAAACTGTAAATAAATAATCATTCCCTATTCGAGATTTAAAGTCATTCAATTGAAATTCAGGAACAATTATCTCGCTGGGTGAAAATTGTTGTATTAAAGTTCTTAATTTTGTAAGATTTCTTTCTCCAGTTTTAAATTCACCTGTAGAATGATCTAATATACTAAATCCAAACTTTCCATCTGCACCAAAAAGACACATTAAATAATTATTTTCTTTTTGATTTAAAAATTGGTCTGTAATTGCAATTCCTGGTGTTACGACTTCAACCACTTCTCGCTTAACAATTCCTTTTGCTTTTTTAGGGTCTTCAACTTGTTCACAAATTGCAACTCTTAATCCCGCTTTTAAAAATTTGTGTAAATGTTGTTCTAAAGAATGATATGGGAAACCTGCCAAAGGTATGGATGATGCCGCACCATTTGCTCTTTTTGTGAGAGTAATTCCTAATATTTTTGATGCATTTATCGCATCATTTTCAAAAGTTTCATAAAAGTCACCCATTCGAAATAATAAGATTGAATCGGGATGATTTTTTTTTGCCTCCCAAAATTGTTTCATAACGGGTGTAGGTGCAGTTTTACTCATTAACCTAATAATTTTCTTTCATTACCATCACGATAAGTAATTTTTATACGATCAAAATATTCAAGCAAGGGCACAGCATATTTTCGGGAAGTTTCTGCTATATCTTTAAATTCAGATATGGAAATAGATTTATTTTTTAATAAAAATGAAATTGTTTTCTCTTTCAATAAATCAAAATTATTTTGTGTAAACATTAATGTTTCAGTCAAACGAATAATTTCATTTTTCATTTCCCCAATTTTAATTAACGGAATTAATTCCGATTCAATGACACCTGTTGTTTTAGAAAAATCATTTAAATTAGAAGATTGAAAACCTTCTTTATTTAATTGTGTTATTATTTTATTGTATAATTTATTTTCTTCATTTGAAAACCGAACTTCAAAATTTATAGTACTCCAAAATTCACCAATGCGTTTAATCGCTTTCTTATCCTCCAGAGATATTAATCGATTTTCTATAAATTTTTTATTCCCACCAGTTTGTTGATATATTTCTTCAGACAAAGCACCTGATTTTAGTCTATTTTTTTTCTGAAATAATTCTAAAATATTTATTATTTTATGATCAATCATATCTAATTGATTTTCAGTGACTAACCAAGTTTCATTTTTATCATTTATATATCTTGCTTCTGAAAATTGAGCAATTTTCTTTTTCAATAAATCGCTATCTATTCCAAACTTAATATTAATATTTTTTTTATCAATTGGATTTACCCCTTGATATTGAATAATATTAATAATTCGTTCATTATCTGTAAACTTAGAAATTGATTTTATATATTCTTTTTTTTCACTCCATTTACCAATAAAATGTGCATCAATTACTTGCCCGCCACCAATAGTAACTACAGGTGAGAACCGCCGTATAATAAATCTATCGTTCATTGTTGCAACTAAAGGTTCTTCCAATTTTATTATCACAGTTGCAGTTTCACCTGAATTGATTAACTTTTTATCTAAAATTGAAATTCTAGCCATTACTTCTTGAGTACCTAAGTGAATTCGCACGCGTTGGTTTTGTTTAATTTCAATTTTTGAATTTTTTAAATTTGTGATATTTGCACCAATTTCTTTTGTAGATGATAAATATCCGATTGATGTACATTGAAATCCTCGTTTTATCGAATTTTTATTTAGGCCTTGAAAATTAATTGCGGCTCTATCGCCTAAATTAACTTGATTTGTTTTTGTTTCATGGCTTTGAATCCCACGGACTTTTACTTTTATATTTCCAGGAATTATTTCGATTTCCTGACCAACTTTTATACTTCCAGATTGTACAGTTCCAGTAACAACTGTACCAAATCCTTGAATTGTAAAAACACGATCAACTGGAAGCCTAAAAATACCATTATCAATTTTTGATGGGATCATTTGTGATAATTCAATAATAGCTGTTTTTAATTTATCAATACCTTTATTTTGTATTGCTGACACCTGAATTATTGAAAACTCATCAATTTCTGCTTCCAAAAGTAAATCATGAATTTCCATTTCTACTAATTCAATCCATTCTAAATCTGCTAAATCAATTTTATTAAGAGCAACAATTACATTTTGTATCCCTAATAAATTTAATATTTCAAAATGCTCTTTAGTCTGTGGCATAATACCATCATCAGCAGCAATTACTAATATTGCACCATCAATACCACTCGCTCCAGCCATCATATTTTTTACAAATTTTTCATGACCAGGAACATCAATTAGTGTAATCTCATCATTTAAAAAAGCAAATCCTAAATCAATGGTCATTCCCCGGCGAAGCTCTTCTTCTAAATTATCAGTATTTGTTCCAGTTAATGCTTTTACAAGAGATGTTTTGCCATGGTCAATATGACCAGCCATTCCGATAACAATTTGATTCAACTAAATATTTCCGTTATTGATTTTAATAGATAGTCTTGTTGATTTTTTAGTACTGCTTTTAAATCAATATTAAATTGGTTGTTATGAATATATCCTAAAATAGCTGGTTTTTGTGATAAAAATTTTAGATGTATTTGTTTAGGTTTGAATAATTTAGATTTAAAACTTAAGGCTCTACTTTCAATATTCTGAGTGGGTAATGACCCGCTTCCTGCCTCAACTATTGAATTAATTAATTTTAATCCAGAATTCTTTAAAATTTTAGATGATAGGTTTGAGAGTATGAAATTACCAATTTCCTCTAAATCAATCATTTTTCGTTGAAAGAGTGTCCATGTTAAATTTTCCGATTTAATTATTGTAGAATTATAATAGGTTCTAAGTGTTTCTTCTAAAATTGTATATATTATTTTATCACACCGTAATGCCCTATATAACGCATTATTTCGTATTTTCTTAATTACACCCTGTTTCCCACAGATAATTCCACATTGTGGTCCTCCGAGGAGTTTATCACCGCTAAAGGTAACTGCATCAACTCCAGCTTTTATATAAAATTGAACGACAGGTTCAAATGGTAAACCGAGTTTTTGTAATTCAGCTAATGCACCACTCCCAAGATCAATAATAAGTGGTATCTTTCTCTTTTTCGCTAATAAAACAAGTTCTTCAATTTCTACTGATTTAGTAAATCCTTTTACAATATAATTACTCGTATGGGCAACAAGAAGTAATCCTGTTTGTTTAGTTATTGCATTTTGATAATCTTTTAAATGAGTTCTATTTGTTGTACCAACTTCAACTAAATGGCAACCTGCTTTATTAATTACATCTGGAATTCGAAAAGAACCACCAATTTCAACTTGCTCACCTCTACTCACAATTACTTCTTTTTTCTCACCAAATGTATTTAATGTTAATAACACAGCGGAGGCATTATTATTTACAACTACAGATTCCTTACTTCCAGTTAATCCATCTAATAGTAAGTTTATATGATTCGCTCTTTCACCTCTATTCCCATTATTTAGATCTAATTCAATATTAATATATCCAGATAATTTTTCGAATGAATTATTTAATATTTCTTCTGAAATAGGTGCTCGACCTAAGCCTGTATGTAAAATAATTCCTGTACCATTAATTACAGATTGTAAGGAAGACGAATTTAGTTTTTCTAATTCATTTTTTATTTTTGGAATTAAATCAGTAACTGTTAATTCGTTTCCATTCATTATTTCATTTCTAAATTCAGAAATTGATTGTCTAATTTTTTTTAGAATTAAATGGTAAGGTAAATTATATTGAATTGCATTTATAGAATCCAAAATATCACTAACAGATGGTAAATTTCTTAATTTTTTATTATTCATTCAAATCAAATTAATTTTTTTGAGTTTTTTATCACATTAATTAGCATGTCAATTATTTCTTTTGATTTAAAATTATTCAAGACAGTTAGAATAAAAATGCTAAATTCTTCATCTGAAAAATATTTCTCAAACTCATCAATGATAATTGAATTATCAAGAATTTCATCTACATTTCTTCCATTTGATTTTTCAATCTCTATCCAATTTTGAATTTTAAAAATTTCATCTTCAATTTCTTTATCTGTCAAAATAGATAAATCTAATTTTGACATTAGTTTATTAATTCTAATTCATTCACTTTATCATGTTGATCTTCTGCAACATATAAATCAGCATATTGTTTGTACACTTTTTCTTTAACAAAAATTTCGAAAATATCTTTGTCAATATGATAATCATTTTTCATAAATCCTAAAATACGCATGGATTCAGAAAGTTTTTTACCCTTTTTATATGGTCTATCTTTTGCAGTTAAAGCTTCATAAATGTCAGCTACAGCCATTACTTTTGCCTGAGTACTCATTTCATTACCCGATAAACCCATTGGATATCCTGTTCCATCAATTTTTTCATGATGACCACCAGCAAATTCAGGCACCTTTTTTAAATGTTTTGGATATGGTAAATTATTTAGCATTTCAAGAGTAACTACAATATGATTATTAATCTCTTCTCTTTCGGCAGGATTTAAAGTACCTTTAGAAATAGTTAAGTTTTCAATTTCATTTTGAGTTAATAATGGTTTTTTAATCCCATTTTCAACCCATGTTTTGTTACCCATTTTTTTTATCTTATTTTGAATCTCAATGGGCATAAACTCAGCACCTAAATTAAACTTCACAATTAAATCTAAATCAGAATTTAATTCGCTAATATCTAAATTGTATGTTTTTGTTATTTTATTTAATTCGGATATATTTCCATTTTCTAATAGTAAAATTTTATCTGATAAAAATTCAATTTTCCGTTGATCTTTAACGGATTGAAAACGGGTTTTAATTAATTCTATCCGATCGAAAATAGTTTCTAATTTTGTAGATTTATCAACGACATGTACAGGAGTAGCAACTTTCCCACAATCATGTAACCATGCTGCAATTTTAAGTTCATACTTTTCATCATCGGTCATTTTAAAATCTTTAAATTTACCTGTTGTCTGTCTTTCTAATGCCTCTGCAAGCATCATAGTTAATTCGGGTACGCGTTGACAATGTCCGCCTGTATATTCAGATTTCCTGTCGATTGCAAGTGCAATTAATTTAATAAATGACTCAAATAATTCTTGGAGATCATCAACTAATTTTTTATTACTTAATGAAATTGCTCCTTGAGATGCAAGAGATTCTATCTCTTCAATGACTTCTTCTGAAAATGAAATCACATTACCATTCTCATCTCTTGCATTAAATAATTGTATTACACCAATAGTCTCACTTTCATGATCTTTCATTGGAACCGTTAAACTCGATTGAGATTTAAACCCTGTTGCTTTATCAAATTTTTTCATACCTGAAAAGTCAAACTGTTTTATTTTATAAGCATCCTTAATATTTACTGCATCGCCTGTAATTGCAGAATAGGCACAAACATTTAATAAATTTTTATCTCCATTTTCTAAATTCAATTTAATAGGCGGAAAATTTATTTCATTCCCAGATATTCCACCCTGCCAAATATTTAATGGTTCATTTTTAATAATGCTAAAAAATAATTTATTATTTTTAGATTGATATAATGTGCTACCTGCGGCATTTGAAATTTTGGTTGACTCATCCAATATCATTTCAAATAATTTATCGGTATTTTTTTCTGTAGATAATGCTAAACCAATTTTATTTAATTGTTTGACTCTATCTATTAAATTTAAATATAATTTTTTATAGTCCATTTAATTAATTGTTGGTTAATATTGTAAATGTAAAATAGAATTAGAAATAAACGCTTACCAAGAAGAATATTTAAAATCTAAAAAAAAAAGCTCCATCAGGAGCTTTTTTATTTTTATTTTTATTTCCGAGCTCTCTCTTTAATTCGAGCGGCCTTACCTTTTAATTCCCGAAGGTAATATATTTTAGCTCTTCTCACTTTCCCAAGTTTTACGACTTTAATATAATCTAAATTAGGTGAGTGATAAGGAAATATTCTTTCAACTCCTACACCGTTAGAAATTTTTCTAACCGTAAAGGATTTATCTAATCCATGTCCTGCAGAAATTGAAATTACAACTCCTTCAAAGACCTGAACCCTAGATCTATTTCCTTCTATAACTTTTACACCAACAGCTACAGAATCACCCGTTCTAAATTCAGGTAAATCTGTTTTCATTAATTCTTTTGTCGCTATGGCTACTTTATCCATGGTTGCCTCCATTCATATTAATTTTTAATTTTCGCTAACAAATCTGGTCTGCGCGTTTTCGTTTTCTCAAATCTTTTTTCTTGTCGCCAATTTTCTATTTTACCGTGATGCCCTGAAAGCAACACTTCAGGTACTTTTAACCCTCTAAAGTTTTCAGGTCTTGTATAATGAGGGTAATCCAATAATGGATTTGTAAAAGAATCGGTTTCGGCAGACTCAATCTTGCCAATCACACCTGGAATTAATCTAACAATTGAATCAATAATAACAAGCGATGGTAAATCACCTCCCGTTAAAACATAATCTCCAATAGAAATTTCATCTGTCACAAATTCATCCCTAACGCGTTGATCCAATCCTTTATAATGTCCAGAAATAAATATTACATTTTCTTCTAAAGATAATTCTTTTGCAATTTGTTGATTAAAAACCTTACCATCAGGTGTTGGAAATAAAACTCTATATTTATTTCGATCTGAATTTTCATCTATTATTTTATCAATAATTCTAAAAATTGGTTCAGGTTTAAGAATCATCCCCACACCTCCACCAAATGGTGAATCATCAATACTGTGATGAGGAGGATCTGCAAAATCATATAAATTATAAAAATGATATTTCACAATCCCATTTCGATTTGCACGCCCTAAAATACTTTCATTTAAAGTTACTTGTGCAATTTTATCGAAAGGAGATATAAAATGAATTTCCATTTATAATCCTAATAATTCATCTATTTGACGAACAATTATTTTCCGATTCTCTATATCAAAAAGCTGGATAAATTCTTCCGCAATTGGCACCATCACTTCTTTTTCATCCATTTCAATCATCAATAATGGGTTTCCTGGAATTTCAAATGTATCTTTCACAAAACCAATTTTTTGTTTTGATTCATTTAAAACTTCAAATCCCATATAATTTATAGGGTCTGCATCATTGATGATATTCTCATCAATTTCTTTTTCGATTAGAATTTCACCATGTTGAAATAAAATAGCATCATCAGCTGATTTCACATTTTTAAATCTGACTAAATGCCGACTATTAAACTTCTCAATTTTCTCAATGACTGCAGGTAAAAACTCATCATCTGCTAATTTCACCCAAACTTCTTTATCAGGGATTAATAAATCATTTTCCTGATTAAAAAGTTTACAAACCATATCACCATTATCCTTATATGGATTTTTCAGATGACCTGATTTGATAAATTTAAGCTGTCTTTTAGTCGACAACTTCCAGAAGTGCTCTTTTATCTCCTGCTTTAGATGTACCCGCAGAAAGAATAATTCTCAGAGCTGTAATATTTCGCCCTTTCTTACCAATTACCTTTCCTACATCTTCTTTGGCTACATGCAATTCATAAATAGTTGTGCTTTCAGTATCTAAAATATTTACCTTTACCGCATCAACATCATCTACAATTGCTTTAATTATATCTTCAAGTAACTCTTTCAAACTTAACTCCTAACCTGATTATTCACTTTCTTTCTTTGCCGATTTTTTTTCAGCTTCAAGTTTTTTTTCAGATTTTTCATCAACAGGCTTTTCTGCTTTAACCGGTTTTTCTTCTTTAGCAACTTTCTTTTCAGCCTTTTTTGGAGCTTTCTTTTCAGTTACTTTAGATTCTTTGGGTTTTGCATCTTTTGAAGGTTTATCAGCACTCGCTTCTTCAACCTTTTTTTCTTTAGTTGATGGTGGTGTTTCTTCCACAATGTTAATTTCAGTTTCGCTTTCGGCAGAAACTTCAACAACTTCTTCATCTGATTCAAGATTTTCTACAGGTGCTTCTTCAACCACTGGAACTTCTTTTGTATTCTCAGCTTTTAAAGATTTATTTGAATGCCATTTTTCCAATAATAGTGTAACTTCTTCTTCTGATGCACCATTTTTTTCTAAATGCCACTTATATGACAAACCTGCTTTTTTGAATAATCCTTTGGCAGCATGAGATGCGCTTGCACCAATTCCTAACCAATGTTTAATACGGTCTTCATTCAAGTTAAAATGATTATCCTTATTTAAAGGATCAAACCATCCTAATCTTTCAATTTCAACACCTTCTCTTCTTGTTTTTGAATCGATTGCAACCAATCGATAAAATGGTCTTTTACGGCGACCGAGCCTTTTCATTCTAATACGAACAGCCAACTGTTCTCCTTATTCACTTATAAGTTAAACGGCATCCTCTTGAATCCTTTTTTACTGAATCCAGCCATCATTTTCTTCATTTGGAAGAATTGTTTCAGTAATTGATTTATTTCGAAGAGGCTTCTTCCACTTCCTTTTGCAATTCTTTTTCGTCTTGACCCATTAATAATATTAGGGTTCTGTCTCTCTTTTACAGTCATTGAACTAATCATCGCATCAACCCATATTAGTTGTTTTTCGTTCACATCACCGACAGGCATTTTATTCATACCTGGTACCATTTTCATAATATCAGAAATAGATCCCATTTTTTGAATCTGTTTCATCTGTTGTTGAAAATCTTCAAAATTAAATTCTTTACTCACCATTCGTTTAGCAAGTTTTTCAGCTTCTTCAGTATTAATCACTTCTTGAGCTTTTTCAACTAAAGATATTACATCACCCATTCCAAGTATTCGATTTGCAAGCCGATTTGGATGAAAAATTTCTAATCCATCCAATCCTTCACCAGTACCAATAAATTTAATTGATTTACCTGTTACTTTTCGAATTGATAATGCTGCACCACCACGAGAATCACCATCCATTTTGGTCAACACAATACCAGAGATATCAATTTCATCATTAAATGCTTTTGATGAATTAACAGCATCTTGACCAGTCATTCCATCTGCTACATATAAAATTTCATCAGGAGTTGATAATGAAATTACTTTTTTCAACTCTTCCATTAATTCTGCATCTATATGTAACCGACCTGCCGTATCAATAATTATCACATCATTTTGATTATCTTTTGCTTTTTTTAAGCCATTTTTTACAACTTGCAATACATCTTTGATATATTCACAATAATAATCAACTTCTGCTTTTTTGGCCATCACTTTTAATTGGTCAACAGCACCTGGTCGTTGTAAATCTGCAGCAATTAATATTGGATTTTTCCGATATTTCTTTTTCAAAAAACTTGCCAGCTTTGCAGTCGTCGTTGTTTTACCTGAACCTTGCAAACCTGCCATTAAAATTGTTGTCGGTCCTATTGAATTAAATTTTATTTCAACTGAATCACCACCAAGAAATTCTGTTAATTCATCATTTAAAATTTTAATGAATTGCTGTCCCGGTGATATTGACCGAATTACTTTTTCACCCGTTGCTTTTTCTTGGACTCTTTTAATAAAATCCCGAGCAACTTTAAAGTTTACATCAGCTTCAAGTAATGCTCTTCTAATTTCTCTAGAAGCTTCTGTTACATTACTTTCTGTAATCTTTCCATGACCCTTTAAAGTCTTGACTACATTGTGTAATCTATTTTGAAGTTGTTCAAACATATATTAAAATACCAAATTTAGCAATGGGCAAAGCATAGTAATATAAAACCCTATTATTTATAAATACAAGATTATTGATTGTCATTTATGGAGAGTTTTTTTTCATTAAATATAAATCTATTTAACCAATATCAATTTCTGTGTTTGATTAAAATCATCTGACTTCATTTTAACAAAATATACTCCGCTTGGAAATTCCATTCAACCGTATAAAAACCTGATTCAATTTGACCATCAATCAAGGTTTCAATTAATCGACCATTAATATCAAATACTCGTAAAGACATTGCATTCATTGACTGTTTCATCATAACTGATAGGTGACGGATTTGGGTATGCCGAATGGGGCTTATAAAGAATTTTGTGTAAATTGGCAAACTGCTTAATATAAAAGCAAAGAAAGGAAAGCGAAATAGACCCATCAATACCAACTTATTAAAACAGATTTTTTCTTTCCCTGAAACGATTATTGAATATGCAGCAAGAATTGTTGCTTTTTTTGTTCTTTCATTGACTTCATTATTTTTATACACAGAAAATATTTATATACTATACTTTGTAGCCTATGGGTTTTATGCACGAGTTCTTGCAGGCCCTACATTAAGCCCTATAGCACTATTAGCGACCAAAGTAATAATTCCAATATTAGGTGAACCATATAAAGTATCTCCTGGACCACCAAAGCGATTTGCACAATTTGTTGATTTAGTTTTTACCACCTCTTCTATTATTCTCATACATTCAGGAAACCCTCAGAAAGCAACATACCTCCTTGGAATACTAATATTTTTTGCTGGATTAGAAAGTAATTTTGGATTCTGTGCTGGATGTTGTTTTTTTAAATTAATGATAAACTGGGGATGGATACCTGAAAAAACATGTGAACGATGTAATGATATTTCACTTTCTAATACTTAGTATTTCTAATTTAATTGAAATCTATTTCATAATAACTTCGTCTAAAAATATTAAGATTCTGATCTTTACAAATAGGAAAATAATTAAGACCTAATAAAAATTCTGCTATTTTTTTATTGATAGCTCTTTTAAACTTAATTACTTTTGATTAGAAATTTAACTCTCTTCGGATGTTCGATAAATTGTAAAAACTCAAGTATTTTGACCTTCCCAAATTTTATTTTTGGATGTAATCATTGTTTGCTTTCACACGGTACCCCAAATCACTTCATTTTTATATATATTTCAGCTCTAATCAGAGTATAAATTATAAAATATGATTTATCATTTATTACCCTATTATGTGCGGACGAAAAACATTAACTAAATCTAAATTAGATATTATTCGTGAATTATCAATTGACCATTGGGATGATTTGATTTATTATACACCAAGTTACAATATTGCTCCTACACATCAACATCCAATTATTATTCAAAAAAAAGAAAAACGAATTATAAAGCAAATGAAATGGGGGCTTATTCCATCATGGTCAAAGGATGAGTCTTTTGCTTCTAATATGATTAATGCAAGACAAGAAACCCTTTCAGAAAAATCATCATTTAAAAATTTAGTTAATTCTCAGCGATGTTTAATTCCAATTGATGGGTATTATGAATGGAAAATTGTTAATGGGCAAAAACAACCATATTATATTTTCACTCAAGATAATAATTTATTTTGTCTTTTGGGCTTATGGAGTAGGTGGAAAAACTCTCTTGGGAATATTATTGAGTCTTATACCGTTATTACAACTAATGCCGATAATCAATTAAATAATATTCATCATCGAATGCCTGTACTCCAAAAAAATAACATGGATAATTGGCTGAATACATCCCTTGAATATCAATCATTTAATTTTAATAATATTAAATCAGAATTAGAATATTATCCTGTTTCCACAATAGTGAATTCTGTGAAGAATAATAGCAAAAGATGCATTATGGAATCCCATATTTGCCAGCAAAAAAGTTTATTTTAATTATCCTACTAATTTCACATCAACAGTTCGTTGCAAACTTTCCAAGCGAGATATTGTAAGTGTATAAATATTGAATGATTTTTCAACTTTACCATGAACTAAAAAAAGTGTTTCCCAATTAAGTAAATCACCATATTTTTTATATATTTCAGGAAACATCACACATTCATAAATATCTGTTTCATCTTCGAAAGTAACAAACTCCATTGCCTCTTTACTTTTTGTTGCTGTGATTTTTCGAGTAATTAGTACACCTGCAAATACAACTTTCTTCCGATGTAGTTTATGAATATATATTGCTTTTTGAACACGGTATTGAATAAAGGATTGATATTTTTTTAACGGATGTTCACTAATTGGAAACCCAAATGATTCAATTTCTAATGTTATTTTTTCATTGTGTGTGAGTGAAAGTGTATTGATTTTAATTTCTACAGGGTTGCGTTCTTCTAACGGTTGCAAATAAAAGGATGCTGTTTTGAGAGCAATTTCTCTATGATTCATATGCGAACATAATTCAATAAAGCATCCTGCATTTACCAATGCCATTGCATCAGCCATGTGAATATCTGTTCGTAATAAAAAATCATCTAATGACCTAAAATCACTATTTTTTCTCTCGTCTAAAATAGAAATAATTGCCTTTTCTTGTAAATTATGAATTGCCATAAATCCCATGCGTATTTTATTCCCTTTACCCTTATATTTTTTTAGACTTAGGTTAATATGTGGTTTAAGAATCTGTATTCCAAATCGTTTAGCTTCGCTCATATAGGCATAGGTAGAATAAAACCCTCCTTGATTACTAATAACACTCGCTAGAAACTCAGCAGGAAAATGTGATTTTAAATATGCACAGGTAAATGATAACATTGCATACGAAGCAGAATGTGGCTTACAAAATGAATACCCGGAGAAAGATTCAATCATTGCCCATAATTTTTCTGCAAGTTCCGTTGTATATCCATTTTTATTTGCCCCTTTAATAAATTTCTGTTTCCAGTATGAAATGGTATGTGCAAGAGAACTACGAGAAATAACTTTTCGGATATAATCAGATTCAGCATAACCAAATCCTGCAATTTTTCTTGCTACCGTTGAAACTTGTTCTTCGTAAACCATAATCCCATAACTCTCAGCAAGGCAGAGTAAATCAGGATGGAGCAATTGCCACGGTTTACCATGAATGCGTTCTAACATTAAATTGATAAATCGGTTTGCGGCTGGGCGAATAATTGATGAATATATGACGACATGTTCAAAATCTATATGTTGAGATTTTGCAAGTAATTGCCTTGTTGCTGGACTTTCAATATAAAATATTCCCATCGTTCGCCCTGATTTCATAAGCTCAATTGTTTTAATATCTTCTGTTGATTTAATTTGATGATAGTCCATGTATTTATTGCGATATAATCCTAATTGATTTAGCGTATCACGCACTACTGCTAATGAGCGATTTCCAAGAATATCTATTTTTAATAATCCACTATCCTCAACTTGGTCTTTCTCCCATTCTACAATTTGTACATCTTTAGGTGTCTTTAAAACAGGGACATATTTTTGAATTTCATCAGGGACAATAATAACCCCTCCAGGATGAACCGACGAATTTCGTAATGCACCTATTATTTTTTCACTTTGAACTAATATCTCTTCAAGTGTTTCATCTAAATTTATATTTTTAAATCGATTATCTGTTTTAACCCAGCTTGCTAATTTTCGATGACGCGTATGATATCCAATGCGTTTTGTTACTGATTTAATTTCTTCATTTGAAAGTCCATATACTTTTCCAACTTCTCTAATTGCAGATCGAGGTTGTAAAAAAACTTGATTAGAAACCATTGCGGTATGTTTAAGCCCATACGTATTAAAAATATATTTTAAAATATCATCTCGTTCATCCCAAGGGAAATCAATATCAATATCAGGCATATCAATGCGTTCAGGATGAATAAATCGTTCAAATTGAAGATTATATTTAATGGGGTCAACTTGGGTAATAAATAAACAATAGCTTATTATTGATGCTGCTCCACTGCCTCGACCAATTGTAGATTTAGTTTGTTTTACAATATCACAAACTATTAAAAAATAAGTGGCAAAACCTTTTTGAATAATAATGTCTAATTCATAGTCAATTCGTTTTTGAATATGTGATGTAATTTTATTATATCGTTTTTTTGCTCCGTGTAGCGTAAGTTCTTTTAATGTTTTATTTGGATTATTTGTTTTACTTTCACCTTTCCCAATATTTGGAAAAATAGTATTACTGAAATCCCAATTGGTTTTACATCGTTGAGCGAGCTTATAGCTATTATGAATAGCTTCTATGCTATTTGGAAATATATCCTTCATATTTTCTTTATTGCGAAACCAATGATTATCAGATTTATATTGAGATTTATCTATACGGGATAGTGTTGTATTATAATGAATGGCTCTTAGAATTTTATGTGTATGAATATCATTTTTATGCATAAAATAAACATCACCTGTTGCAATAGAGCTAATATTTAATTCTTTTTCCCATTGTTTAGCAAGCATTTCATCAATTCCTGGGCGAAGTTCAATAAATAGATGTGATAGCGGAATAATATTTATAAGTTTATCTAAAGTATATTTTTGATGAGATAATATAAAAAGTCCTGAATGATATTTTTTTAATATATCAGGTAAAGAAAATGTTTTGTTTAAATGTAAATTAGAAAGAATTTTACATAGGTTAGAGAACCCTGCTTCTGTTTCAACAAGTATTATTGCTTCATATTTTTCTGTAATGATATTTGAGCCTGCAATTGCTTTAATACCATAATCTTTTGCAATAGTAATAAAATGAATAAATCCCCATAAACCATTAACTTCCGTAATTGCTAAATAGGGCATATTGAGTTTCTTTACAGCATCAAGATAATCTCTGAATGTATTACCACTATACATTTTAGAGTAATTTGTATGTGTATTTAAATGTATAAACATATAGAATTAATGATAACTTTTAGAAGAAAACCCATTGTGAATACTATGTTCTCCAAATTTTAAACGAACTTTATCTAATGCTGAAGAGATACTATTTTGTTTAGTTTCTTTTTGATTAAAAAGATATAATTGTCTGCTAGCAGGAAATAAATTAGTCGCAGTAACAATAAGAGTGCGGACTCGGTTTCGTCGAGTAAAAACTTTTTTTAACAAAAAGGTACAGACATTAATAATTGTATGGTCGTCATTTGAATTAAGCTTGCTTCGTTTTTTATTTAAAAAACCATCGGTATAATGAATTTCAATATATATATATTTAGCCAGACGATGAGATGAACGCATTTTAAATCCAATATGCCCAGATAATTCTCGCACAATACTTTGCAAAACCTGATAATCATTTGTGTCTTGAGAGAGCACTTTTTGTTCTGTAATTTTAATTTTCTCTAATAATGGATGTACAAGAGATATATCTTTCCCAAATGCTTGCATATTCAATTGAGAATAATATCGACCAAATATAATAGGTGCAAGCTGTGGTATTTTTAAAATATCTTGAACTTGTGAAATAGATTTGAGCATAAGAAAGCGAATTACTTTTTTGATAGATACTTCTTTATAGATTGGCAAAAAAACAGGAGATAGAGGTGCTATAAAATTAGGTTCATTTCCATTTTTTATTTCCCAAACTGTTTCAGGTACAACTTCCGTAGATATCTTACTAACCAATTTATTAGAACTTATTCCTATTTTACTTTTCAAATTTAATTGATTTTTAATGTCTCGCGTGATATGCATACCAACATCATTCATGCACCCTAATAATCTACTTGTTCCTGTCATATCCATATAATACTGTCCAAATACTTCAGGTTCAAATAAAGGAGTATAATTACGGATAGTTTGGTATAGACTTTCATGAACTTGACGATATAAATTTTGATTATAAGGTAACATGCGAACACTATGTGACATTTTCCGAGCAATATGAATCTTTAACCCATTAAATAATCCTTCTTCCTTAGCTTCACTTGATAATGCAATAACACTACCATTATCGTGATGTGATGATATTATTGCAATGGGTTTTGTTTGCAAGGTTCTATCAATAGTGCGTTCTGCTTGAAGCTCTATATCCTTTAGCCGTAAATGGAATATATTTCTCATTATTTAATTATATAATTTGTCTAACCTGTAAAATAGTTACTCGAAAGTTACTCGTATAATAAGAAGAAATTTTATTATAAGAATAAGAAAAATATCATTATTTAAAAAAAGGGGCTTTGTAGTGTATTAAAAAATTAAAATCGGTACTACTATGAGTGCTTTACTGTCAATATTTGATAGTTTAGAACAAAAAGAGTATTTGGTAGGAAATGAGTAAAAAACAAAAAAACCCTGTTTATCGTGAATAAACAAGGTTTTTAGAGGTGGCCAGAGACGGAATCGAACCGCCGACACGAGGATTTTCAGTCCTCTGCTCTACCGACTGAGCTATCTGGCCATTGCTTTCTAATAATTGTCAATCGTCGGTAATTGATTAACGCAAAGCCTGAAAATTTAGAGAGCTTCAATAATATAAACCATTAAAAATTTATTAAAAAATAAGATTTTCTATATAAATAATAATGAGTTACAATTTTCTTTTTACCAGTCTAAAAAAGGTATTGAATAATCTAAAACTTTTCTCACACTAACTGAAATTTGATATACATCTGTTGTTTCTTCAGCTTGGCCTTCAGTCCCTGTAAAAGAGCCATCTAAAAAATATGGTTTTTGTAAATTAACGGCCAATGTCCCAATATTTATATTCCATAAAAACCCAACCCCTGGTATCACTAATGTACTTTCAGAATTAGGAGCGACCTCTCCATTCCAATATCCTTTTGAGGTCTGCCGAACCATTAAACTCGCACCAATTGATCCATTTATTAATTTTACTTTACCTGAAAATGCAGTAAAAGATAAATCAATTAATCGAGATGCTTTATAACCATATTCACTTTCTGAAAGTGGTTCTTCAATGGAAAATGTTCCACCAATAAAAACGGGATTTAATTTTCGTTTTATAAAATATTGGGTTTCAAATATTGCTTTATATACCCCTTCACTCATGCTGAAATGACGGTGATCTTCTGTTTCTTCTGGTATAGCAAATGGAGACTTTGTCAATGTATTTTTTGAAGGTATAACTAAACCTCCCCCAAAAAACAATCTATGACCTGGTCCTGCACCTCCATTTATCATTAAATACCGAAGCATTATTCGGCTATCGCCTAATAAACCACCAATTGCTTGAATTTCATTCAAATCATTTATAAAATCAGTTAATGAATTTTCTTCTCTATGATGCTGGGATTCTAAATCATTTCCCCATGTCATCGATCGAATCCCAATTACTTGCCCTATGGTAATATTCCAATAATTTGACAAACCAATTGTAATATTAGGAGAAATAATTTTTGCAGTAAGAGTGCCTAAATGATCACCAACTTCATTTCCATTATCATCAACTTCTCCATCAATTTCTGGATGTCCCCAATCAATATATTGATAATTATTATCTACGCCGAGCATGACCTGACCTGACCATAGTCCTACACCTTTATCCGAATTGCCGACCGGCAATGACGGGTTACTTCAGAGTGCTCATTGTCCCCATAAAGCTGCAAAAATTGTAACTATAAATATTAATATTCTCACTTTAATTCCTTTTATTTTTATAAATTAGTAAATTTTTAAAACAAATTTGTTATTTTATTAAAAAATGAAGACTTTTTATCTTTTAAATTTTCTTCAACTATTTTAACTATAAATTTTGTATCATTAAACTTATGAATAAATTCAACAGAATTAAATTGCTTATCATTTATATCTAACTCCGCCGATTTTGAATCAAAGTTTACATTCACATTTTTCACACCATTAAATTCAGATATCATATTTTTAATATTTGATGCACATCCATTACATGACATACCATCTATATGTAAATTTAATTTCATATTTTATTATCCTTCATACATAAATAAATTTTTATTATTTCTAAATGATTGGTACAACTCTTCCATTGAATTAATAATAAAATATCTATCTTGAATTTCACTATAATCAAACCGTGTTGTTACGACTTCTTCAATTTCAAATGGTATAAAAATGGAATGGTTAGATTTATTTTCACCACAATTCACCACATTCATTAATTCATCATAAGATGATAATATACCCGAACCATAAATTTGATACTTTAATTTATTATTTGGATTATCATTTTGATTTATCATAACACCAAATTCATAAGTCCACCATGCAAAATTTTGTAATCTTTTTAAATTATGGGCAATTAATTCTTGACTAAACCCTCTTTCATTCAATAGAATTTCATAACCCAATTGACCAATTTCAGCCAAAAAATTACAATATGACTGATTTGTTAAAAATGGCATGTGTCCAAAGACATCATGAAAAATATCAGGTTCAGGAGTATATCCAAATTCATTTTTAATTGGGGTTGTTCTATATTTTTCTTCAAACCGTTGCGATTGTCTAATAATGTCCGTAGATGGAAATCGCCGATTTGCATTTAGTTCAAAAAATAAATATTCATCTAAAAACCCTGCCACTGTTACTACTTCCCAATCGGTTAATGATTTAATTCGAGTTGAAATTGCTTTCAAATTAGGGAATTCATTAGAGCATAATTTTAATTTTTTGATACCCTGAATAAATTCAATAGAACCATATTGAGTTGAATTGTCAATAACTTTTGAATATAAATGTTGCCAAATTTTAGTTTCTTTTTGGGTAACATCATCATAACTTTGTTGAATTTCCCATGAATTATTTTTTGAAAATATAACAATATTTCCAATTGCATTTGGCTTTATGTTTGTAAACAGGTTATCGTATTTTTTATATGTTTCAACCATAGAATAATTTACAACTTATTAATGTTTCGCATAAAGTTTCAATCTGTAATTAATAATTATAATTTTGCTTTATCCCTTATATATTTTGCCATTTTGTTTTCTAATATATCAAGAGGTAAAGAACCTGATTCTAATAATTTATCATGAAATTCTCGAATATCAAATTCATCACCTAAAATAATTTCTGCATTTTTTCGAATTTCTTTAATTTTCAATTCTCCAATTTTATATGCCAATGCTTGTCCAGGCCATGCAATATATCTATCTATTTCATTTTCAATATCAAATATAGTTTTTGCAGTATTTTCCGCCATATATTGAATTGATTTTATTCTTGACCAGCCAAATGCATGGATTCCTGTATCTACAACTAATCGACATGCTCGCCACATTTCATATGTTAATTGACCAAATTTAGAATAGGGCGTATCATAAATACCCATTTCATCACCCAAACTTTCAGAATATAACCCCCAACCTTCAACGAAAGCAGTATGTCCTGAATGTTTTCTAAATGTTGGGACATTTTCCATTTCATTCGCTAATGATATTTGTAAATGATGCCCAGGGACTGCTTCATGTATAGCTAGGACTGCCATTTCGTATTTTGGTCTCATTTTTAAATTATATGTATTTGCCCAAAAATACCCTGGTCTTTTGCCATCAGCAGATGCACCATAATAATAAGCTGTAGGGGATGACATTGCTTGATATTCCGGAATTGGCTTTACACCATAAGGAATGCGAGGTAATTTCCCAAAAAACTTTGCAAGTTCGGGATCTACGCGTTTACAAATTGCCCGATACCCATTTATTAAATCTTCTGGATTATCATAATAAAATTGATTTGAGTTTCTTAAAAAATTCAGAAAATCTGAGAATTCTCCATCAAAATTTAATTCCGAAATTATTTTATCCATTTCTTTTCTAATACGACTCACTTCATCTATTCCAATTCCATGTATTTCTTTTGGAGTTTTATCTGTAGTTGTGTGATATTTTACTAAATAATTATAATATCTTTTACCATTTGGAATTGAGGAAATTGCGTAATCAACTCTTGCATTTGAATAATATTCTTCTAAAAAGAATAAATTCAGTTTTTGATATGCAGGAATAATCTGGTCAGATATTAATAATTTTCCAATTTGTTTCAGACTATCTTTTAACGCATTTGAAATATTCAAATCAATATTTAAATATGGTGTGTAAAAAGGACTTTCATCATAAGGAATTTCTGTCTGTTTTTTAATTTGAGCACTTACTTTTTCAATCGTTACTTTTGGAGGCATTATTTTTTCTTTTATGCCTCTTTTCATTACATTAATAGTTTGTTCAATAGCATTAGGTATGGCCCTCATACGGGAAATGTAATTATGAAAATCTTTAATATTATTAAATGGCATTAACTCTACCATATTGGGTAAATCAATTTGAATTCCTCCTAATTGTGTAATTGGAATTAAATAGTTCTTATACTCATAATCCTCAATTGTAGTCTTTAAATCTTGTTTATATAAATCATAATTTAATTGATCATTTTCATCTAGTTGACTTCTTTTAATTTGTACAAGATTTTTAAGAGATTTTATGTTGTTTCCGTGATTTGAAATAATCTTTTCTATGCTTTTATCATTTATCTGATTATTAAATCTATCATCTCCATACCATGTGGCAGATTCAGGATTATTCTTTAATCCATACTCCCACTCTTTTGAAAAAAATTGATGTAATTTATCCGCCTCTGTTTTTATTATTTTATTGTCACAACTAATAAAAAACCCGATAATAAAAAATAATAATATTAAATATTTTTTCATAAAATCTCCAAAAATATAAATAAAAATTAGAGGATTAATCCTCTAAAAACTCACCTTTTTTCATAATATTAATCATACGGTCAGACCCCATCCAATATGGTATTTCATCAATTGAATTAATATTCCAAAATAATAAATCAGCTTGATACCCTTTTTTTATCATTCCAATTTTATTTTCCATCCCTACCGCTTTTGCACTATTATATGTAATTGCTTTAAAAGATTCTTCAATCGTCATTCCACAATAAAGTGTTGCTAATGCCATTGCCATCGATAAACAATTTAATGTTGAAGAGCCTGGATTAAAATCTGTGGCAATTGCTATTTCTAATCCATTATCAATCATTTTCCGTGCATTTGCATAATTATGTTGACCCAAAAATAATGTGGTTCCAGGTAAAATTGTTGCAATTACTCCAGCATCGGCCATTTTTTTTATACCAATATCTGAAATTGCCATTAGATGATCTGCTGAAATTGCACCTATTTCAGAAGCTAATTCAGCACCATTAGAATCAATAAATTCATCAGCATGTAAACGAGGTTTCAATCCATATTTTATTCCTGTTTCTAATATTCGTCGTGACTGATTTACAGTAAAATATCCTTTTTCACAAAATACATCACAATATAAAGCCAATTTTTTTTCAGCAACTTGTGGAATCATTTCATTACAAATTAAATCAATATACCGTTCTTTATTATCGGAATATTCTGGAGGAAAAGCATGTGCACCCATAAATGTAGGAATAATATCAATTATACAATCTGTATTTATTCGTTTTAATACTTTTAATGATTTAATTTCATCTTCAAGTGTTAATCCATAACCCGATTTTGCTTCAATTAATGTTGAACCATGAGAAAAAAGAGTTTCGATATTTTCTAAAGTAAAATTATATAATTCATCTTCTGTCGATTTTCTTACAGCATTAATTGATGAAATTATCCCACCTCCTTTTTCAGTAATTTCCTTATACGATTTACCTAAAACTCTCATTTTAAACTCATTTGCTCTATTATTTGCAAAGACAGGATGAGTATGTGAGTCAATAAAACCAGGAGTTATACATAATCCATCAGCATCAATTTCCTCATCAACGGATGGAATATTATCACATAATTCAATAATTATTCCATTTTCAATTAGTATATTTTTATTATTTATTTCTAGAAAAGAATTATTAATATCATCCCAAGTAAAAATAGATTTAATATTTGTTATTATACTTTTCATTAAAACATGTTTTCCATTGGAAGTTTAAGGTTTCTTTCTTTAGCAATATCAATTGCTTTTTCATAACCGGCATCAGCATGTCTCATCACTCCAGTGCCAGGGTCATTTGTTAATACTCTGTTTAATCGATCTTTCATCTCTGGAGTGCCATCAGCAACAATTACTACACCTGAATGAATTGAATATCCCATCCCAACTCCACCACCATGATGAACAGATGTCCAACTACTTCCACCTCCAACAGATAGCATTGCATTTAAAATTGGCCAATCAGCAACCGCATCAGAACCATCTTTCATCGCCTCCGTCTCACGATTAGGAGACGCAACAGAACCACAATCTAAATGGTCTCTTCCTATAACTATTGGTGCACTTAATTCTCCTGAAGCGACCATATCATTAATAACTTCTGCAAATAAATTTCGCTCACGATATCCCAACCAACAAATCCGTGAAGGTAGTCCTTGAAATTGAACTTTTTCTTGAGCCATTTTAATCCATCTTGCGAGTGGTTTATCTTCTGGAAATAACTCTAATATTTTCTTATCTGTTTTATAAATATCCTCGGGGTCTCCTGACAATGCAACCCATCGGAAAGGACCTTTCCCTTCGCAAAATAAACTTCGAATATAGGCTGGAACAAATCCTGGAAAATCAAATGCATTTTGAACCCCTGCATTAGTCTGTGCTTGACCTCTTAAATTATTTCCATAATCAAAAGTGACAGCACCCATTTTTTGTAAATCCAACATCGCATTGCAATGCTCGCCCATCGTTCTATATGATTCTTTAATATACTTATTTGGATTACTTTCTCTTAATTCATTTGCCTCTTTTAAAGTCATACCATTTGGAATATACCCAATTAATTCATCATGTGCAGATGTTTGGTCAGTTAAAATATCTGGTACAATATTTTCATCAATCATTCTTTTTAATACATCTGCTACATTACCTAATAATCCAATGGAAATTGCTTTCCCTGTATTTTTTGCGTGATTTGCAATCGTAAATGCTTCTTCAAAAGAATTTGTTTTTACATCCAGATATTTTGTTTCTAATCTTCTATCAATACGATGAGGATCTACTTCAATCGTAATATTTACACCTTCATTCATGGTAACGGCTAAAGGTTGGGCACCACCCATTCCTCCAAGCCCTGCAGTTACTGTTAAAGTTCCTTTTAATGTATTATTAAAATGTTGGCGAGCAACTTCAGCAAGAGTTTCATAAGTTCCTTGTAGAATACCCTGAGTTCCAATATATATCCAAGATCCTGCTGTCATTTGACCATACATCATTAAACCTTTTTTATCGAGTTCACGAAAATGCTCCCAATTCGCCCAATTTGGTACTAACATTGAATTTGATATAATTACTCTAGGAGTCCATGTATGAGTTTTAAAAACACCAACAGGTTTCCCTGATTGTATTAATAGTGTTTCATCATTTTCTAATAATTTTAATGAATTTAGAATATTTTCAAAACATTCCCAATTCCTTGCGGCTTTACCAAGCCCACCATAAACGATTAAATTATCTGGATCTTCAGCAACATTAGGATCTAAATTATTTTGTAACATTCTATAGGCGGCCTCTTGATGCCAACCTTTGCAATTTAATTTGTTTCCAATTGGTGATTTAATAAGTCGTGATTTCATATATAAACCTAATTAGTTATTTGTTAATATTTTATTTAATGGGTAAAACCAATCTAATTCATTTTTATGATTATCAAATGAGAATAAACTTATTCCTCCAAAACCATGCATTTTTACTAATGAAATTTTATCGATAACATTATCAACAGATTGGTTATAACACCCAATCCCCATTATAATTTTAAAATGTAAAGGTTGTGGAATTCGATTAATCATTAATTTTAGATCTCTATTAAAGTAATACATATCTGAATAATAATTCATAGGTAGTACATAGTCCACAATTCCAGATTTTAACCACTCCACCCAATTTTGAGAAAACCTAATTTTAGCTTCTAATAAATTAGGTTTAACTGCTACAGATAATTTAATATTATTAAATTTTGATTTTAATAAATAATGAGTTCGATTTACAAGTTCAGTAACTTTATTAAGTTTAAATTTATTCCATTCCTCAATTTGGCTTTGAGTAATATTTTCATCTAGTAAGGAAAAATCTGTATATTTCATTTTATTAGAAAACTCTTTTAATCCAATATTATTATTTCCAAAATTTAAATCTTTAAATCGAATATAATCTAAATGTATTCCATCAATATTATAATTATTACAAACTTCTCTAATAATATTTAATAAATAATTATTTACTTCGGGGTGATTGGGGGATATATAATGATTTGTAAATATATTTTTTGTTTTATTAAAAGAATAATCTCGCCATTTATTATTAATATTGATTAAATGTTTTTTATTTTTTGGACTATTCTTTCCAGACCATGAAACATACATATTTAACCATGCATGAATTTTTAAATTATTAATATGCCCTTTTTTTAAAATATATTCTAAAGGGTCAAAATTCTTATTAATTGAAATTAATTTTGAAACAATTTTTGAATTATACGCCGCATTATCTCTGCTTCTCACTTGAACTAATAAATTACTATATCTATTTTGGGTTGCAAACTTAATTACATCATCGATTGATTCTTTTGAGGTCATTGATTCAATTTGAACCCACATAAATGTATCTAAATTTTTAGAAAATAATTGAAAATAAAATAGGGCTATGAAAAACATAGCCCTATATATAAATGATTTTTTAATCAATGTAATATGTCAGTTAAATTGCCTTAAGCGTCTTCACTTTCGACAACTTCACCTTCAATAATTTCAGTATCAATTAAATTTTCAAATCCAACAAATTCAATTAATGAAACAGAGGCATTATCATTTTTTCGATTACCAAGTTTAATTATTCGAGTGTAACCACCATTTCTTTCTTTAAATTCTGGTGCTATATCGTGAATTAATATATTAGCTACTTTTTTACCTAATGAACCTGGTAATTTTTTTTGAATCAATCGACGCCCATGAACAGATTCTTTTTTTGCATAAGTAACCAATCGTTCTACATACCCTCGAAGCTCTTTAGCTTTAGCATCGGTTGTTCTGATTCTTTTGTGTAAAACTAAAGATGATGCCATATTCATCATTAATGCTTTACGATGACTAGCAGTTCTATTTAATTTGCGACCACTCTTTTGATGTCTCATTTTTTAGCCTTCACTTTCAAGATAAGCTTCAACATCCATACCAAATGATAGTGACATACTGCTTAATTTTTCAACTAATTCAGTTAATGATTTTCTACCAAAGTTTTTAAATCGAAGCATTTCATTTTCTTCCTTATCAACTAATTCGCCAATTGTTTTAATTCCAGCAGCTTGTAAACAATTATGACTTCTAACAGAAAGTTCCATTTCGTCAATACTCTTAAGTAGAATTGATTTTATCTCAAGAGTTTCATTCATTTTTTCTTCATCAACAGCAGCAATATTTCGTGAATCATTAAACAAAAATAAACCCAATTGTTTTCTTAAAATTGAAGCTGAATGATTAATCGCATCTTTTGGATCATATGCACCATCAGAAGTAACATCTAGTGTTAATTTTTCAAGACCTTCCCTTGAAGCAGGGATAGGTTGAACTTCATAAGAAACATTTGTAATTGGATTAAAAACACTATCAATAAAGATTGTACCTAAAGGCGACTCATCTCTTTTATTTTTTTCTGCAGGACTATAACCTTTTCCTCTCACAACTTTAATATCAATTGTAAGTTCAGCTTTTTCAGTTAATGTTGCAATATGCAAATCAGGGTTTAACACATCAAATTCTTTTAATGCATCTCCGATATCTTTTGCTGTGAATTCTCGAGGGCCATTTAATTGAAGAGTAATTGTCTCATTTGCATCACCAACATATTTAAATCTTACTTCTTTTAAATTTAAAATAATATCTGGTAAGTCTTCAATGACACCCTCTACAATTGAAAATTCATGAGAAACGCCATCAATTTTTATTGCACTTATTGCGGCACCAGGAACAGAAGTTAATAATACTCTTCTTAAGCTATTACCAACAGTTAAACCGTAACCTCGCTCAAATGGTTCTGCAACAATTTTTGCATGATTTTCAGAGTCATCTACAATTTTAACTATTATTTCAGGATAATGTCTGTCTTTTGTTGTTATCAATTATTTGATCCTTATTATTTTAAAGGTGTAGTTAATGATTATTTTGAGTATAATTCTACAACCAATTGTTCATTAACTGGTTCTGGAATTTCGTCTCGTTCAGGTACAGTTTCAAATGTACCCATTAGTTTTGATTTATCTAAAAATAACCATGGCATTGGATTTTCACCTTGAATTCGTCTCATTGATTCATGGAATATTTCAGATTTTTTACTTTTGTCACGAATTTGGATTACATCACCTGGTTTACATATATATGATGGTATATTAACAACTCTATTATTAACCATCAAATGTTTATGAGTAACAATTTGTCTTGCAGATCGTCTTGTAGAAGCTAACCCTAATCGATATACAATATTATCTAATCGAGATTCCAACATGCTTAATAAATTATGCCCTGTTGGACCTGCTTTAGATTGTGCTTTTTTGAAATAAGTTCTAAACTGCTTTTCTAAAACACCATATAAATATTTAATCCGTTGTTTTTCTCTAAGCTGAACACCATAATTTGAAAGTTTTCGCCTTCTTGATTGTCCATGCTGTCCCGGTGGAAAGTTTTTCCTTGGTGAAGCAAATTTGGGTGATTCAAAAACTGGAAATTCTAATCTTCTACAAACTTTTGCTCTTGGTCCTCTAAATCTTGCCATTATACTCTTCTTCTTTTTGGTGGTCTACAACCATTATGTGGAATCGGTGTTACATCTACAATCGCTGTAACATTTAAGCCTGTTGCTCTTAATGCCCTAATTGCAGCTTCTCTTCCAGATCCAGGTCCTTTAACTCTAACCTCAATGGTAGATAGTCCCATACTCATTGCAGTTTCAGCAGCTTTTTCAGCAGCTTGAGTAGCAGCGAATGGTGTACTTTTTCTAGAACCTTTAATTCCAGTACATCCTGCACTCCCCCAAGATATAACATTTCCAAATTTATCAGTAAGTGTAATTATAGTATTATTAAAAGTTGATTTGATATGGGCTACCCCTTCAGGATCAACTTTAATCTTTTTCTTTTTCTTACCTTTTACAGGTCTTGCCAAAGATTATCTCCTATTCCGTTTATTTAATTTTTCGTTTAATTGCCAAGCCCTTTTTACCACGACGCGTACGAGCATTTGTATGTGTTCGCTGACCTCTCACGGGAAGTCTTTTTCTATGTCGTAGTCCTCGATAACTTCCCGCATCCATTAATCGTTTTATATTCCGACCAATTTCTGAACGCAAGTCACCTTCAACTTGATAACTATTTACAATTTCATTTCTAATAGCTAGTACATCTTCTTCTGATAGTTCATGTACACGGGTATTAGAATCTATACCAGTTTTATTTAATATGTCTCTTGATAAATTAAGACCAATTCCATAAATATATGGAAGTGCATATTCTATTTTTTTATTTCTTGGGAGGTCAACTCCAGCAATTCTTGCCAATTGTATATTCCTTAACCTTGTTTCTGTTTATGTTTTGGATTTTCACAAATTACTCTTACGACACCATGTCTTTTAATAATTTGACATTTGTCACATATTTTTTTTACAGAAGCTCTAACTTTCATAATTAATCTTTATACCTATATGTTATTCTACCTCGAGTAAGATCGTAAGGTGATAATTCTAATTTCACCTTATCCCCAGGTAATATTTTTATAAAATGCATTCTCATTTTCCCTGAAACATGTGCCAAAACTATATGCCCATTTTCAAGTTTTACACGAAACATCGCATTCGGTAATGTTTCATTAATAATTCCATCGATTTCTATGGCTTTTGTTTTTGCCAATTTAATCCTATTTAGTTAAAATTATAGGTTTATCATTTGTTACTGTAATCGTATGTTCAAAATGTGCAGATGGTTTACCATCTTTTGTACATACCGTCCAACTATCACTTTTAGTAAAAACCTGATCAGTACCTAAATTAATCATTGGCTCAATCGCAAAACACATACCAGCTTTGATTTTTGCCCCTCGCCCTTTTTTTCCATAATTTGGAATTTGAGGTTCTTCATGTAATTTTTCTCCAATTCCATGCCCCACTAAATCTTTTACTATTCCATAATTATATTTTTCTACATGATTTTGAATAGCAAAACCAATATCTCCGATATTGTTTCCTGGTATAGCCTGTTCAATTCCTAGATATAAACTTTCTTTAGTTACTTTTAATAATTCAATAACTTTAGAATCTACTTTTCCAACAGTGAAAGATTTTGCATGGTCTCCATAAAATCCATTCATATATGTTCCACAATCAATACCGATTATATCACCATCCTCTAGTTTTCTATTTTTTGGTATCCCATGAACAACTTCATCATTAATTGAAACACATAATGTTGCTGGAAAACCATATAAACCTTTGAATCCAGGTTTAGCACCCTTAGAAATTATGAATTCTTCGGCTTTCCTATCTAACTCAAAAGTTGTCACTCCTGGTTTCACTAAATCTTCCAACATAAATAAAGTATCGCGAACAATCTCACAACTAGCCTTTATTTTCTCAACTTCTATTGAATTACGAATGTGTATCAAAAAATTAAGAGCTTAGGCTAAAAGCGTTTGCGACCTTTAATTTGCCCTGATTTCAAAAATCCATCATAGTGACGCATTATTAAATGACTTTCAATTTGTTGTAAAGTATCTAATGCAACACCTACTATAATTAATAAACTTGTACCACCAAAGAAACTCGCTAATGCATAATCTACTTGATCATCTAGCATAACTAAAACTGATGGAAAAATTGCGACTAATGCTAAAAATATAGCAGCTGGAAGTGTCAATCGAGTTAAAATATTATCTATATATTCAGCTGTATTTTTACCAGGCCGAACGCCAGGAATAAATCCACCTTGTTTTTTCATATTATCAGCAACATCAACAGGATTAAAAGCCATTGCTGTATAAAAATAAGTGAATACCACAATTAATAATGCAAAAAAAATAGAATAAACGGCGTGTGTAGGTGAAAACCAGATAGTTAATTTTTCACCGAACCAATTTCCCACAGGAAAAAATGATGCCATCGTATTGGGTATAAACATTAGTGCTTGAGCAAAAATAATTGGCATTACACCCGCAGTTAATATTTTCAAAGGAATATGAGAAGCTTGACCACCATATACTTTTCTCCCAACAACTCTTTTTGCATATTGTACTGGAATTTTACGAACTCCAGTTGATACATATACAACAAAACCTGTAATAACTATTGCTGTAGCTACAAGCATTACAATTAAAGTTCCACTTAATAAACCATCTTGAAACAATCTACTTTGTTGAACAAAAATATGAGGTGCACGAGATAATATTCCAACCATAATTATTAATGAAATACCGTTACCAATACCATAATCGGTAATTTGCTCCCCCATCCACATAACAAATATAACACCTGTTACTAAAATTATAATTGTTGTTAGAATAAATGTTATTCCTGGATTAGGTACAATTGGTCCTTGAGATGTCCCAGGGTAGCTAGTTAAAAATACAGCAACACCAATAGATTGAAGAAAAGCCAATAAAACAGTACCATATCTTGTTAATTGAATTATCTTTTTACGACCTTCTTCACCTTCTTTTTGTAATCTTTGGAAATAAGGTACAACCGCACCTAATAACTGAATTACAATTGAAGCTGAAATATAAGGCATAATACCTAATGCAAAGATAGATGCTTGTGAGAAAAATCCACCAGCAAACATATCATATAAACCTAAGAGTGAATTTGAATACTGCCCCATTACCTCTTGTAATGCGTTTGTATTAATTCCAGGAACAGGTATATGACCTCCCAATCGATATATAGCAATAATCATTAAGGTGAAGCCTATTTTCTTCCTTAACTCTTCAACTTTAAATATATTTAAAATCTTTTCAATCATTTATAAATAACTTTTCCACCTGATTTTTCTATTTTAGAAATTGCTGATTGACTAAAAGCATCTGCCGTTACTTCTATATTAGAAGTAATATCACCATTTCCTAAAATTTTAACAGGTATATTTTTTTTATTAATTAAACCTTTTTGATATAAAATATCAAAATCAATTTTAGAAAGTTCTAACTTACTTAATTGATCTAAATTAATAATTTGAAATTCTTTTCTAAAGGGATAATTAGAAAATCCTCTTTTTGGAAGCCTTCTCGATAAAGGTGTTTGTCCACCTTCAAAATGTGGTTTTGATTTACTACCAGAGCGGGCTTTATAACCATTCATTCCTCGCCCAGCAGTTCGACCCCATCCAGAAGCATTACCACGACCAATTCGCTTCGTTTTTCTTACTGATCCTTCTGCAGGAGATAAAGATCCTAAATCCATTTTACACTTCCTCTACTTTAACTAAAAAACAAACTGCATTAATCATTCCCCTAATAGCAGGTGAATCATTATGAATTACAGAATGATTTAATTTTCTTAGTCCTAATGCTATAATTGTTGCCTTGGTTCTTTTACGATAACCAATTGCACTTTTTAATTGTGTTATTTTCAGTTTTTTGTCAGCCATAATAATTTTATCAGTTTAACTGAATAATTCCTTTACTGTAATTCCCCTTTGACGAGCAACAGTCAATGGATCTCTTAATGATTTTAATCCTTTTTCAACTGCACGAACTACATTGATTGGATTTGTTGAAGAAGTGATTTTAGAAAGAATATCTGTAATACCAACTTGCTCTAATAATATTCTAACTGGTCCACCTGCAATAATACCAGTACCAGGCGAAGCTGGCTTTAACATTACTTTTGAAGAAGCATATCTTACATTAATTTCATGAGGTATTGTACCGTTCATTAAATTAATTCTAAAAATATTTTTCTTTGCATTTTCTTTGGCTTTATTTACAGCTGACATTACATCGCTAGCTTTTCCAAAACCTATACCTAAATGACCTTTACCATCCCCAACAGCAACAACAGAATTAAATCCAAACCTTCGTCCGCCAGTAATCACTTTTGATACGCGATTAATAACAACGACTGCTTCATCTTTTAACTCTAATTCTGATGGGTTAATTATATTTACCAAATTATTCTCCGTTAAAAAACAAGTCCGCTTTTTCTTGCAGAATCTGCAAAAGCTTTAACTCGTCCATGATATTTATATCCATTTCTATCAAAAATTACTTCTAAAATCTTATTATCTTTAGCTTTATTTGCAAGTGATTGTCCCACAATTTCACTTTGCTGTATTTTGCTTTCAGCTTTATTAATCGATTCAGTTATTTCTTTATCTAAACTCGATGCTGAAACTAATGTTGTATGTTTATTATCATCAACAATTTGAGCAAAAATATTTTTATTTGATCTATAAACTACAAGACGCATTTTTGTGCCTTTTAATAATTTATATTTAACTCGAGCTCTTTTATTTTCCCACCGAGCTTTTTTTTCTCTTTTAGCTTTTAACATAGTTATGCACCCGCTCCAACTGATTTACCTGCTTTTCTTCTAATCGTTTCTTCAACATACTTCACACCCTTACCTTTATAAGGTTCTGGTTTTCTAAAGGATCTAATTTTTGCTGCAACTTCACCAACAAGCTGTTTATCTATCCCTTCGATATGAATTTGTGTTGGTTTAGGAGTAACAATTGTAATTTCATCTGGAATTACAAAGTAGATAGGATGTGAAAACCCTAAATTTAAAATTAAAAATGGAGGATTTTTTGCATCTGCTGTAAAGCCAACACCATTTAATTCTAGTTCTTTTTTAAATCCCAAGGAAACACCATTAACCATGTTTTGCACTAATGCTCTTGTTAAACCATGTAATTCACGATTACTTTTATCATCATTCTCCCTGCTAATTAATATTGAATTATCATCAACTTTAATACTTACAGTATCACGATGTTCAAAGCTTAACATTCCACGAGTTCCTTTTACACTAATAACATCACCTTTTTGTGAAATTTCAACACCTTCAGGAATAGTTATCGGTTTTCTACCAATTCTTGACATATTTCTTATTACCTGCCTATACTACCAAACTTGACAAAGAATTTCACCACCAACATTCAATGCTTTAGCCTTTTTATTTGAAATAACTCCTTTTGAAGTCGTTAAAATAGAAATTCCCATTCCATTTAAGACTCTGGGGAGTTTTGTTGAATTTGCATATACTCTACAACCAGGTTTGCTCACACGACTAATGTGGTGGATAACTGGTAGTAAATTATCATCATATTTTAAGAATATTCTTAAAACACCTTGCTTGTTATCTTTAATAAGAATGAAATCTCTAACAAATGCTTCTTCTTTCAAAACATGGGAAATTCGGATAATTAAATTTGATGATGGTACATCAACCCATTTTTTTTCAGCTTGTTGAGCGTTTCTAATTCTTGTTAATAAATCTGCTACTGGATCATTTAATGACATATTATTCCCTAATTTACCAACTTGCTTTTGTTACACCAGGAATATATCCTTTTAGAGCCATTTCTCTAAAACATATCCTGCATAAACCGAATTTTCTATAAACTGCCTTAGGTCGTCCACAATTATTACAACGCGAGTAAGCTCTTGTTGAAAATTTTGGTTTACGACTTGCCTTAACTATCAAAGATTTTCTTGCCATTATGCTTGAGCCTCAGTATTTGCTTGTAAAGACCGACGGAAAGGAAAACCAATTGAATTTAATAGTTCAAATGATTGTTCATCTGTTACAGCAGAAGTAACTACAGTAATATTCATTCCTCGGATTTTATCTATTTTATCATAATCAATTTCTGGGAAAATAATTTGTTCTGTTATACCAAAATTATAGTTACCCATTCCATCAAATCCTTTTACTCTAAACCCTGAGAAATCTCTAACTCGAGGACATGCAACTGAGATGAAACGATCTAAAAATTCAAACATAATCTTTCCTCTTAAAGTAACTCTTACACCCATTGGGTCTTTTTCTCTCACTTTAAAATTTGAAATCGCTTTTTTTGCATAAGTAACTACAGCTTTTTGCCCTGTAATTAATGTCATTTCCTGAATTGCATTTTTTAGATTAGTTGCATTGTCGCGTGCTTCACCAATCCCCATATTTAAAACTATTTTTTCAAACTTTGGAATTTTCATAGAATTTTTAATTCCAAGTTTATCCTTTAAATAACTTATAGAAGATTCATTATATTGCTTCTGCAGTCTAGGTATATATTTTTTTTCGGTTTTAGCCATAAATTTTACTGTATTACTTCACCTGTTTTCTTTGAAATTCTAACTTTCTTATTATCATCAAGAGTCTTATATCCTACCTTTGTTGGTTCTCCATTAAAAAGAAGTGCAACATTAGAAATATCAACTGGCATTTCTTTTTCTGTTATACCGCCTTGTGGATTATCTTGACTAGGTCTAACATGTTTTTTAACAATATTTATACCTTCAATCAATATTTTATTTCTAACAGGATAAGATTTTAAAACTCTTCCTTCTTTACCTTTATCTGATCCAGTCATTATTCGAACTGAATCACCTTTAATAATTTTCATTAAATAACCTCCGGTGCAAGTGAAACAATTTTCATATATTGTTTTTCTCGTAGCTCTCTAGCAACAGGACCAAAGACACGAGTGCCTTTAGGTTCATTATTTTTATCAATTAAAACTGCGGCATTTTCATCAAAACGAATATAAGACCCATCTTTTCTTCTTATTTCTTTTTTTGCACGAACTACTACAGCTCTAGAAGTTTCACCTTTTTTTAACGCTCCGCCAGGTATTGCTTTTTTAATTGTCACAACAATCATATCACCTACTCTAGCATACCGTCTGCCCGTACCACCTAAAACTCGAATACATAGAACTTCTTTAGCTCCCGTATTATCTGCTACTTTTAATCTACTTTCTTGTTGAATCATTTCTTATCCTATTTTAGACCTTCAGCTTTTTGTGTAACTTCAACAAGACGCCATCTTTTCAACTTACTTAACTGACGAGCTTCTATAATTTTAACGGTATCTCCTGATTTTGCAATATTTCCAGGATCATCAGCATAATATTTTTTATTCTTAGAAACAAATTTCTTATAAACCGGATGTGCAAATCTTCTGGTGACTTGAACAACTACAGTCTTTTCCATTTTAGATGGTAAAACAGTACCTATTAATTGTCTTCTTTGAGAATCAGCCATCTCTATAATTCCTTTCCTCTAATTCCCAAATCAAATTCTCGCAATACAGTTTTAATTTGAGCAACTTCTCTTCGAATTTTTGTTATTTGTTTTGGATGTTCAAGTTGTTGTAATGCTTTTTGAAACCTCATATTCATAATTGAATCTATATTATCTTTAAGTTTCACTTTTAATTCTTCAACTGATAATTTATTTAATTCTTGTTTTTTCATTAAATAGATTCCCTACGAGTAACTATTTTAGTTTTTAATGGTAATTTATGTGAACATTGAATAAATGCTTCATTTGCTAATTCTTCATCAACTCCATCTATTTCAAATAAAATCCTACCTGGTTTGATTACAGCTACCCAATATTCAGGAGCACCTTTACCTTTACCCATTCTTGTTTCAGCAGGTTTTTTAGTTATTGATTTATGTGGAAAAATTCTAATCCATAATTTACCTAATTTTTTAACTCGTCTAGAAATAGTTACACGAGCTGCTTCAATCTGCCGACTAGTAATCCACCCCGCTTCGAGAGCTTTTAATCCAAAAGTACCAAAAGATACATAATCTCCAGTCATGGACATACCCCTCATCTTTCCTTTTTGGGGTTTTCTATATTTTATTTTTTTGGGTGCTAACATTTACATTAACTCCTATTTCTTTTTGGCAAAATCTCACCATGATAAATCCAAACTTTCAATCCAATAATACCAAATGTGGTATTTGACTCAACATGTGAATAATCAATATTTGCTCTTAGCGTATGAAGCGGAACTCGACCATCTCTATATGTTTCACTTCTTGCAATTTCAGCACCATTTAATCTTCCAGAAGCACAAATACGAATTCCTTCAGCTCCCATACTCATCGTAGATTGTATTGCTTTTTTTATTGCTCTTTTATATGAAATCTTTTTTTCAATTTGTTGTGCAATATTTTGTCCAACTAATTCTGCCACCAAACCAGGTCTTTTAACTTCACTCACATTAACTTGAATTTTAGTATGAATTAAATTACGAAGTTCTTTCTTTAATCGTTCAACTTCTTCACCACCTTTACCGATTACAATACCTGGTCTTGCAGTATGAACAGTTGCAATGATTCGCTTTGGTGTTCTTGATATTTCAACTTTTGATACACTTGCAGTTCTTAGCCTACTTTTAATATAATTTCTAATTACTATATCTTCGTGTAGCTTTTCTGCATAATTTTTTTCATCGAACCAAATAGAATCCCATGTTCGATTTATACCTAGCCTTAACCCTATTGGATTTGTCTTCTGTCCCATATATTAGTTAGAACCTTTTTGAGAAATGATAATAGTTAAATGTGATGATCTTTTCAAAATCCTCACTGCTCTCCCCATTGCTGCCGCTCGCCACCTTTTCATCATTGGACCACCATCAACAAATGCAGTTTTTACATAAAATTTATCCACATCGTAAGCTTCATCATTTGAAGATAAATTTGCGATTGCAGAATTTAATGTTTTTAAAATTATTTTTGCGGCTTTTTTATTTGTAAACTTAAGTGTATTAATTGCTTCGTTTACATTTTTACCACGAACAATATCTAAAATTTGCCTAACTTTATACGGTGATTGTTTTAAATTTTTTGCTTTTGCAATTGCTTCCATAATACTTTCTAATTACCTCCAGCGTGGCTTCTAAACAAACGAGTAGGCGAAAATTCACCTAATTTATGACCAACCATATTTTCTGATACATAAACAGGAACAAATTTATTTCCATTATGTACTGCAAAGGTTAAACCTACAAACAATGGAGATATTGTCGATCTTCTTGACCAAGTCTTTATCACCTGCTTCTTACCCATACTTCGCATATTAGATATTTTTTTTTCTAATTTAGGATCAATATATGGTCCTTTTTTAAGAGATCTTGCCAATTCTATTTCCTTCTCTTAACTATCAATCTATTTGATAATTTATTTTTCTTTCGAGTTTTATAACCTTTTGCCGGTGTTCCCCAAGGTGAAACGGGATGACGACCACCACTTGTCTTACCTTCTCCACCACCATGAGGGTGATCAACAGGATTCATAACAACACCTCTAACTTTAGGTCTTCTTCCTAGCCATCTCATACGACCAGCTTTACCATAAACAATATTTGCATGATCTCTATTTCCAACCATTCCAATAGTAGCTAAACAATGTTCAGTAACCATTCTCATTTCACCAGAAGGCAATTTCAAGGTAATCATTCCATTTTCTTTAGCCATAAGTCGAGCATATGTACCCGCACTTCTTGCCATTTGACCGCCCTTACCTTCTTTCAATTCAATATTATGTACTAACATACCCTCAGGTATAATCCCAAGTGGCATTGAATTACCAGTGGTAAAAGGGATTTGTGATTTAGAAGATAATATTTTATCACCAACTTTTAACCCAACTGGAGCTAAAACATATCGTTTCTCACCGTCAGCATATTTAACTAAAGAAATACGAGGAGATCTATTTGGATCATATTCTATTGTTATAACTTCACCAACAATATCAAATTTATTTCTTTTAAAATCAATAATTCTATATCTTCTTTTATGACCACCACCACGATGTCGACTTGTAATTCTTCCTAAATTATTACGACCACCTGTTTTCCGAAGAGCTTCAGTAAGAGCTCTTTCTGGTCGGGAAGTCGTGATTTCTTCAAAAGTAGGCACAGACATAAATCTTTGCCCTGGTGTATTTGGTTTTAATTTTCTAAGTGGCATAATTAGTTTTGAAAATCTCCATGAAGTATATCTATTTTACCTTCAGAAAGTGTAACAATTGCTTTTTTCCAATTTGCTCTTTTCCCTGAAGTACGCAAAACATGTCCTGAACTTTTAATAGACATATTTTTTCGCTTCCCTTTAACATTAATAATAGCTACTTTTTTTACTTGAACATCAAAACGTTCTTCAACAGCTTTTTTAATTGTTAACTTATTTGCAGCTTTAGCAACCTGAAAAACATGTTGGGAGTTTTCAGCTAACATACTGCTTTTTTCACTTAAAATTGGTTTAATTAGTATATGGTCCATTTATAATCCTATGAAAGCTGTTTATCTAAAAGTTCAATTCCTGCTTTATCAAGCAGTAGCATTTCACAATCAATCAAATCATAAGTTGAAGCATCCTCTGCTTGAAGTATTGTAATATGTTTTATATTTCTTACACTCAACCACAATGCCTCTTCTAACTTACCTACAAGTATTGTAATTTTTTTATTTAAAAGGTGTAATCCAGCAAGAATACTTAATAATTCTTTTGTCTTTGGACTATTAATTTTAAAATCTTCAACCACTAATAATTGCCCATTACTCATTTTGTCAGATAAAACTGACTTACGAGCTAATTTTTTAACTTTTTTATTCACACGAACATTGTAACTATGTGAATTAGGGCCAAAAGCAGTACCACCGTGAACTCTAGATGGATTTCTTGTCGATCCAACACGTGCACGCCCAGTACCTTTTTGCTTATGAGGTTTTTTACCAGAACCACTTACCGCACTTCTATTCTTACTTTGGTGTGTTCCTTGATGTAGTGATGCCATCTCTGATTTTACAGCGAGATATACACAATGTTTATTTGGTTCTACACCAAATACTTCCTCAGATAAAGTGATTGAAGTACTAGTTTTCTCACCTGTTGATTTATATAATTCTAATTTCATATTATTTACTTATATATACAATTCCATTTTTAGGACCCGGTACAGCACCCTTCAAATATAAATAATTATTTTCTGTATCAATTTTAATTATCTCAAGATTTCGAACCGTTACAGTATCAGTTCCAAATCGCCCAGGCATTCGCTTACCTTTCCAAATCCTAGATGGATCCGAACCGGCACCCACAGAACCAGCTGCACGCATTACGCTATTTTTTCCATGAGATCTACGCCCACCGTGAAATCCATGCCTCTTCATAACACCTGAAAAACCATGACCTTTCGATACTCCAATGACATCTACTAATTGCCCAACTTCTACAGCATCTACTTTTATCTCAGCACCAGCAGTAATTGAATCATTTAATAATGGAAATTCTTTAATGTGTTTTTTAGCAACTGTTTTTGTTTTTGCTGAATGACCTTTAATAGGTTTTGTTATTTTTTTATTTGCAAGATCAATAAAACCAACTTGCATTGCACTATACCCATCATTTTTGATAGTTTTAAGCTGAGTTACCAGACATGGCCCTGCTTCAACCATTGTAACAGGATAGTCAATTCCAGTCTCATCAAACAAACGAGTCATTCCAATTTTTTTACCAATTAACATATTTACCTCTTATGTCCTGATTTCAATATCAACACCTGCAGGCATATCTAATTTCATTAATGCATCAACAGTTTTAGAAGTAGAATTCATTAAATCTACTATTCTTTTATGAACTTTAATCTGAAATTGTTCTCTTGATTTTTTATTAACATGAGGAGAACGAAGAACAGTATATATACTTCTTTTTGTAGGAAGCGGTATTGGCCCCAAAATAACAGCACCCGTATTTTTCGCTGTCCTAACAATTTTTTCAGTTGACTTGTCTAATAGCACATGGTCATATGCTTTAAGACGAATTCTAATTCTATTTAATGCCACCTATGTTTCCTACTCTATAATTTCTGTTACAACACCAGCACCAACAGTATGACCACCTTCACGAATAGCGAATCTCAATTCAGGATCCATCGCAATTGGAGTTATTAAGTTTATCTCTAAACTTATATTATCTCCAGGCATAACCATCTCTGTACCTTCAGGTAAAATCACTTCACCCGTAACATCTGTTGTTCTAAAATAAAACTGAGGTCTATATCCTTTGAAAAATGGAGTATGTCTTCCACCTTCTTCTTTCTTAAGAACATACACTTCTGCTTTAAACTTTGTATGCGGAGTAATTGAACCAGGAGCAGCCAATACCATCCCTCTTCTAACCTGTTCTTTATCCACACCTCTTAATAAAAGACCTGCATTATCACCAGCCTGACCTTCATCTAAAATCTTACGGAACATCTCAACACCCGTACACACACTCTTAAGCTCAGACTCAAAACCAACTATATCCATTGTTTCACCAACTTTAATAATACCACCTTCAATTCTTCCTGTAGCTACTGTACCACGACCTGTAATTGAAAACACATCCTCAACAGGCATCAAAAATGGCTTATCCACATCTCGCTTTGGTTCTGGAATAAAACTATCAACTGATTCCATTAAATCAAAAATACATTGTGCATCATCACCCTCTCCTGCATTTAATGCATTCAATGCTGATCCTTGTATAATAGGTGTATCATCACCAGGGAATCCATAACTATCTAACAATTCTCTTAATTCCATCTCTACGAGTTCTAATAACTCAGGATCATCTACCTGATCACACTTATTCATAAACACAACAATAGAAGGTACATTTACCTGCTTTGCTAATAACAAATGCTCTCGTGTTTGCTGCATTGGGCCATCTGTTGCAGCAACTACTAAAATAGCACCATCCATTTGAGCCGCACCCGTAATCATATTTTTAATATAATCTGCGTGACCTGGACAATCTACATGCGCATAGTGACGATTACCTGTTTCATACTCTACATGAGAGGTATTAATTGTAATTCCTCGTTCTCGCTCCTCAGGTGCATTATCTATTGTATCAAATTCTCTATGTTCAGCTAAACCCTTACCTGCAAGACATCTTGTAATCGCTGCAGTTAATGTTGTCTTACCATGGTCCACATGACCTATCGTTCCGATATTCACATGGGGTTTATTACGCTCAAATTTCTCTTTTGCCATTTCTTAAATCCTTTAACTTATCTTAACAACGAATATACTTGTTATTTTTTTCCTAAATATTTTTCAATAATCTGTTCTTGAACATGATTCGGAGCCTCAGCATAATTCGAAAATTGCATACTAAAAACAGCTCTACCTTGAGTCATTGAACGAAGCTCAGTTGCATAACCAAACATACTTGAAAGAGGCACTTTTGCATTTAATACCTGCGCTTCATTTCGCTGTTCCATACTTTCTATTTGACCTCTTCTAGAAGTCATATCTCCCATTACAGTACCCAAATAATCATCTGGCATAACAACTTCAATAGCCATTATAGGCTCCATTATTGTTGCACCAGCTTTTTTTGCAGCCTCTCTAAATGCCATAGAACCAGCTATTTTAAACGCCATTTCATTAGAGTCAACATCGTGATATGATCCGAAAGTTAATGTAACTTTTACATCTTCAACAGGATAACCTGCAACAATACCTGTTTTCATCGCCTGCTGTATCCCTGCACTTACTGGAGCAATATACTCCTTAGGAATTGCACCACCAACAATTTTATTTACAAACTCGTACCCCTTGCCAGACTCGTTAGGCTCAACTGTTATAACTACATGCCCATATTGACCTCTACCACCAGATTGCCTTACAAATTTCGTATTCTGCTCGACTGTTTTTGTAATACATTCTTTATATGCTACTTGTGGCGCACCAACATGCACTTCTACATTAAATTCTCTCTTTAGACGATCAACAATTACTTCTAAATGCAATTCACCCATACCCGAAATAATAGTCTGCCCAGTTTCTTCATCCGTTTTAATTTCAAAAGTCGGATCTTCTTCAGACAACTTACCTAAGCCAATTGATAAATTCTCTTGATCTGATTTAGTATTTGGCTCAACTGCAATTGAAATAACAGGATCAGGGAATTCCATTGACTCTAAAAGAATGGGTTTCTTAATATCACAAAGCGTATGCCCAGTATGAGTTGTTTTCAATCCAACAACGGCTGCAATCTCACCAGTAGTCACCTTACTACGCTCTTCTCTTTTAGCAGCATGCATCAACATTAAACGACCAACTCGCTCCTTTTTTCCAGAGTTTGGATTATAAATTGTATCACCAGTAGAAACTTGCCCTGAATAAACTCTGAAAAAAGTAAGTCTTCCTACAAATGGATCAGTCATAATTTTAAAAGCTAATGCAGAAAAAGGCTCATCATCTGACGGTTTTCTTGACATAGGAACACTAGTATCATCTACATTAAAGCCTTCAATTTCTTCTTTATCTAATGGAGAAGGTAAAAAATCAATAACAGCATCAAGCAATCGTTGAACACCTTTATTTTTAAAAGCAGATCCACACATCGCAGGGATCATCGTTCCATCAAGAGTAGCTTTTCTTATTGCGGACTTCATTTCATCACCTAAAATTTCTTCGTCTGATAGATATTTTTCCATCAGATGATCATCATAACTCGCAACTTCTTCTAATAAATTTAGTCGCCACTTCTCAGCATCATCTTTTAACCCTTCAGGAATTTCACCATATTCAAAACTAGACCCATCTTCAGCAGTATAGATTATAGCTTCCATCTTTACAAGATCAATTAGACCTGTAAATAAATCACCAGCACCAATCGGCAAAACAATAGGAACAGGATTTGCACCAAGACGATCCTTTACCATATCAATCACTTTGTAAAAATCCGCACCCATTCTATCCATTTTATTTACAAAAGCAATACGAGGAACGCTATATTTATTCGCCTGACGCCATACCGTCTCAGATTGTGGCTCTACACCCCCAACAGCACAAAACAAAGCAATACACCCATCTAATACTCGCAAAGAACGCTCTACCTCAACCGTAAAATCAACATGACCAGGCGTATCGATAATATTTATTCTATTACCCGCCCAAAAAGCAGTAGTGGCAGCTGAAGTAATTGTAATACCTCGCTCCTTCTCCTGAACCATCCAATCCATAGTCGCAGCGCCATCATGCACCTCGCCTAAACGATGAGTTCGCCCTGTGTAATATAAAATTCGTTCAGTAACAGTTGTTTTACCAGCATCAATATGAGCCATAATACCGATATTTCGAACATGTTTTAATGGAATATTTTGCATTAAATCCTAATCTTATCTAAAGTGTGCAAATGCTTTATTAGCTTCAGCCATTCTATGAGTATCTTCCTTCTTCTTAAAAGAACCACCCTCACCTTTTGATGCTGAAATAAATTCTGCGGCAAGTCTATCAGCCATCGTCTGACCCTTTCTTGCTCGAGCATACTGGATCAACCACCGCATAGCTAAAGCAGATTTTCGCCCATCTCTAACTTCTGTCGGAACTTGATATGTAGCCCCTCCAATTCTTTTAGATTTCACCTCAACCAATGGAGAAACATTTTCAAGAGCTTTCTTAAATATATCCAACCCTTCTTTTTTCTCTCTATGGTTTATAATCTCCAAAGAATTATAAAAAAGCTTTTCGGCAGTACTTTTCTTACCATCAAGCATTAAATTATTTACAAATTTTGCTACAACCAAATCTTTATAGACTGGATCTGGCAAAATCTCTCTTCTTTCTGGTCTTCTTCTACGCATATTCTATTTAGGTTTCTTAGCACCGTATCTTGAACGGCTAGTTTTTCTTCCTTCTACACCAGAAGGATCAAGAACACCACGAACTACATGATATCTTACCCCTGGCAAATCTTTTACTCGACCACCTTCAAGCAACACAATAGAGTGCTCCTGAAGATTATGCCCTTCACCTGGTATATAAGCTGTTACTTCATACCCATTTGACAACCTTACACGAGCAACTTTCCTTAACGCCGAGTTTGGCTTCTTAGGTGTAGTTGTATAAACCCTCACGCAAACTCCCCGTCGTTGAGGACATTGCTCCAAAGCAGGTACTTTATTTTTTACCAATTGGCGCTTTCGGCCTTTTCTTACAAGTTGGTTTATTGTTGGCATTTCATCTCCGTCATAGCTTGATATTTTACAGCGTTTTTACAAATCAAACCAAAGAATAAATAATTAAACTTCAACTTTATTTTCCTCACCCTCTTCTTTCATAACATCATCAGTTTCATCAAGCTCAGGGATGTTTTTACCCGAGACAAGCAATCCTTTGTTATCTGCAATACCCGTACCCGCAGGAATAAGCCTACCAATAATTACATTTTCTTTTAAACCAAGAAGGTAATCCGTCTTAGCCTCTACAGCTGCATCCGTCAATACTCTTGTTGTTTCCTGAAATGAAGCAGCTGAAATAAAACTATCTGTGTTTAATGATGCTCTAGTAATCCCTAAAAGTAATGGTTTAAATGTAGCAGGATCAGCTCTTCTAGTTACAACAAGCTCTTTCCCGTCCTTTTTAAGTTGCTTGTTTATATCTTTTATATTAGAATTATAAACAACATCATCAACTTCGTAGTCAGAATCTCCCGATTTTTCAACAACACATTTTTCCAACATGTCTAAATTTGTACTTTTTACCAAGAATCTTCCAATTCTATCACCTGGTAAAAATACAGTATCGCCAGAATCTAATATTTCCACTCTTTGCATCATCTGCCTTACAATCACTTCAATATGCTTGTCATTAATCTCCACACCTTGAAGTCTATATACTTCTTGAATTTGCTCTACAAGATATTCTTGTACTCTGTTCGCACCTCTAATTGCCAAAATATCTTGTGGCGCAACAGACCCTTCGCATAGTCTATCTCCAGCGTATGCATAGTCACCCTCATGTACAATTATATGTTTACCATAAGGAATTTTATAAACTCTTTTTTCACCCTCATTCGTTATGATATGAATCTCTCTAACACCACGCTTAATTGGACCAAAAAGTACTTTACCGTCGACTTCAGTCACCACGGCAGGGCTAGAAGGCTTACGAGCTTCAAATAATTCTGCAATTCGAGGCAAACCACCAGTAATATCTTTCGTTTTACCAATATCACCACGATTTATTTTTACTAAAATATGACCTTCTTTAACTTTTTGCCCTTCGCGAACAACAATATTAGCTTTTACAGGAAGGATACTAGCACCCCCCATAATTGACTCGCCCGTTTCATCTTCAATTTCAATATGAGGACTTAAGTTTCTATTTTTGGATTCAGTAATTACAATTGTTTTCTTTCCACCCTCAATAGTTTCTTCAATAAAGGTATCACCATCAATCATATCTTTAAACTTAATCACACCACTTTTTCTAGCTAAAATAACATCAGTATATGGATCCCAAGAAGCAAGTTTCGTAGATGCTTTTACTTTTTGACCATCTTTTACAAACACATTTGAACCATAAGGAATATTATAAGTAGTTATAATTCGCCCGTGACCATCATCAAGGTCTATTTTACCATTCCTTACAGTACAAACTTCTATTTTATCACCTTCTTCATTTGTTATTTTAATAGTTTTTAAATTTTCAGAAAACTTTAAAACACCAGGTTTTTTTGTCTTCATCTCTGACTGTTCAATTAATCGAGAAGCTGTACCTCCAATATGGAAAGTTCTAAGTGTTAACTGCGTTCCCGGCTCACCAATAGATTGAGCTGCAATAATTCCAACGGCATCTCCAATTAAAGACAATCTATTAGAAGCAAGATTCAGCCCATAACACCTTGAACAGACACCTTTTTCAGACTCACATGTTAAAATAGATCTAACCAATACTTGATATACATTACTATTTTCAACTTTACTAATCAGATTATGATCAATTAAATCTCCAGCATCTAATACTTTTTTACCATTTATTGGATCAATAACATCCTCAAGTACAGTTCGGCCATAAATTCTATCGAGCAATGGTTCTATTATTTCTTCACCATCTTTTAAATCTTCTAATAATAATCCATGAATAGTTAAGCAGTCATCCATACTCACAGTCATATCTTGAGAAACATCCACTAATCTTCGAGTTAAATATCCAGCATCAGCAGTCTTTAAAGCTGTATCTGCTAATCCTTTACGCGCACCATGTGTAGAAATAAAATATTCAAACGCAGATAAACCTTCTTTAAAATTTGATTTAATTGGATTTTCAATAATCTCACCAGACGATCCAACTAAACTTTTCTTTGGTTTAGCCATCAATCCACGCATACCAGCTAACTGCTTAATCTGATCAGCACTACCTCTCGCCCCAGAATCTGACATCATGTATAATGGATTAAAACCTTCTCTATCTGTTTCCATTTCTTTAAACATCTCTTTCGCAATATCGTTAGTTGCATGTGTCCAAATATCAATTACTTTATTATATCGTTCACCTTCAGTTAAAATTTGGCGATCAAATTTATTCTGAATATCTTCTACTTTTTTATCTGCCACATCAAGCAATGTATGTTTATTATCAGGAATAATAACATCACCCAGTGAAATAGAAGCACCCGCTTTAAATGCACAATTAAAGGTTAAATCTTTTAATAAATCTAAAGTTTGAACTGTAGCATAATTGCCTGCTTTTTTATAGCAATCACCAACTATCTTTTGGATTACCTTTTTTGAAACCAACTTATTTATATAACCAATTTCATCAGGTAGTACTTCATTTAAGAATATACGCCCTATAGTCGTTTCCTTAACCCACTCTCCCTTATATCTAAAATCAACAATTGCGTGTAATTCAACTTCATCATTTTCAAATGCCATACGAACTTCCATATGGGAACCAAAACGCATACCTTCACCTTTTGCTCCTTTTCTTGGCCGTGTCAGATAATAACATCCTAATACCATTTCTTGAGAAGGGATTGCAATTGGGTTTCCAGTAGCAGGGTGTAAAATATTATGACTTGCCAACATTAACAACCAAGCTTCTGCCTTCGCTTCAGCAGACAAAGGTACATGAACCGCCATTTGGTCACCATCAAAATCTGCATTAAATGCTGCACAACAAAGCGGATGAAGTCGAATCGCACGACCATCCACAAGTACAGGTTGAAATGCTTGAATACCTAATCGGTGCAAAGTAGGTGCACGATTAAGCATAACGGGGTGCGATCTAACCGTATATTCTAATACTTTATATACTGCAGGATCACCTTTTTCAATTAATATTTTTGCACTTCGTGGTGTTCGTATATACCCTTGCTCAATTAAATGTCGAATAACCATTGGTTTAAATAATTCAATAGCCATATCCTTTGGAATTCCACATTCGTGCAATTTTAACTCAGGACCAACAACAATTACAGAACGCCCAGAATAATCTACTCGTTTCCCTAATAAGTTCTGTCTAAAACGACCTGTTTTACCCTTTAAATTATCACTTAATGATTTTAAAGGACGACGAGTACCACTTCTTACAGCAGCTCTTAGTCGACTATTATCAAACAATGCATCGACAGCTTCCTGAAGCATTCTTTTTTCATTTCTTAAAATAACATCAGGAGCTTTAATCTCCATCAATTGTTTTAATCTATTATTTCTTATTATTACTCGTCTATATAAATCATTTAAATCTGATGCCGCAAATCGTCCACCATCTAAAGGAACTAATGGCCTTAACTCTGGTGGAATTACTGGAAGTACACTTACAATCATCCACTCAGGTTTATTAATAATCTTTTTTTCAATTCGAGGGTCAAATTTTCGTAGAATACGCAAGCGTTTTAATGCATTTTCTCTCTTTTGCATCGAAACTTTATCTGCCTTTGCAACCTTTAGAAGTTCAGTAATTGTCTTAACAACATCCAATCCTCTTAAAAGTCGTTGAATGGCGGCTCCACCCATTAACGCTTCAAAATAGAAATCTTCATCTAAATCATCTTCTGTCGCAGTTTCTATTCCAAATTCTTCATCTAAATCTAAAAATTCTGCTTCGGTTAATAATTCGCCATATTTTCGCCCTGATTTTCCAGGGTTTACAATTGCATATCTTTCAAAATATACAATCGACTCTAGTTCTTTTGTTGTATAACCAAGCATATAACTAATTTTACTTGGAATAGATCGTAAGTACCAAATATGTACAACAGGAACTGCCAAAGTAATATGACCAAACCGCTCTCTTCTAACAGTTTTTCGTGTAACTTCAACACCACATCTATCGCAAATTATACCACGATATCTAATTCGTTTATATTTACCGCAATGACATTCCCAATCCTTAACAGGACCAAAAATTTTCTCACAGAATAAACCATTTTTTTCAGGTTTATATGATCGATAATTAATAGTTTCTGGCTTTAAAATTTCACCTCGAGAATTATCTAAAATTTGCTCGGGTGAAGTTAAACCAATTGTAATACTAGTAAATTTATTTGCTTTTTTATGCTGAATGGGTTCAGTGAATGCCATTATAATCCCCTTATTATATGAGGTTAATCTAAAACTACATTTAAGCCTAATCCTTGAAGCTCTCTAACAAGAACATTAAAGGATTCTGGAATATTGGACTCAGGTGAATTTGTTCCGCGCACGAGAGCATTATACAATTTCGTACGACCTTCAACATCATCCGATTTTGTAGTTAATATCTCTTGAAGAACATGAGATGCACCATAAGCTTCCAAGGCCCATACCTCCATCTCACCCAATCTTTGTCCACCAGACTGTGCTTTACCACCTAACGGTTGCTGTGTAATTAATGAATAAGGTCCAGTAGATCTTGCATGCATTTTATCGTCAACTTGGTGAGATAATTTTAACATATAGATATTACCAACAACAACCTTAGAGTCAAACTTATCACCTGTTCGACCATCCCATAAATCAACAGTACCTGACTCAGGAAGTCCAGCCTCTTTCAACTGCCCCTCTACATCACTTAAAGAAGCACCGTTAAATACCGGTGTTGTATATTTCTTACCTAATTTAGTACCAGCCCAACCGAGCATTGTTTCATATAGTTGTCCCAAGTTCATACGAGAAGGCACACCTAATGGATTCAAAATAATATCTACAGTTGAACCGTCAGCAAGATATGGCATATCTTCTTCAGGCACAATAATAGAAACAATACCTTTATTTCCATGTCGTCCAGCCATTTTATCACCAACAGAAATTCTACGCTTCTGAGCAATATAAACTTTAGCCAACTTCATTACACCTTGTTGTAAATCATCACCAACTCTTAACTTGAAAATATCTTTCTCAAGTGATTCTTCTAACTGACGAAGATTTCTTCTGAAATTCTCCCAAACCTTAAGAATATTATTCCAAACAAATGGATCCCCAACCCAAGGTGATTTTAATGATAATCTTTCAAAATCTAATTCTAAAACACGCTGACCAGTTAATAATGTCTTAGCTTTAATTAATGTTTTATTCGTGGCTGTATCTCTAATACCACCCGAATTTTGGTTTTCTAATTGAGAAACTAATAATGCATTCCGTTTCTCCATTAAGTTCATACGATCTTGCCTTGCTTTTCGTTGAAGACCTCTAATTTCTTGTTTTTCTTCCTTGCGAATTGCTAAACTTTTTCGTTCAAATAATTGCGTATCAATAATTGTTCCATGGACTCCCGAAGAACAACGCTTAGATGCATCTTTAACATCACCCGCTTTTTCACCAAATATTGCTCTTAATAATTTCTCTTCTGGTGTCGGATCAGTTTCACCTTTAGGCGTTACTTTTCCTACTAGAATATCACCAGGAATTACCTGTGCGCCAATCCTAACAATACCACGAGGATCTAAATTCCGCGTAGCTTCTTCGGATACATTAGGAATTTCATTTGTTAACTCTTCTTCACCACGACGAGTATCTCTAATTTCAACTTCAAATTCTTTCATGTGAATAGAAGTTAAATAATCATCTTTTACCAATCGTTCATTTATAACAATCGCATCCTCAAAGTTATAACCTCTCCATGGCATAAATGCTACATTAAGGTTTCTACCTAGAGCAAGAACACCATCTTGAGTCGAAGTACCATCGGCAAGTACATCACCAATTTTAACTTTATCACCCGCTTTAACCAATGGCTTTTGATTTATACATGTATTCTGATTAGTTCGCAAAAATTTACTAACATTGTATTTTTTAATATTTTCATTTCTAACTAATGTTAATTCATCCGCCTGAGATTCAGTTCTAATAATAATTTCATTTGGTTTTACTTCTTCAACAACACCATTCACTTCAGAAATAATAACAGAACGAGAATCACGAGCAACACTTGCTTCCATTCCAGTCCCAACAATCGGTGATTCTGGACGAAGTAATGGCACAGCTTGTCGCATCATATTCGAACCCATCAATGCACGGTTAGCATCATCATGGTCTAAAAATGGAATTAATGCAGCAGAAACACTCACAATTTGACTTGGAGAAACATCTGTAAAGTTAATTTCATCTCTCATTACAAGTGGAAAATCTTCACCATTTCTTGAGCGAATATAATCACCAGCATCACCACCACCTTCAACTAATCCTTCAGAAGCAGGAGTAATATATGAGCGTTCTTCATCATCAGCACTTAAATAAGAAACTTTTCTTTCAGGAACAATTTTTCCATCTGAATTTTTCTTCATTTTATAATATGGTGATTCAATAAATCCTAAATGGTTTACTTTCGCATGTGTTGCAAGAGAGTTAATCAAACCAATATTGGGTCCCTCAGGAGTCTCAATTGGGCATAATCGTGCATAGTGCGTAAAGTGAACATCACGAACCTCAAATCCAGCTCGTTCTCTCGTTAATCCACCAGGTCCTAGCGACGATATTCTTCGCTTATGTGTAATTTCAGATAAAGGATTCGTTTGATCCATAAACTGAGATAATTGACTTGTTCCAAAGAATGTATTAATTACAGAAGTCACAACTCTTGAATTAACTAAATCTTGAGGAGTTAAACTTTCTGCCTCTCTCTGATTCATTCTTTCTTTAATTGTTCTTTGCATACGAGATAATGCAACACTAAATTGATTAGCAAGTTGCTCACCAACAGTACGGACTCGTCGGTTACCTAAATGATCAATATCATCTGGCCCTTTTAATCCTTTACGCATTATGATTAAGTATTTAAATACTTCAATAAAATCTTCACGCGTTAAAATCGGTTCATCAACAGGTATTTTTAAATCAAATTTCTTATTAATTCGGTAACGTCCTACCTGGCCTAAATCATATTTCTTTGAAGAGAAAAACATCTTTTCAATGAATTTTTTTGCGACAGGTACATTCGGCGCTTTACCTGATCGTAAATGTTCATATAGCAACAATAATGCTTCACCGCTATTATTAGTCGGATCTTTTTCCATTGTATTTCTCAACATAATGAAGTCTAAATCTTCAAGATCTTTAACAGCAGGAATCTCTTTAATTCCAGCCTCTTTTAATCGTTCAAGATCATCCTTGGAAATAGTTTTACCTTGCTCTGCTAATACTTCACCTGTCTTTTTCGCAACAATATCTTCTAAAAATTCTCTACCGACAAGAGTTTTACTTCCACTAATCTTGTAATCTTTGACTAAGTTAAAGATATTAAAAATATCTTTATTTGAAGAAAATCCGATAGCTCTTAATAATAGAGTTGCAGGAAATTTTCTTCGTCTATCAATAATAGCATAAATACAATCATAAATATCTGTAGTAAAATCTACCCAAGACCCTCTAAAAGGTATAATTCTCGCTGTAAATATTTTAGTTCCATTAGGGTGAAATGCTTGATCAAAAAACACACCAGGAGATCTCTGCAATTGACTTACAATCACACGCTCAGCACCATTAATAATAAAAGTGCCCCTATCTGTCATATATGGCACATTCCCAAAGAATACATCCTGCTCAATATTTTGTACATATTGAGTACGATCATTTTCATTAGTAATATGTAATATAAATTTAACTTTTAAAGGTACAGAGTATGAAATCCTTCTCTCAAGACATTCCTTCATTGTATATTTGGGAAGTCCTAAATAATAATTTTTATACTCCAGAACATAGTTCTTATGATTATCCTCTACGGGAAACATAGAACGAAAAACAGCCTCAAGGCCTTTTTTCTTTCTTTTCTCCGAGAGGACATGTTCTTGTAGAAATTCCTCATAAGATGCCAATTGAATTTCAAGAAGATCTGGTACATCCGCTTGAACCTTGACAGTTGCGAAATCATGTCTATTTAGAACATGAGTGGACTTTTCACTCAAAGTGAAGCCCTCCTATTAATGGATTGTTGAAGACTAAAGTCGATAATATAATAATTGGTAAAAGCACGACTACACTTATTTAAGTGTAACAGTCGCTCCAGCTTCTTCCAATTTAGACTTCATACCTTCAGCTTCTTCCTTAGGTAAAGCCTCCTTAATTACATTCGGTGCACCATCAACTAATGCTTTAGCTTCTTTAAGACCTAAACTTGTTAGCTCTCTAACTGCTTTAATAACATTAATTTTCTTTTCACCTATAGAAGTCAATTCAACATCGAATTCTGTTTTTTCTTCAGCACCACCTGCATCTCCAGCAGGCGCAGCAGCAACAGCTACAGGTGCAGCGGCAGTAACACCAAACTTTTCTTCGATATCACCAATAAGTTCAGAAATTTCAAGCATATTTGAATTTTCTAGATAGCTAAGCACATCAGCGCGACTCACATCAGCCATTTTTTCTCCTGTTTTTCTTAATTATAAAATTATTAAATAAATTAATTTTTTTGCTCTTTTAAACTACTAAGTGTTCTTACAAATTTAGACATAGAACCACTCAATGTCCCTACAAGTTTCGTCATTGGAGAGCTCAAACCACCAACTAGCTTTGATAACAATTCTTCTTTAGATGGTAAATTTGCCAATTCCTCATATTTATTAGCATCAAAAATTTCACCTTCAAATATAATTCCCACTACCTCAAAAGGGTTTTTATCTTTTATAAACTTCTTAATTACTCTTGCAGGTGCGGTAGGATCAGACTCAGAAAAAGCGACACCTATTTGTCCTACCAATATATCATCTAAACCTTCAAATCCTGCATTTTTTGCAGCAATCTTTGTAAGATTATTTTTATATACTTTGTACTGAACTCCTTCAGCACGAAAATTTCGTCTTAATTCTGTTACCATCGCAACATTTAAGCCTGTATAATTTCCAAAATAAACACCTGTTGAATTTTCAAATTTATTTTGAAGCTCACTAACTGTTTCAATTTTTGTTTGTGTTGGCATTTTTAATCCCTATGCAGTAAATTCGTTTTTGTCTAATTTAAGTCCAGCACCCATCGTTGAAGCAATTGTAATCTTCTTTAAATATATTCCTTTTGAAGCAGATGGCTTTGCTCTTAATAATGCTCCCATGAATGCATTTACATTATCAATTAATTTTTCGCTATCAAAGGATAGCTTACCAACACCCGCATGAATTAAGCCAAATTTATCAACTCTAAACTCAATCCGGCCAGCTTTAACTTCAGATACAGCTTTTGAAACATCCTTTGTTACTGTTCCCGATTTAGGATTAGGCATTAGCCCTCTCGGCCCTAAAACTCGACCAATCTTCCCAACAGAAGCCATCATATCAGGTGTAGCAATAATTACATCAATATCTAACCAGCCACCTTTAATTTTTTCAATCATATCATCAGCACCTACAAAATCTGCGCCCGCTTCTTCCGCCGCAACGACATTATCACCCTTGCATAATACTAAAACCTTAACACTCTTTCCCGTTCCATGAGGTAGGGAAATAGTCCCTCTTACAATTTGATCCGCATGCTTCGGATCGACACCAAGGTTTACAGCCAAATCGATCGTTTCATCAAATTTAGCAGATTTTAAGTCTTTAATCAACCCAACAGCATCGCTCAATAAATATTCCTTATCTCTATCTACTGTTTTTAAATTTTCAATATATCTATTACTTCTTTTCATGCTTATTCCTCTACCGTAACACCCATACTTCGAGCAGTTCCTTCAACCATTCGCATAGCAGCCTCAACATCATTTGCATTCAAATCAGGCATTTTAATCTCTGCAATTTCTCTTACCTTATCACGCTTAATCACACCTACTTTTTCCTTATTAGGCTCACCTGAACCTTTTTTAATGCCTGCAAACTCAATAATCAATGTTGGCACCGGCGGTGTTTTTGTTATAAAAGTAAAAGATCGATCAGCATACACTGTAATTTCAACAGGGATAATCTTACCCATACTTTCTTGCGTTTTTGCATTAAACGATTTACAAAATTCCATAATATTAACACCATGTTGTCCCAATGCAGGACCAACAGGTGGTGCAGGATTTGCTTTACCCGCAGGTATTTGCAATTTAATAAATCCGACTACTTTTTTTGCCATTATAAACCTATTTTTCTAATTCAACCTGAAAGAAATCTAACTCAACTGGCGTTGGCCGACCAAAAATCGAAACCATCACCTTCACTTTCTGCTTATCACTATTAATATCATCTACATGTCCCGTGAAATCATCAAAAGGTCCATCAACAACTTTCACAGAATCACCTACACTAAATGGACACTCAACTACTTCCTTACCTTCAATTTTTTCTACCTCACCAACAATACGAGCAACTTCTTTTGCTCTTAAAGGCACAGGAACATTATTTGAACCAATAAAATTCAATACGCCACTTGTATTTTCAACGACATATCTCGACTCAGTATTTAAGTCCATTTTAATTAAAATATAACCTGGGAAAAAAACTTTCTCCTTTACTCGCTTCTTCCCCTGGCGAACTTCAACAACTTTCTGGGTAGGAACAAAAATCTCATCAATATCCGCAACAATCTTAGCCTCTTCAGCCTCAAACAAGATATCTTCCCGAGCTTTTACTTCCTTCCCAGAAATAACTCTAATTGAATACCATTCCAAAATCTAGTTAATTCCCTAGAAACCACGACATTAGGTTACTAACACTATAGTCAGCAACAAATAAAAAACAAGACATTACGATTGAAAAAACAGCAACAACACCTGTTGATCCAATTAATTCATCATTAGACAACCAAGTTACTTTTTTCATTTCAGCACGAACACTATCAATATAGCTATTAATTTTACCTGCCATTTAAATACCCAACTATTATGTTTATTAAATTATTTCTTGTAATTTGCGCAGGTGAGGAAGGACTCGAACCCTCAACTCCCGGCTTTGGAGGCCGATGCTCTACCAATTGAACTACTCACCTATACTAAAAAACTATTTAGCTTCTTTATGATCCGTATGCTTACGGCACCAACGACAATACTTCGTGTGCTCAATACGCTCAGGATGAAGCCTTTTATTCTTAGTCACTGAATAATTCCTACGCTTGCACTCTGGACATGCCAGAGAAATTATATCACGATTACTATTACCAGCCAATTTCCTACTCTATAATTTCTGTTACAACACCAGCACCAACAGTATGACCACCTTCACGAATAGCGAATCTCAATTCAGGATCCATCGCAATTGGAGTTATTAAGTTTATCTCTAAACTTATATTATCTCCAGGCATAACCATCTCTGTACCTTCAGGTAAAATCACTTCACCCGTAACATCTGTTGTTCTAAAATAAAACTGAGGTCTATATCCTTTGAAAAATGGAGTATGTCTTCCACCTTCTTCTTTCTTAAGAACATACACTTCTGCTTTAAACTTTGTATGCGGAGTAATTGAACCAGGAGCAGCCAATACCATCCCTCTTCTAACCTGTTCTTTATCCACACCTCTTAATAAAAGACCTGCATTATCACCAGCCTGACCTTCATCTAAAATCTTACGGAACATCTCAACACCCGTACACACACTCTTAAGCTCAGACTCAAAACCAACTATATCCATTGTTTCACCAACTTTAATAATACCACCTTCAATTCTTCCTGTAGCTACTGTACCACGACCTGTAATTGAAAACACATCCTCAACAGGCATCAAAAATGGCTTATCCACATCTCGCTTTGGTTCTGGAATAAAACTATCAACTGATTCCATTAAATCAAAAATACATTGTGCATCATCACCCTCTCCTGCATTTAATGCATTCAATGCTGATCCTTGTATAATAGGTGTATCATCACCAGGGAATCCATAACTATCTAACAATTCTCTTAATTCCATCTCTACGAGTTCTAATAACTCAGGATCATCTACCTGATCACACTTATTCATAAACACAACAATAGAAGGTACATTTACCTGCTTTGCTAATAACAAATGCTCTCGTGTTTGCTGCATTGGGCCATCTGTTGCAGCAACTACTAAAATAGCACCATCCATTTGAGCCGCACCCGTAATCATATTTTTAATATAATCTGCGTGACCTGGACAATCTACATGCGCATAGTGACGATTACCTGTTTCATACTCTACATGAGAGGTATTAATTGTAATTCCTCGTTCTCGCTCCTCAGGTGCATTATCTATTGTATCAAATTCTCTATGTTCAGCTAAACCCTTACCTGCAAGACATCTTGTAATCGCTGCAGTTAATGTTGTCTTACCATGGTCCACATGACCTATCGTTCCGATATTCACATGGGGTTTATTACGCTCAAATTTCTCTTTTGCCATTTCTTAAATCCTATAAAATTAACTATTACTAAACTAAACTTACTTTCGAGCCTACAATCAGACTTGAACTGATGACCCCTTCCTTACCATGGAAGTGCTCTACCAACTGAGCTATGCAGGCAGAGAGCGGGAGAAGAGACTCGAACCCTCGACCCTCAGCTTGGAAGGCTGATGCTCTACCAACTGAGCTACTCCCGCATATCTTGTGGGCCGGGATGGATTTGAACCATCGTAGGCTTACGCCGGCAGATTTACAGTCTGCTGCCATTGACCACTCGGCCACCGACCCAAA
>CAZGWH010000004.1:58028-70893 GCA_964529325.1 uncultured bacterium | reverse complement strand
CCACTGCTGCCTCCCGTAGGAGTCTGGACCGTGTCTCAGTTCCAGTGTGGCTGATTGCCCTCTCAGACCAGCTACTGATCGTCGCCTTGGTAAGCCGTCACCTTACCAACTAGCTAATCAGACGCAGACCCATTTCTCAGCACGAGCCGAAGCCCGTTTTTATTACAAAAAATGAAATTTATAATTATATCCGGCATTAGCTACGGTTTCCCGAAGTTATTCCAGACTAAAAGGTAGGTTGTCTACGCGTTACGCACCCGTTCGCCAGTTTACTTGCATCCCGAAGGTTGCTTTCTCCTAAGACTTGCATGTGTTAAGTATGCCGCCAGCGTTCATCCTGAGCCAGGATCAAACTCTCCATTGTACAGAATTGTTTGATTCTAGTTCATATTATTTTAAAGTGTTCTTGGTACTACTCAAATTGACGTGAATCTCTCACGCACACTCTCAATTTCAAAAAACTTTCAAATCTAAAACTTTCCCTGCTGAGGAAAGCCTGTTATATTAACAGACTTTGCAAATAGTAAACAAGAATTATTTTCACTATTTTAAATTATTTTTTATTGGTTAAAAACTATCTCCGCAAGGGGCTAAAATTTACGATGAATATTCTATCATAAAACAACAACTTTATTATAATTTTTTATTTTTTATTTATAAATAAAAAAGGGGCTTTTAAGCCCCTTTTTTACGCATAACATTTATTTTGTTTTCTTACTTAAGCAGCATCAACTTTCCAGAAGAAATAAACTCACCTGAGATCATTTGATAAATATACATCCCCGAAGAGACAGCCTTATTATTATCATCTATACCATCCCATGAAACTGAATATCTTCCAGGCAATTTATTTGTATTCTCTAATATGCTAATCTGCCTTCCACTTATGTCATAAATTGAAATCATAACATTACCTTGTATTGGCATCGAATAATCAATCCTTGATACAGGATTAAATGGATTTGGATATGGATCACTTATCTCATAAAATAAGGGTATATCAACTACATTCCCCGCTGACAGCGGAAAGTCTTCAGTGAAGCTCGATTCTACATACTGAGGTGGTCCTCCGGCCTCTCCTGGTGTAATGAACTTAGGATTGTCTATCCCTACCGACCCTATCTGGTCTAAATCAAAACTCCAAGGAACTCGAATCAATACTTGCCCTTCTGGAGAATTAGAAGGTGGAATTTCTCTTAAATTTTCATTATTTAAAGAGAACCCCACAATTAATCCATTTTCATTTCCAAATATGGAAAACCCTTCTAAATATGATGAAGTTGATTGCATATATAATTGGTCATTATACCCTGTAAGCTCTTGACCATTCATACTTAACATATCAACTTCAAAGTTAGCGTTTAACTCTTCAGAAGCTGTAATACTAAATTGAAAACCAACAATTGGCTCCTCATTTACAATTGAAACTTCAACATACCCTGATTCGAAATTAACATCAGATACAAATACGCTCGTATTTGAAAAAATTGTTGAAATTGTTAATATAGTCAAGTAAAGATACTTCATTACTTACTTAACAAATAACATCTTATTACTTTGAACAAATCCATCAGCAATTAGCTTATATATATACATTCCAGCAGGCATTTCAATACCATTTCTATCTGTACCATTCCAAGTTACTGCATAAACATCAACTGAATGATAACCAGAAGCCAATGTAATTACTTCCTGACCACGCATATTAAACACTTTTAATGATAAATCACCAGCAGTTGCAACATCATAACTAATTGTAGTTGAAGGGTTGAATGGATTTGGGAAATTTTCACCCAATTTAAAATCTTCAATTGTATAAAGTCCTTCATTAGACTCAACACCATTACCCCATGTATAATCTAATACTACACTATCCCAAGATCCACCAGCACCATTACATGCATCAAAATCTTCAGACACACCATCAGAACATTCATATGAATTAAAAATATGTCCACCAAATTCATAAGTAATTCCCCATACAGAGATTTCATCATGTGGCAGTGCATCAACTAAATTCAATCCTGAATTACAACCTGCATCACCTGAGTTGAATGTTAAGTTTGTAAGATTTGCATCACTCGATTGTGCTGAAACAACAGTCCCTTGCATACTAAAACCAAGAACAGTTCCGTTTCCACCAATTTGTACTAACCAACCTGCATCTTGAGCTAAACCACCAGAAGCACCAGCACCACTTGTTAATGCAGTCCCTGGATCAACTGTAAATTGAAATCCAGATAAATCCGAATCACTTGTCATATCTACTGCAAAAGTAACAGTACCATTACCATTATCTACGCAGTTACTAACTGTTAAATTAATTGTTCCTGCAAAAACAAATGTTGTTACTAACATTAATAAAATTATTTTTTTCATTTTTTTCCTTTTTTTCTTATTTATTAAATATGGAGAGATGTTTCCACCTCTCCATAAATGAGTTAATTAAATCTACTTTAAAAGCATTACTTTTTGACTAACAACATTTATACCATCATTAGCTTTTACTATATACATACCACTTGAAACTTCACTTGCATTCCAAGAAATTTGATGATATCCCGCAACCATATTACCGTTATGAATTACATCAACTAATTGACCTGCAATATTAAATACTGAAATATTCAAATAACCATCTTGTTCCAATGACAATTGCATTGTAGTTACTGGGTTAAACGGATTTGGATAGGCTTCAGAAATATTTAATTTATTTGGTTGAACAATTTCAATCTCACCATCTTTTGATAATGCAACCAATTCAACAATTTCATAATTTTCTTCAGAAGTAAAAAGAGATTCATTTCCTGGAAGTATAATAATCATTCTAGTTTCATTACCTGTTGTTTCTGATAACGCAACTAATGCATTATTTGTCAAAGAAAGTTCAAAGTCAACATCATGTGAAATTGTAATATCAAATGCACCAACTTCACCATCGGCATCAAAATTAATACTATTACCATTATTAATTATTTGAACAAATGTTGCTTTTTCAGATTTTGTTTCAGTTAAAATATAATTAACAATTGCAAGAATATCAGTAACAGAAACAATTCCATCCGAATTATAATCAGCAGCGGCTAATCCGTTACCCTCCCCACAATCAATAGAAGATGTACCTAAAATATGTTGAACTAATGCAATAATATCTTGAACCGTTACTTGGCTATCACAATTAGCATCACCTAAGACATAATCTAATATTTCAGAAGTATATTCAACATATCCAGTATATAATCTGCAAGTATGATCAGGGCCATCAGGATCACCTGTTGTGTTCCATTCCCATTTTGGCATTTGATAAATAACATTTACTCTATCATTTGTTGCGCCATAACCAGCATGGGCACTATTTTCAGCCCAATCATCTAATTCTGTAGCAGGATCTGCAGGTGTACTTGAAATATTGTATTCACCCAACCATGACTGACCACCATTACTTGATTTATTCACAATCACATCTTCAGATGCAAAATTATACATTGTATTAAAATCACATTCATCTTCAGGAGTAGGATCATCACCATCTCCAGGTACTAATAATGTTGATACAACCCATACAGTAGACTCATCTTCTTCACTAAGTGCTAAACTTGGAAAAGCTGTCTGCCAATATGAACCACCTGAAGCAGTTTGAAATGACCAGCATTCATCAGCTGCAGTCACAAAAGAAAATTTCCACCCAGTTGAACCTCCACAGTCACCACTTGCTAAATCACAAGGAGTACCTGGATTATCTAAATTCTCTTTATCAATTGTGAAATAATAAAATCCTGAACCAGGTTGGCTTGGAAAAATATAACTATCACCAGAAACAGGATCAGGACCTTGAGGTAAAATACCAACTGCAATATGTGGATTACCCTGACTATCAACTTTCATATCAAAGTCATAAGCCATAAAAATTCCATCATACGCATAATCAACTTGATCACATTCATCATAAAATCCAGTACCAAAATAATTTTCCATTACTGCATCCATTACATCATCTGTAATTGTATAATATGGAACACCATCATGAGAACCTGTATCTGACCATGTACTACCATGATCTTCTGATTTTCTAAAAAATAAAGTATGATAATTATCATAAGGGCTAGAATTTACATCTGCACCTTCCCAGTATGCAGTAACTCCGACATATCCAACACCTGAATCATTAAATGCTAATACAGGACTAGAAGTATAAGAACCATCATCATCACCACCAACTAACCAAGTGGTTTCATCTATAATTTGCTGTTCTGGAGCAAAAATAATTTGCCCACTTGGATCTACATATTCTGAAGTAAATAGCCAAGCTTCTCCTCTTGTCCAATCTGCACTAGCAAAATTAAAATGCTCACCCGTTGCTTCATCAGTTGAATATGCTGGAGATAATACCCATAAATCTTTTTCTGTACCCCAAAGTGGGTCACCTTCTTCAGGACTCGCCCAAGAACCACCACCAAACCCAAATTGATCCCATGCATAATAAGGTCTTCCACCATAGGATGGATTACCAGAACCAGTGTATTCATTCCAAAATGCATAAGGATAATTATCACCCATTAATGCACTTGGATATCTAGCCATTGGAGAAGCGGTTGTTGGACCGCCATTATTAATATTTGTATAAGTTGTCCAATTTTCACCATCAGATGAATATGCAGCACCCAGTTGACCAGAAAAACCACCAGGATGTTCTACAAATTGACGGTAAACCATTAACCAACCATCATCTGTTACATCTAAAGGTCTTGTAGGTGCAACAATTAAACCATATCCGTTCATTGATGAATCCACCAATGTAAAAGATGAATAATTCTCATCTCTTGTGGATTGTGGGTAATAAATTGGAGTTCGATCTGATGTCGTTAGAGCTGAAACATTATTCAGTTCTCTCTTTTCCATCAGGTTTTTGTACTTTGTGTTTATCTTACTCATCTTTACAGGTGCTTTTGTAACATATGCTCCTAAAGCAAATGACAAAACAACTGATATGGCAAGAAGTTTATAGAAAATTCTCATTTATTTCTCCTATTAGATTTTCTTTAGTTAAAAGCGAATAATTTCGTTTAGAATATACCACTCATTTTATAACTGATACGCAATAATTACCAAATGTTTCTTGTAATATCTTGTATCAAATAAGGGGTCTATTTTAATAATAATATTGGTATAAAATCACTAACTTTTATTTCATTTTTACAGGAAATAAAATATTGCCCACTAGATAAATTCTTAAAACTAAAACTTACCTTATTCAAACCGATATTATTTAAATAGACTTCATTATTTTTAACAATTTGTCCTTGAATATTATAAATTTGAAAAATATAATTCCCTCTTTGATTAATGTAAACAGGTAAAGTTAAATAATTATTAAATGGATTTGGATATGACTGCAAAATTTCAAAATTACTAGGATAAAAAGGGTCTGATATATTTAATTCATTAAATTGAATAAATCCTGTTCTACTCAAGTTCCCCCTATAAATTGACCAGTAATTTCCAATATCACCATTCGTTTTTATATCAATAGAAGATAAATTAAAATTTGTTCCAGAAAAAATCTCAAGATCTCCATCTAAATCCAAATCAGCAATAACGGGATTTCCTTTTACAGTCTGTTCTAAATTAAATGAGGGTAGAAAAGTATCACTTTCTAAATTAAATGTATATATAGCTTCATTTGTTGTAATAATTATTTCAGGTTCCCCATCTGCATTTAAATCTGCAATAACAGGTGAAGATTCAATAGGATCTCCTATATATTGTGGCCAGCCTTGAATATTATTGCCTTGGTTATCTATAAAATATAAAAAATTATCACCCGAACCAAATGCAATTCCAAATGAATCTTCCAATCTAACAACTGAAGCTGAAGATAAAATTTCATCACCCGTTTCATAAATAAATTTAATTTCACCAATTGGATTTATAACATATATATTTCCATCTGTACTTCCAACAATAATATAAAATTCATTATCCATGTTAACAATAACAGGAGCAAATTTTATTTTATCAAGTGATGCTAAAATAGGAGAATTATTAAAAATAGTTCCATTCGATTCTACCCTATATAAATTATAGGATTCAGTCCCTACAAAAATTTCATCTAAGCCATCAAAGTTTATATCAGCTAATGCTACGCCTTTTTTCATTTTTTCATTAATTGAAATAGGAAAATTATCAACTAATGTCGCATCATGATTTATTGCAAATAATTTCCCTTCGCTACTAAAACCGCCAATAATTATTTCTAACTCAGGGTCGGAATCAATATTACCAATAGCAGGAGTTCCTACGAGAAATTGGTCTGTATTATAACTATATTCTAATTCTCCATTAGCATTTAAAATGTAAATAAATTTATCTACCGAAGCAAAAATAATTTCAAAATCACTATCATTATCTAAATCTGCAATTGCAGGTGAGCTCCAAATTTGTCCTTCTGTTGTAAATAAAATGCAGTTTTGCATATCAGATTCACAAATATTTAAGTTTCCTAAATAATCGCCAAAAATTATTTCCTTATTGCCATCATTATCAATATCGAAAATTGCAGGAGATGATTCTACAGTAGATTGAGTTTGAAATGGAAATCCAAACTGATTTAGAGATACATCCAGGCCAATATTAAAATCAACTGAATACGTTTGATTATTATCTGTTAAATATGAGAGGTTTAAATTAAATTGATATTCTTTCAATTCTGCATTGGTATTAAAACTAATTCTAAATGGGCTAAATTCATTAATAAAAATATTTCCAGGGATTAATACATCATTATAAAATTGATCAATTAAAATATTAATATTGTTTTCTATTGAACTAAGTGTAAATATAATATCTGATGCTCCTGACGGCCATTCTTCATCAATTTCTATTTCTAAAAATAAATCTATAGTTTCTCCTGGATTTATGACTAAATCACCATCACCATCATCAATAATCACTTGATTTACTATGTTAAATTCAACAAAATTGGGTGGTTGAATATAATCTTCTCTATTTGTTATTAAAGTATATTCTGCTTTTTCATACTGTTCATCTGTAAAGTGATCAACACATGCATCTGGAGAATAAGACATAATATTTCCAACATCTGGTCCACCATATAATTCACAAATGGCATATCCCTGACAATCATCATATGCTTGGCCAGTTGGATCTACAGCACTTCCATTATAAGTACATCCAGAAACATTTCCTGGTAATGATAAATTAGGGTCAGCTGGAGTATCACAAATGCCATCACCTCTATATTGGCAACCATTCCCATTTACATATTCATCACCGTCAGCAGTTTCATGAGGATGAAATAAATTAAAATAATGCCCCATTTCATGATTTATTGTAAAACGATTAAAACAACCGTTAGCAACTATTATTCCCTGTATTCCAAACCAAGTAAAAGATGATATACCACAAAGTGCATTATCACCGGAATTCAATGACCCAACAGCATATATATCAATAACATTATTTGTATTATTAATTGATTTTAATTGGTTAATTTCCACATCATTATCGGTTGTGTAATAATCAGAATCTAATATATAATCAACAGGGCTATATTGATAAAATCTAATATTTGCATTTATATAATCAAAATTCAAATCATCAATAATAGTTGGTAAAATTATTTCATTTAATCCTCCAGTTCCATTATCTCGTTGTACGATGTGAAATTGGACCGGAACCCATTTTAATTCTCTATTATTTAAATTATTAGATTGTAAGAATTCTCTAAACTGAATAGATGATTCTCTAATATTTTCAGCATTAGCTATAGTTCCACATCCACCGAATTCAAAGCTAACAGCAATATTTAATATGAATAGTATAATTATATATATATTTTTTATCATTATTCTTTTTTTATGTATAAAACAGACAAGGTTCCAATTAAATGGAACCTTGTCATAAAATCAATAATATGAGTTATTTTTATTAGTTACCGCTTAAAATAATTTGAACAATAGCAAGAATATCTGTTACATTCACACTACCATCTACATTCATATCAGCTGAACATGATTGATCTTCTGTTAATTCAATAATTCCTAAAATATTATTTACAACAGCAATAATATCAACTACATTAATAACACCATCTAAGTTCAAATCACCAGGAGGGCATGTAATTGCAGAGTCAGCATCAATAATTGCATGTATCATCACATTACCATTATAACCCATATCACTAATCGGCGCCCAAGTTCCAGCCGGTCCAGATTTAGTTAAAATAGTGCTATTTTCTGATGATGTATCAAATCCAAATGGACTTGAAGAACTAAATTCCATAATACCCATCCAAAAATCACCTGTTACAACTAAATTTGGATCATCATCATTAATATTATAAGAATTCCACCCCATAAGGCCATTATTTACAATTCGACTATAAATTTCTCCGCCTGGTTCACCTTCAACATCTTCCCAAATTTTTATATGGAATGCTCCTCCACTTGCCATTTGGTACCAATTATATCTTAATACTAATCCTGTAGCCGTAAACTTAACTGCAGTAAAATTCTGAGAACCAAAATTTAATCCATCTTCAGCAGTTCCATCATCATACCCAAGTTCAACCACAGTATCTGATTGAGGAATTACAGTTACATCTTCTGAACGTGTACTTTCTTCACCACTTGGATGTACCCATGAAACACTAAAACTATATTCAGAATTATTTGACAATCCTGTTGCATTGTATGAATTTGTTGAAACACCAGTTCCTATAATCACATCATTTTGAAATACATTATAAGTTACACCCGCAATACTGTCAACTGCATCCCAAGTAATTAATGCACTTGCATCCAATCCATCAGCGGTTAATCCAGTTGGAGCTGAATACATTGTATTTACATATATTCCAAAATCATCTATCCATAAACCAGTACCTTGACCTGGTGTTGGATTATAATCATCATCATCATATCGAGTTTCAAACTTAAATCGAACTGTCTTTCCTTGAAAATCAGATAAATCCATCATCACATTACCATTAAATGCTAACCCTGGCTCATATGTTTGCCACTCCATAGTTCCAGGTCTATCCACATCACAATAATCATAAAATACATCACTCCAGCTTCCAAAACCAGAAGCCATCATACCTTGTTCACCATCAGCATCATCAGAGAATAACATATCACCGCCAGATCTAACAACAATATTATCTACTTGAAAACCAGATTCGGGGTAAGTACCACCTGTACATTCAGGATCTGAAGTTGCATAACATGGATCAGATAAAAATGCAAATCGTACAATAATATTTTGATTCGCAAATTCTGATAAATTGAAAGTTTCATTATGCCAGTCAGATTCACCTGCCCAACCTGGAACACAACCTAAACCATTCCACGCACCACCATAACCGCAATCAAAATCATAACCATTTGCAGAGGTTAATGGGTTAAAAGTTTCACCACCATCATTTGAAATTAATACAGAAGCTTGATCCCAACCATCTAACTCAGGCCAATCTGCAACAGCACCTACAGCTCCTGCTGGGGATTCAATAAACCAATACATATCTGCATCTAATACTGCACCTTCTGCAGGTACAGCAATTTCAGGAGTATCTAAATACTGAATCCAGCTATTTAAATAACCACCTACTTCTTCATCTCCTGCCCAATAGTTATTTGTACCATTACCAGTATTAAAACTAGATGAATGCCAAACTGCCGAAATTTCTCTTACAGATACTCCATAGTAATCATCTAAATATCCATTTGCATCTGCATCACCATCCCAATCAGGCATATCACATCTTAAATCAAATTTAAAGTAGATATCATCAGTATCTGCAATTTCTGGAATTTCAATATCTGGTGATAACATATTCCAAAATGCTCTTGCTGAATCTAATGGGGCACCTTCTCCATCAGTTGTTTCATCATTAGGAGAATTAAAACTATGTACTGGTGAACTTGAATTCTGATCACTATGATTCCAACCACCATCTGGAATCCAATCTCCAACATCACCCTCAAAATCTCTAAAATAAACACTCGTCTCATATCTACTTGTGTTTAAAGCTGGACTCGTTTGTTCTATTCCTAAAGCCCTAGCCGATAATTTATTCGTCTTTTTTACTTTTGCTGGTAATAATCCCAACAAAGGTATTAATGCAAATAAAAGTATTTTTTTCATACTAACTCCTTTTTATTTTATTTTAAAATTTAAAATTCATACCAAATTGATGAGTAGAATTTAAATCACCATAATTAACAAATGCATAATCCAAATTAAGAATTATACCTGATAAATTTAATTTAACACCAGACCCAAAAGCTAAGCCTGCAGTATCATGATTAATATGATACCCTGTTCTTACAAATGCTAATTGATTCCACGCATATTCTAAACCAATATTACCCATTAATAAATTATCAACGGGGTCAACACCGTCTAATGCAAATGTAAGTTTGTGAATAGGATCTTTAACATAATAACTATCTTTTCCAATTATATCTGTTTTAATACCCATTCTAAAAGTTAATGGTAGTGGCCAAGAATTTGTGACTGACTGTTCAGGTGCATCTGTAATTTCATTTTTTCCAATTTCTAATGCATCTCCATGATATTGTAACTCAGGTCCAAAATTAGAAACAGACATTCCTAAAATCATTCCCCATAACCCCGTATCAAAAATTGATCCAATATCAATAGCTATTGCCTGTGCCCCTGCAGAAATATTCACATAAGATTCTCTTACATATTTCATAGTTACACCTAAATTCAATCGATCTGTCATTCTTTTTGCGTAGGTAATACTTAATGCAAAATCATAAAGTCTAAAATATCCACCGGTACCATCTGAGTCTTCAGTTGTTGTTTCTTCCATTTCACCAGAGTCTAAAAACATTAAATGTCCACCAATATAATCACTTGGTGTTACTTTTTGAGCAAATGCAATAATGTGATGATTAATATCAACAGAATAAAGGCTTGCTTTACTTAAGTATGCATCGCTTCTAGTAATTGATGATATACTTGCAGGGTTATATGGAATTGCCTCGACACCTTGACCTGCGGCAACTTGTGCTCCCGCCATCCCTATTGCTCTAATTCCTGTTTCTAATTTTAAAAAATTAAATCCTGCTGTCGCTTCCTTTGTAACCGTATCAGGTTGTTCAGGGTTACCAGCTAAAGCAAAGCTAATTAATAAAATAAAATTTAAATTTAACATTTTTTTCATTTATAATCCCTATCTGATAACAGCAAATTTACTGATATGTTTTTTACCTTGAGCTTCTACAGTATAAACATAGAGTCCAGGTGCTATTTCTTGATTATTTGAAGTTCGTAAATCCCAAAATTCTGAAGAAGTAAAAGAATCATTATGCTCTAATGTTCTAATATGCTCTCCAGTTAAGGTATAAATTTTAATCGTACATTTTTCAGGAAGTTTTGTAAAAGCCATTCGTTTAGATTGTTTTGTTTCATCCATTCCAGACTGTACAATATATGGATTTGGTACCACTTTTATTTTTTCTAAATCTGATTGACTTACATTTCTTGAACTTGCAAATTGAGACATATCCAACAACCATGAGTCACCATCAAGATATGCTTTTGCTGTTTCAATTGAAATTTTATCTCCATCCTTCCAAGGTTCTTCAACTATACCATCAGCAGGTATACAACATGGACTATCATATGGACATTGAGGATGACTATTCGGTAATAGGAATAAGTCTAAATTAAACTTAAATGTCTTATATGCAAACTGAGAACATTCTTCATTTTGATGATAATAAAATTCTGTATCAGTAACTCCAACTTCAAAGAAAGAGATTTCTTCACCTCTAATATATTCTGTATTTGCTGAAACTAAAATAACTTCATTTCCTGTTGTAGTATTTATAATTTTAAACGGAAATTCCCATGTTTGTAAATTTAACTCAGACTCGCAAATTGCAGCTTGTCCTACAATTTCGGCTCCAGCATCAGTTTCAATTGTAAAATTTTCCCAAGGACCTGTGGCTGAATATGCAGGTGATGTTTCTCCAAAGTTTATTTCATAATTATAAAATTTTTCAATTTTATTATATGTGGTTAATTTTACATTTATACATTCATCTTCATTTGTAATATCAAAATCTATATTTGAAATTTTATTTTGTTCAGGAAATTCAAAGTTACTATAAGGATTTCCGAATTTCACCATTAACCCATTATGGAAATCAGACCAATTTTCATCATAATCCATATTCCCTTTATTTTCAATTTTATGATTAATTAATAAATACCGTGGTTGGGAAAATTGAATCTCCCCATAAGTTTCATCAACATCATTAATAATAGTTGCTGGATATACTAAAATAGAATCAGCACCAGATAATAGAGGATTACCCCATTCATCAGTTATTTTTGTTGTATCTACAGTATTATCATCAAGTGTATCTAATAATAGTTGATATTTAAAAATAGAGTTATTTTGTAAATCAACAGGTGAAAAAGTAGCACCTTCATTTTCAACTTCATAAACAAATAATGCGGGGTCTTTTAAATTTAAATTTTGATATGATTTTGCATCGTTATCAGCAGAAATTGTATATAAAAATAATTTATCATTCAATCCTCCATCCGCCTCATAAGCATGATTTTCCTCATTTACAATTGTATAAACTCTTTCACCATTACCAAAAGCATTTAAAGGAGTAAACGGGTCTTCGCCATTTTCAGGTTCAGGATATTCAACATTAATCGGTTTAAATCCTGGTGTCACCTCAACATAATTTTTATCTCTAAAGCTAGTCCCTTTAGAAGACTCTAGACTCATCAATCCATGAGGGCTTGCCCAATGATCTGGATTTGTATTTGGCTGTCCATTTGTACCATCATTATA
>CAZGWH010000004.1:0-57928 GCA_964529325.1 uncultured bacterium | reverse complement strand
GGCTTGCCCAATGATCTGGATTTGTATTTGGCTGTCCATTTGTACCATCATTATATATAGTATCTGCTACATAGAAATCAAACTGAGCCTCTGTCGAGTCTATTTGCATTATTTCAACATTTCCAAGATGAGATTGTGTAGTATCACAAATATCACATTGTGCACTTGGCAAATCTGAGCAGTATAAATTTATGTCATCTAAATTCGTAAAGGTACCATTTGGCCAAGTCATACCACCACCTAAATCTAATAAGCAATCTACCTCATCTGGAATTTGCTGTTCGACATAAGTAAAAGAAGTATCAATTATTAATGTGTCTGAGAGGTAACTCCACACCACTTCATAATCAGCATCAACACCCATATCATAAGAAGTGACCGCATAGGTATATTGAATTCCATCATCTACATCTTCATCTATAAATGAATGAGTAATTCCACTATTTGAACCTAAGTCAAACCATGGTGCAAGTGGGTCAGGTCCACTTATTTCTTCACCGAATTTATCCTGATCCTCAACATCAGTTAAATCATATTGAGCAATTGGTCTCCAACCAACATGAATACCTTCATTATCAAAAATCATATCAAATGCATCATCGCCCCATGTATCACCACCGTCTTTACTTTTATAAATACGATACCCTTCAAAGTCTGGATAATCCGTAATTCTATCCTTTGAATGTTCTGCTGAATCATCCCAATATAATGTAATTTTTTCATGTTCAGCCACCGCATATACTTCTGGTGTAGCAGGAGGTGAAAACCCTTGATATGATTCATCATACATTAATTGAGCCATTGTAGCATTATTTCGTAGATCTTCTAAATTTTGTCCCATAATTACAGCAAATGAGAAAAAGATTTCTTCACCAACTTCTAAATTAAACGGTCCACAACTCATCATTAAAACACAGTCTAAACCTTCATCATATTTTGCTAATAATCCTTCCATCGAATCAAAATGTGGATTTAAAAAATCATGATCATCGACATCCATATCTGCGGTGTGGAAATAATTATCCATTTCTTCATTTGTTAAATTTGTTGTATCACCAGTCATTAACTTAAATTGTATTTCTTCTTTATTCTTTGATACGGGACATCCTTCAGATCCAGCATAACAACCAGAAGAATTACTTTCGGCTGAAACAACACCCGGACGAGCATACCAATCAAAATGATGCCAATCCGTCATTCCTAATGTATCACCAGGAAAAATATCAGGATTATTATCACCATCAAGATCAACATAACCAGAAGACATTGGTGTATCCAATAATTTTACAGCAGAAAATGCTAAATTAGTTGCACCTGAACTATTATCATCTAAATCGTATATATATGCAAATCTAAAATCTTTATCAAACCCCATCATATCATCATCATTAGTTCTACCACCATAACTACCATCTGCATTTGCACTATATGAATCAACATCAAAATAAAAACCAACAGATGCATTTTTATAATTAAATCCTGCACCATCATTAATTTTACTTCCATCAGGCATAGTCATTCCTTCATGAAAAACACCATTTTCATCTACATAATCACCGCTTTCATTTCTAACTTTTACTGTAACAAATGCAACATCCTCAGCAAATGCAACTCCATAAGAATGTGCCATTGCTTTTACTTTAATACCCATTGGGTAACCCATATTTTCATATTCATCACCTAATTCTATTGGGTTTCCACGATGAGCCCATCTATCATCAAATTCCATATATACATCTTCATCGGAAATAAAAGTACCAACTGTTGCTGTTGCACCTGCACCATCAAGCCCACCATCAGAACCTTCTTGTGTAACTTCAGCATACCATCCTGGCCAATTTGGTTGCCCCGTTTCTACATTTGTAGGCCAAGTTTCTGGTAAAGTACTTGTTGCAAGCATAGGGTATGTATCATCAGGGCTTGTATATTCACCACCATAAATATCTCCAGAAGTAACATTACTTCCATGTGTCGTTCCTCTTGCACCCCATGTTGGTTGCCAATCGGTAAAATCTTCACCTTTAAACCATGATTCTGCAACATTAGCCCCGTAATAAGCATATTCATCATCAGCGGTCCAAGCGTCACCATCAGCACCATATTCATATTCATCTTTATAAGGTGAAGTTAGTTCTCGTTTTTTAAATGCAGGTCTTTTAGCCCACGGATGAATAAATCCTACTTTTGATGATGATAAATTTAAATCTTCATCTTCATCTACAGAAATATACAATGCTTGTTCTTCTGAACAAATTACCCATTGATGTGAGCCATTGAACAAATTACCAGATGTTATATCAGACTCAAAGCAATTCTCTGCAAGTGGTGTAAATACAGGAGTTTCATTTTCAGTGCTTAAATCAAACAATACACCTTCAAAATTAGTGACAGAACCGTCAATCCATAAATCATAAGCTAATGAAGATTTATAAACATTGTAAAGATTTCCTCCAACAATTGCTGAAGATACGATATACCAATCAGTTGTTATATCTGAAAAAGGATTATTTGTTAATCGATGAGCATAATGCGTTCCAGGAACACCAAATAAAAATCCGAGTGCTGGAAAATATTGATAATCACCCCACAAACCACTTGGATTATGATCCCAGTCAATAAAAGTACCATAATTTCCAATAGCAGATTGGAATTTACCTTTTGTTAAATATCCACGAGCTCTATCAAATAATGGGTCAGTAGGTTTACTCCCTGTTGCATTTAATGGTATATTAATATCAGGTTCTTGCGAATTTGTTTCATTTGAGTTTAAATCAGCAGAATAAAGACTACCAATTGAAAATAAAGAAATAAGTAAAATGTAAAATGTTTTTTTCATATTATTCTATTATTTAAATTCTATTTTAACATGGAAATTGATTTGCCTTTGAGGATAAATCCTCCATGGTGTGTCATAAAAAGAGTTAGATAATGTTCCTCCATCTTCTGGTAGTCCAACATTTTCTAATGCCTTAGGCCCAGGGTCAAGTGCGTCACCTGTAGTATAATAAATATCTAACGCATTTTTAATATTCAAGACATTATAAATTGATGCGCCTAAAGAAAGTCTTGCTTTTCCAAGTGGAATATATTTTGAAAATGAAAGATTCATATCTTTATAAGATGGTGAACGTTCTGAATTCTTCGCACCTTCTTCAACTTGGGTTCCTGAATAAAAAATAGGTGTATATGGATATCCTGATTGATAAAAACTAGTTAATCCCATACGAACTCCATACGGAAGCACTGTATATAATGTCAATGTAATATCATGTGTTCTATCATAAGATTGTAAATACTCTTGTGTAGGGGCAGGTTCACCTGTAGATACTTTTGAATATGCCTCCCAATCATAAGATCTATTTGCTTTTGCAATTGAATATGTATATTGAATCATTGTATTAATCATTCTACCGCGTTGTTCAAGATTTAAATCAATTCCTTTCGCAGAACCATAATCATAATTTCTAAACACATTATACTTATACACTCCAAAGTTCTTTTGTTCAGTAGTTGCCATTTGGTCCATATCTTTTGCCCAACCAATTACAGAATATGCAAAATTTCTTCCGACCTGAACATTAACTCCAAATTCATAAATAATAGATCGGCTTGCAGTCATAGTTGCATTTCCAACCAAAGGAAGAGATTGTTCAAATATTGCCGTCGGATCTTCTAATTGACCTGTATTAATAAATACATTTCGATAAATTGGATTTTGATAATAAACCCCATAATTAAATGTAAAATTAGATTTATCGGTAATAACATGACTAAATCCTAATCTTGGGCTAATTTTATAAAGAAATGATGTATTTGTAAATAATACATTTGCTTTAGAATTAAATGAATCATCTAATAGTGGTTCTGATAATTCTTCAATATAATTACCATAAGAATCAACATCTCTAACACCATTGTTTTCACCAGAATCTTCAGTATTTGCAACACCATCTAAACCATAATCATTAAAAGAATCTTCATCCCAATTTCCATCTGTATTTGCATCTAAATAAAAATATGGGGTATATGGAGATATATTCCCTGCTGGGTCTGCCCAAAGCCGAGTATTATAATTTACCATATCAACTCGAACACCTGCATTAATTACCATCCAAGGAACTTCAATTGTATTATTTAAATAAAATGAAATTTCTTGTGGTTCTCGACCTCTATCAAAAGTATTATTATTATTTAAATCAAAGTATTCTTCTCCAGTATCCCACAACCCATTATTTTCACCTGCATCAGGATATACTAACATATTTCCAGAAGACCTTACTTCATAAAATTCATTATCACTTAATCCGTCACCATCACTATCTAAATTATTTTGCTCCATCCATTCATCAGGAGTGATTCCGAATATTTCAACCCATTCATTTATTGTATAATCTTGAGCTAATAAATTATCGGCCCCAAAATCTTTATAATCTTCTGAAAAATCTTCGACTATTGGCCTTGCTCTGTATGGAGCTTGAACTTCGTAATACTCAATTAGATGTGATTTATAACTAATACCTAGACGAGCTTTCCATTTGTCTGTTATTTGAGATGTAATATCAAATTTTAATTCATTTGTAAAAGTTGTAGTTTCATTATAATAATAATCACTTCCTCCAAATGCTTTAAACTCATTCCATCCAAAATAATAAAGACTATCATAATTTTCATATACAAAATCATTATAAGATTCAATATCTAAACTACCACCCTCATCCATAAATTGATATGTATCATACATCAAATTATCACGATGAAACGATCTATCAAAAAACTGGCTATAATTCACATACATTTCAGGAGTCAACCAAGTAGAGCCATCTCTATTTATTGCTTCTTTTAATAAAACAGGTTCATCCCAAAAACCATTACCAAATGATGTTGATATATTTCCAAGATCATTATAACATTCATAATTATTTATACTCGAATTATAATGACATTCCATACAAACAATACTACCTTCATCATTTACACCACAATCAGTAAATGATTCGCCTTGATCATGAATCCCATCACCATTGTCATCATCCCAATCTTCGGTTGATGACCAATCATAATTACCAATAACAGGTGCACCTACATACCATCCACTTTTATCATCCTGCTTAGGATAAATAATATTTCCTTGATCTACTTCATGCGGTATAATTTCAGCGTCATACGGGTCTGAATATGGTCGATTCCCTGCTGAATGACTCCATTCAAACCAATCGGGGTAACCATCATTATCACTATCAGCCCATCTTACGCCTTGAAATTGGTCTTGCCTGAAATGTGACAATCTTAAGTTATAAAATGTTTTAGGGCTTATGGAGTGGTTAAACTCAAAGTAAAATCGTTTTGTATCTCTAAATAGTTCATTTTGTCCTTCATTCCAATATTGATATGAAGGATCAAACCGTTTTCGGTGATTATTTACTTGCCAGTAGGAAAAATTTGTTCGAATACTATTTGTAGGATTATATGTTAATTTAGTGAAAATATCATTTGTATTTTCAAATCCAAAAACTTGTAAACCCGAATTAACATCAAATGGTTGAACCATATTTTCAAGATTTTCTCTATTTCCAGGATCATTTTTCTTAAATATTAAATCATCAAATTCTAACACTTGATAATTTGAACTTGTCAGCTGTCCAGATACCCAATAATATAATTTCCCTGCTGTTTCTGGAACAGGAACTCGACCACCTAATCCAAAGTTATAATCATTATATCCCTTTGCCTTATCATATGCACTACCAAGTGAGCTTGTCTCGTACTTAAACTTTAATGTCAGCTCATCATCACCTTTAGCCGTATGAAAATTTGAAACTGCCGACATTGCATCGCCATATTCCGCAGAAAATCCACCAGTTTGAAAATCAAATTCTCTTATTGCAAAAAGATTTAATCGAGTTGCAGAACCAATACCACCAAAAATTGGATTTTTAATATACATTCCATCAATCATATATCCAATTTCACCAGATCGCCCACCACGCACATGCACTTCTTCAAGCCCTCTTTCTTCGTGTCCTGGAATTCCTTGCTGACGACTTTCAACTTTTACAACACCCGACTGTAAAGAAAATAATTCACTTACATCTTTTAAAGGAAGAGCTTTAATTGCATCACCCGATATAGTTTGTTTAGAACCAGTCACATCATGTTCTACCATTTCTCTTTGAGCTTCAACAATAACTTCTTCACCAGATATACTTTCAATTTGCAATTTAATATTTAACCATTGTGTTTGATCCATTACAACTGAAATGTTTTTTACACTATGTTGTCGATAACCTATCATAGAAAAAACTATATCATATTCACCAACAGGAACATTTAAAATATAATAATTCCCTTCAACATCTGTCATTGCACCAAAAGATGTACCCGGAATGTAAACTTGAGTACCAGGAATTCCTTCTCCTTTTTCATCAATGACCCTACCTCTAATTGTCCCATCAGTACCTGCAATTATAAGTGAGCTTATAAAAATTAAAATACTAAAAAATCTAATAAATTTCATATTTAAAAACCTTTTCTATATGCCGGAGCAAATTTAACAATTCCAGATGATTTTTTTGGAATAAACTTCTCTTCTCCAAGCGCATTTGCAAGCCCATTTAAATTATTAAATATCATACTTGGCGATGCTTCAGATTCATTATATCGATTCATTATCCATTCTTGGCCAAGCACCATTTCATAATCACCCCAACTATAATTTATTTGTTGTTTTACAATTCCAAGATCATGTGCAACCCAATAAATTTGTTCTTCATTATATTTCACACCACTTCCAACCATTGTCATTGATGCGAATTTTGTAATTTTAAATATATCCACTAAAGTAGTATCACTAAAGGTATTTCCATTTACTTCTAAATTATTAAAAAATAATTCATCGCCATAATCAACTTTATATGAAGTTTGAATATTATAAACTGCTGAATTACCATTTGTAGAATCATTAAATGTTGAAGAATATTCATGCTCTACCACTTCACCATCTCTAAAAGGCAGATAAAATAAAATAGAATCCATATTACCCGAATGTGGTGTCCATCCATTATCATGAAAAACTTCATTTTGGTCATCCCAAACACCGCCATAATAATTAAAATAACTTGGATATACAAGTTCGTATATAGCATCAGCATCATTTCTATAAATAAAATAATCAGATGTATTTAATTCTAAACCATTATTCATCCAGCCTACATTTGTTTTCATAATATTATAAAAATATTGGTCATCAGTTAATTCATCAATAATATGATTTTCTAATAACATATTTATTTCTTTATAATCAGTATATGGCTTGATAACGGTATCTTTTAAAGTGACCCAATTAACAGGAGTAACCACAGAGCCATCCATCAATGTATAAGATTCATCTGGTACAAAAGTTCTGATTGTATCACCATTAATATCAATTAATACATTATTTGGTAGCTCACCAATTATCGTATCGTTTTCAGTGATATTCCAAAACATTATAGAATCTTCAGCCAACACTCCAAATTTGTATTCATAAATAATGTAATCTTGGTAGGCATCACAATCAACTCTTACTGAATCCTCAGAAATCCAAACACTATCTGGTTCACAAACTTCAACAAGAGTAGTATCAAAATCTGATAAATCTAAATAAGAATAAATAGAATTTGAAATATTGTCTATCACTTTAATTGTTTTATTAAATACAAATGGATCTTCCACTTGAATTAGGTTTTCAGTTTGATCAAAATTAAAATCACCAATATATTCCACTGAAAGACAATCACCAAATTGATCATCAATTGAAGAATCTTCACAGGATTTATGGTCTACATCTTGAGCACCTCGGTATCTATTTATTGAAGAGTCCCATTCAAATGTTGAATAGTCTTTATGTTTGGGTGAAGAAACAACAATTGTACTCGATAAGGTAGTGTCATCATTCACAACTTCAGAAAAAGTAACAAATTCTTCACTATTAATATCATACATTAATGACTGATAAGCAGTAGAGTCTGGAGAAATATAGAGTAAATACTCTGGAAAAGTTTGTAGATTTAATGTATCACTATTATTAAGTTCAGGATTTAAATTAGTCGTATATTTTAAATCAAGTTTTTTATGTAGTGGATAAAAATAATCTTCATAATCACCTTTTTGACCTTGGAGATTATCTTCTAATGTATTTTGGAGTTCACTTGCTTTCGATTCATCAGGGTCATCAAACAACCCACAACTAATTAGAAAAATAGTGAAAAACAGGGTAAATATCTTTTTCAAGCCCACATGTCCCTTTACTTATAATTTATTCAAATTTAAAGCGTAGTATTTTACTCAATTTAGGAAAATACAACAGTTGTAAATTTACCAAGATAAAACAACTTTATCCAAGCGTATAAAATAAGGTAATGTGTTTGAATAATATTATTTAAATAATATTATTTTTTGGACTCGTCTATAATTATTTCCTAATTCTGCGTTAATAAGATATACACCACTTGATAAATTATATCCATCAAATGTGAGGGAGTGATAGCCCGCACTCATTAATTCAGCATCTTTTAATATTTTTACTTTTTGGCCTAATACATTAAATACTTCAATCTTTACTTCTACAGGCCGTGGAAGTGCAAAATCAAATGTTGTTGAAGGGTTAAATGGATTTGGATATGCATTTCCAAATTCAAATTGCTTTGGTAATCCTAAATCTGTTAGGCTTTCTTCTTGACCTAATAAATTGTCTTCAATATCATATCCTAAAACTAATTTAATATTCCAAGTATATGTATCCTCAATTGACATGTTTTCCAATTTTAACATATCATTGTAAGGAATTTCTATACAAACTAATTCAGGACTCGATGGTTCACAGCCCACTCCAGGATCTACCAATAAATCTTTTGTTCCCCAATCTGCCAATGTTGGATTCGCCCCATCTTCATCAACTTCCATTATAGGATATCTTAATTCGAAAACAGCTTCTTTTTCAAATGGTGTATTTATATCATCCTGAGGAATATTCGGAATATCAGTAAATGCTCTATTTGCTTGATTAATATCCCATTCAAATTTCACACTCCAATTATCAAGATTTTGATGACTTACATTACTCGCATTCACAATTACTGAGGTTAATTTCCAAACATAAGCTCCCTGATCATTGCTATTACATTCAGCCCCTTCATCATCCCAAATACATGTAGGTGCATCTTGGCACTCTAGTGCAAAAGGTATTTCATCACAAGGCGTATCGTTATCAGCACCATCAAACCATTGAGCAGGTTTCACCTCTCTATAATCCTTATAGAATCTCAAATTATCAGGAGTTAAACTTGAGTCAGCCCAATCAACTCTTTGAATATATAAGTCACCTGGATAAGATACTTGAAAACTTTTTATATTATGTTCATCTTCACCAAATACAAATCCATCACTTTCATTATTTGCATCAACAATACCTATTTTCACATAATCACCACCGTATTGATTACCCAAAGCACCATCATTTCGCTGTGGTTTCATAGCAAATTTAAAATCCCAAACTAAATTACTTTCAGTCGGATCTGGATTCGTTTCAATATCTGGTTCATCAGATGGTTCATAATAAATCTCATATCGATTATTAGGGTCAAAATTATTTTCAATTATTAATCCATCTAAATTTAAATCACCCACTTGTAACCAAAATCCATGAAATGGTTCAATAAATTCAATTTCTTGATAACTATTTGTTTTTGAATTCCAAGTATTAATTGTAGGTGAAATTATTTTTAAATTTATGGCATCATCCCATGTTATAATTGATTTACAAACATAATCATCTTCTGTTGTAACTAATAATTCATCCCAAACACATCCATTATTCCCAATACAACTTTCTTCAGTTGAAAATCCTGAACAATTATTAATATCATTCGGGTCTGTAAATTTAAGAGAGCGTTTATGAACTGTTGCCACCAATGGATTTGCTAATAAATTCCAACCCTCTTTTATTAAAACAGATTTTTTCTTTACAATTTCACCACTAAACCTGAAAATGTTCGGATATTTTAACCATAAAATATTAGACCGGCCTGTTTCAATTTGACCAATCGTGTTTCCTGATTGGTTTAATAATAACCATTCATCAATAAATTCATTTTCTAAAATTTCAGAATCAACAAAATATTGACCAAATAATGCATTCAATCCAATTCCATTTCCTGAAACATCAAACGGATATCCTAACATAAATCGAGCACCAGCAGAACCGCTATTATTTTCAAATGGGTCATCTAAATTTTCATTTTCATCTAATGACCAAAATGGAAATACTAAGGTTGTATCTGTTAATATTAATGGACTTGAAGTAAAAGCTGTATCACATTGCCCATTATTACCATAATAATCACCATGATCACATAATAAAAATCGGAAATAAATATCATCATTAATTACATTATTTCCAAAATTACCACCAGATTCAATAAAGAAATCATTATAAAGGTTATCATCAATATAGTTACCATCCTGTGCATACATAACTACATTTTGGTTTAAATCATTAATTTCATATTGAATATGTCCGTGGGGTATTTGAACATCTATTAATTGGTTTACTTCTCCATCTGCATCAATATCTAAAAACACATTAAAGGAATCAATATTCTCATCTTCTTCATATAAAATAGAAGTTAAATCAACCCAATCCATACTCCCATTCATTTGATTACTTTGATATGCAACTTTAATTTGTTTTAAAAATGGTCTTGGGTCGAGTTTACATGATTGAGTTTCAACATTCCATATACCCTTATAATCAATACAATCTAAATATTCTGTAATTTCAATATATTCCTGATTTGACTCAATATATTGTAATTCATTATTTCCAATTTGATAACTGATTGAATCATATTCATTTGATTCGATAATATGAGGTTTAACAAAATTATTTAAAGAAAGATTAAACCTATCAACAGTTTCAATACAAATTTCACCTGGACTATCTGCATTTTGTTCTCCGCAATTTTCACCACAAATCATTGATAAACCAGTTAGGCCATGACTATTTACAGGAGAAATTTTATAACAATATTCTTCTCCTGGTATTAATCCATTATCAAAATAATAAAATTGCTGTCTTCCATTATCTCCATAATCACTACTAAAGAAAAAGTCCGTTGGCTCATCAACTACAAGATTTGCGTGAGGAACATAACTACTACCCGTATTTGGTCCTTTTCTAAAAATCAAATATTCAGAAGCAATATGTGCATTTTCATCTATTTGTGGAAATCCTTCTGGCCAATTATCACTTTCAATCCCAAATATATCATTATTATCATTAAATTCAGATTCAAGCCAATTTAATTCAATAAAATATAAATCTTCAGTTAAATCTGTATCGGAAGCATTAATCGGTGCAGGTGAAGGTTCTAAGCTAATATGAACTGTAACTGTATCAGAAGATTTCATATTTTCAAAATTACCATATGGATCTATTACATCAACTACAATTTCATGGGTACCAATATCTAAATCATAATCAAATGCTTCATTCGTACCTCTTAAAATACCATCAACATACCATTGATATTGTAGTTCATCATGAATTTCTTGATCATTTTCCATCCAAAAATCTTCATCAAATATATCATGAATCAATAAGGTATCAAAATAACCATTATTTTCAGCAATTGTATCAGAATCATAAATAGATAATAATGCTCCGTCCCATTGACCATTTCCATATAATTCTGTATAAAACTCACCTTCATTATAAACATTATCTCCATTTACATCTATAAATGGCTCACTAATAATTGTACCAAATGGATAGCCACAACTCGAATGCTCTTCATTTGTACCTTGATCTAAAAACCAACTCACACACCCTGTTGTATCTAGAGGAAATTCAATATGATAAGTAGATTCACCTTCTGGTAAATGATAGCTTAATCGGTCATTAAAGAAATTACCTAGTCTAACATTTGGTAACCTATTAAACTCGGGTAAAACATTTATTGTAAAACTGCTGGTATCTTTATAATTATAATCATCCCGAATCACTAAACTAATTTCATATACTCCAGGTTGACGGTATAAAGTAATATTTTTCTGTGTAAATGGATCACCAGCATCCCAAACGCCATTTCCATTATTATCTATAAAGCCATCACCCTCATTATAGATTCCAATTGGTGGGTAATCAGGTTGAATGATTTCTGGTTCTTGGCCTAATATCCATTCAAAATATAAGGTGTCATGTAGCCCTCCTTGAGGAACCGTATCTACACCCCAATGTTCAATATCGGTAAATGGTGGATAATCATCAGGGTCATAAGAAGCTGAAGTCCATCGACCATCCATATCAATATCAATCCAATCTTCCATTTCTTCGCCAAATTCATTATAATCCATATAGCCATTATTTAAAACCACACCACTTTCATAAATAAATTCACCAGCACCTCTAAATCCAATTTTTGCCCAATCTGTCCCTGGTTGACCATCATGTGGAGGCATCCATAAATAGGGGTAAAATTCAGCTAATAATTCTGGATCTAATGAAATATAGCTGAATATTTCTTCTGGAGTTAAATTAAAAATTTGCTCATTATTAAAAAAACTATTTTCAATCGAATTTGATTCATTATAATCACCATATTCAACCATTATTGCAGAATGAGGTGCATTATTTACCTCAGGTGCAACTACAATTACCACTGTATCCCTTGCAATATTATGGTCTGGGATAATATTTAATTCATCATCATTCCATACACCTCTAAAATATGTATCTGTTACAACTAATTCTATTTGGTAATAATTCGTATCGGTATCAAATTGATTTCTAACTACAAACTCAATAAAATCACTTTCAGAGTCTGTGAAATCAATAAATGCATCATTATTTAATAAATTCCAACTATAATGAATTTCATCTTGAGGTTCATCCATATCTTCAGAAATTGAAGCATCTAAATAAATAGTGATTGGATTTAAACCACCTTTTCCATCATGCGGGATTTTTCTAAATACCGAATCAACACCTTCTTCAATTAAAATATCACCATCATGTAAAGAAATTATTGAAATTGGATCTAAATTTTCTGAAGTAATAACTGAAACTTCCTCTGTATATGGCCCTGCTCCTGCGACATTGATGCCTCTTATATTATAAAAATATTGAGTTTCATCCAATAATCTCCGAGGATCTGGACCAAATTGTTGAAGCTCATATTCAGTATTAAACCAATCATCATTAACACTTATATCAAAGCCCCGATCTACATATAATTCTTGCTCAAGACCATCTTTAATCATCGAATTTGTAGAATCTTCTCCAAAAATTATCATGTTTCTAAAAATATCATAATTTTCAGGAGGAAATATTCCATCATCTGTTGAACAACAATTATCTGGTTCATCCCAAAATAAATTTATTTGCCTATATCCGCCAATTGCTGTTAATCCTTGCCTTGGAGATGGTTTTTTATATCCAACGGTAATTGCAAATTGTACAGTGTCCATTGAATCAACGAACAATTCATCAATTGTTTCATTGCATAATTCATTTTCATTACCATCTAAAGTAAGCGGGCAACTTCCATTTTCCATATGCACACCAGAATGACCATCAATTACAAGTTTATCCAAAACCATTACGGGATCTTCAACAAAATCACCACGAATAAAAGTAAAAAATTTAAGCGTGTCTTCATCTACATTCGAAAGTGAATCTACCTCTGTTTTAATATCAAAGGATATTTTTAATTCACCGGGAGAATCAGTAACAATTTGCCCAATCCAAGTTCTAGGATTACTTTGATAATATTCTAATTCACGAATATCTTGAGTAAATTTAGATAAATTAAAATTATTCTCCCACATCCCTTCATTTTCATGAGGGAAATAAAGCTGAACCCATTGATTTGGTGGAGTCATTGGTTCGGGGAAATCAAATCGAGGGTCATAGCCATCTGATGCTCCAAGATCAATATATTCTTCATTAATATCCCAAGTTCCATTATTGTTTGAATCTGTAAATGGTTCATTTGGATCCCAAACACCATTTCCTCCTGACGATCCTAAAATATTAGTTGTATCATAAATTGAAAATGTATTCGAAACTTCTAATTCAACATCAATGTCAATCTGCCAATTAAAAAGAGGTTGTGGTTTACCACATATAATTTGTGAATGTTGTGATTCACCTAAAAAATGTTGTGCTACAACTGAATAACAATAGTATTGTGTATCATCTAAATTATCATCTATAATAATTTTATTTTGTGAAATATCTGAAGGCTGAACAGGAATATTTGTACGACACCGATACATTGGTTCACCTGCTTCTTCCTCTTGATATAATCCATCTCCATTATCATCATTCCAAACTGTTTGTACTTGTTCATTACCGTACCCATCGTTTTCAAAATAATATTCATAATAAACGCATTGATGAGTATATATCCATTCTCGACCACTTAGTTCACAATCGAATTGGTTTGTAATTTCAGAATCTCCATCACAAATCCCTGTATCATCATCATAGCAAGATGTTTCACTTTCAGGGTCACATAATTCTTGACCATTATTAATCCACCTATATACTGAATACAAATATGCAGAATCATCGCCATAAGATTCAGGTGCATCCCAATTTAGCTCAATACTTTGCAAACCAACTCTTAATTGATAATTTTGAACATTATTCATTTCAATCGTTTTAGCAGATAAAATATTTGTTGGTTCACCTTCTACTCCAAAGCCATTTACGGCTTTAACAAAATATGAAAATTCTCTATTCGCATCTAAATTGAAATCATTATAAAATAAATAGTCCGTCTCTTCAATAAATAGAATCTGATCATTTAAAGAATCTTCTCGGTAAATCATATAACTATTTGCATGTCCATTATCAGGAGCATTCCAAGTAAGCTCAATACTGCCTTCTAATCCAGTTAAAGAAAAATTCTGAGGTTGATTTGGTAATGGTTCATCGCATAATTGTATCGTTGCAGATTGTCGAACTGACTGAGAAGCAATTTGATCTTGCCCCACATAACCGTTCCAAGCATAAACCTCTATAGTTACTTCTGCACCCCAATCATATTTATCTTCTACCGTATATGATGTTTGTCCTACTACAGTGTCTGAACCAGCGAAAGTTAAATCTTCAATGATATATATATATTCAAATCCTTCAGTTGTATCAATTATTGATTCAGGTTCATTCCAATGAATTGTAATATCATTCCCCTGTTCAGTACTCAAATTACAATCAACATCTTCGTTTGTATCCAATCCAATATTAATATTAATTGGATAAAATTCATAAATACTATATCCACAAGATTGACAATCTGAATCATTTTCTTGACATGGAGCTGTTGCACTAAAATTTACATTAAATGCATTGGGGTCTTCACATCCAAAAACATTATTTCCCTCTAATGAATTTACATTTTGCTGACTTCCATGTGAAAATGGAGATAATGGAAAATCAATAGTACCTGGTAATAGATCTACATCCCCAAATTCATTTGAGTCTGCATCATATAACTTAAATGTAAATAAATCACCACTTGCATTTTGTCCAGGGTATAAATCAATCTCGATGGGATTATTTGCATTTAAATCATTACCAAACACTCTTAAAACTGTTTTATCTAAACTATTCTTATGGTAATATGTCCAACCAACACAAACAGAAGTTCCCGCATTTGGATTATAGTAAATAAAAATAGCATCAGCTTCATCTGGATTTTCAGGGTTTAATAATTCATCTAAATCCCCCGCAGGTGCATCACCGCCTTCATAAATTGCTATGGATGCATTAAAATCATCAATCCGTACATTTTCTATATATATTGTATGTGTTGATGCTGTTTCATAAAATTTTATTTCAGTTGCTGGGTGTTCATGCCACATTTGACTAAAACCAAAACTAAATAAAATTAAAGTTAGTAATAATTTTGTTATTTTATTTTTCATAAAATTCAATTTGTTCAATTTCCTATTCGGATTAAAATGATTAAAAGCATTTTGTGTAATTTGTAATTTATTTATATTTTTTATATTGAGATTCATCACAACCTACTTAATTAAAATTAGTTTTTGTGTTGCAGAGTTTTGTCCTTGTTCCACTTTAAGTAAATATATTCCTGATGAAAAATTATTCGCATCCCAAATGAATTGATGATAACCCGCATCTATGAAACCATCATGAACCACATCAACAACTTGCCCTATAAGATTATAAATATAAATTGCAGTTTGCCCATTTTCATTCAATGCTAATTTAAATTGAGTTATAGGATTAAATGGATTTGGGAAAGCTTGATTTAAATGGAAATCTACTGGTAAACCAATTTCTGATGCTAGCGGGTCTTTACCTAATAAAATATAGAATCTTTCAATTTCAAAACCAGAATCAATTTCAATTTCATTTATTGACCGCATATCAATTACTTCACCATTTAAAATTAATGAGATATCCATTTCAAGATTTAATTCATTAAAATCCCAAGATAAATTCATTGGAGAATTATTATTTTTATTCTTTAAAGAAATATTCCAAATTTGACTTTGATTAGCATTAATCTGTTCTCTAATATCTGAATAATATTTCTTTGAATCTGCAAAATTTCCATTTATATCCTCATCACCAATCCACTCTTTTTCTATAAACATATCAAAGGGGAAATCAGAAACAGGCGTTGGTAAATCAACTTCGTCTTCACCATATCTAAATCCATCTGACGCAAATTCGCTCATACCAATTCGTATTTCATCTGAAAATTTATCTTCACCAATTGAGGAAATTTTTACATTCATAGACCATAAATCACTTTCGGTTTCTTTTCCTAATTGATCAAAGCTATGTGGTCTAATTTTCAATAATAAATCACCTCGAGCTGCATGCCAAAAATATCCTTCAAATGGATGAATAGAATTTGTAGAAAAATATCCACTTTCATCAAATCCATGTAAAGTCGGTTGAACAAATCCAAAGGATACAGCTTCATCATAAGAGTAGGAAGCGTTATCCTCTAATCTAATAATTTCAAAGTTCGTCTTATCAATTGGTCTAACTAAAGTATTTGAAATTAGATTCCATCCTTTATCCAAAATAATATCTGCTTTTGAGAATTCTCCCTGAATTACACTTAATGTATCATAATCTATAAATTCAGCATTTGTAATTGGATCACCATAAATTGTTAAATTTCCTTGAGCTGTATTATTTAAATAATACGCATTACCCATTTGCATAAATAAATTATTAAATGACCCAGATTGTGTAAATCCAATCCATTCATACCCCCATTCACCAAATCCATGTGGCTCCTGAAATGCATCAATCATTCGAGGCATATATGGTTGAACAGGAGGACCGAAAATATGCCAACCGATATCAAAAATACGAGTAACATTATTTGAGGAAATAGTAAATAACTCATCGCTCTCGTCTTCAATTGAATTTATAGATGTATTCCAATCAAAAGGTGGAATTGAATCATTAATATCAAAATAATCTCCACGATCATAAACAATTATTTTCACAAGCGTATTATGATTTATTTCTATTCCTTCACCCTTGATGTAGGTTGTGTCTAGATTTGTTTCTTCACCATTATAAGCTGGAGCACTTAAAGCAGAGTTGTCCCCTGTATATTCTTGAATAAAACTGTCTAATTCTGATATAAATGGTGTAAATGAATTTGAAGTAATTATTTTAGCAAAACAAGTAGATTCCGAATAATTCCAATGATGACCAGATGCCTCACAAGACATATAATTTGAAAAATAATTAGTAATGTTTGTATTATCACAAATCTCAATATTCAATGAATCGACTGAACAAATATTTTCAGATTCTTTTTGATAAAAATCTTCGGCTTGAATCCATGTTTCTCCAGCATCATGAGATGTAAATAAATTTATTTTACCAATATTTTGAACGGATGATAATTCCCAGATAACAGGAAATGCCTTAATTGTTGGTATATAATTAAATTCAAGATTCCCATCATATTCAAATGAGGATGCCCAAATTTCTGCTCCATTTGGAGTTAGTATTTGCACTGTAGGAATATCAGTTGTTTGTAAATTCTTTATTTCACTTTCTACACCTGCTCGTCCATGACTATTCAGTGGAATTACTTTATAATCAAAAGATGATGAAGATTGTAATCCATTATCAACATAAACAAATGATGTCTGACCTTCACCTACAGTCAAAGTATGAATTAATAAATCATCTCTATAAATTTCATATTCAGTTGCATTTAAAGATGTTGGATATTTCATTATTTCATTTTGGATTATTTCGTCTGCAACTAAATCAGAATATGAATCACTTAATTGACTTAAATCTGACGCATCCCATGTTAATTCAATATAATATAAATCTTCAAATGAATTATAATTTTCAATTACATCTGGTAAAGGTTCTTCTAAAACAGTAATATTTTTTGAATCACATCCTTCAGCCATATATGAGTCATTAACACAAATTGTTAATATATTTTCACCTTCAGATAATTCAAACGATGGACTTAATTCTGACTCTCCATTTTGCCAATTTATTGTTAAATCATCCAAATCTGCATCATTCACCTCAGGATAGCATCCCAAATTTTCATTTGCACAATAATATGAATAAGATAATAATTCAGGTTCTAAAAATACAATTGTATCATTTCCTGCATTTGCAACAGGAATTTCATTTGGTTCTGGTAATATTGAAATAACCATTTTAGAAGTATCTGTAAAGCCATAAGGATCTGTTACAATTAACTGTAGTGTATCTACGCCCGCAGTACTCCGAGTGGTTAAAGTGTCGATGTTAATTGCAACAGCCCAATCATAATAACCATTGGGAACTGTTCCATTACTACCATCAATATATGGTTCTCCAAATTCATACTGACCACTATTATTTATATCATCAAAAAATTCAGCTTCAATAGAACGATTCCATAAAGATGATAAGATATCAGTTGGTTCACCATCTAGACTATCAGGATCAAATGAAAAATTTAAAATTTGTATATTTGCTAAATTTGTAGCGGGATCACCATCATGAGGAACTTCCCAGCGAGGGCCTGGCTCATTATTTGAAACCCAATCATAAAAATTATTATTAATATTATCAAATGGATTAACATTCACAGAGCAAATTGGTGCAAAGTTTGGTTCAGGTAAAATAGTTATCAATACAGTATCTTTATCAATATCATACCCATTAAATTGACCTAAACCCGATGGAAATGTATCTGAAACAGTTAATTCAAACTGATATTCAAGAGGTGTAGAGTTTAAAACTAATCCAGATTGAAATGTTGGTTCATGGTAAGCAGTATCTAATAAGGATTGAATACTATAAAGTTCAGATAGTTGCGCAGTACTATCACCCGAAATTTGATTCCAATAAAATCGCAGCCCTAATCCTTCTGGATCAAATCCTGCCCCATGTAAGGCAACATTTACAATTGAAGGATCTGGTGAACCATCATGTGGAGTTAAATAAGTATTTCCACAACCATATTCACTCCATGCACTATTTTCTACACATAATTCATCTATATTACTACCTGCATTTGCAATAGGCTGTAAATTAGATATTGTTTCAATGTCTAAAGTTTGAGAAACTCCTTTACCCGAATTATTTACACCGCTTAAAGTAATTCCATAGTTCGTTCCATAAGATAAATTACCAATACCAGAATGATTATATGAATATATTGAATTATCAAAAGATACATCATCTGACCCATCATTAAATTCTAAAATAAAACCAGTTGTTGGATATCGAGATGAAAAGGAATTGCATATTTCTGTATTATCAAAAATTTCACAATTACTAGATTGCCCCCAAGATAAGTCTATATTTGGCCTTAAAACTAGAGGATCAATATGTGTGTTTTCTGCTATTCCATTAAAATTAGGAATAACTTCAGGAACTATATTTCCTACAATAAATTGCATTCGATATTCTGTTAATCCATTAATTTGAATATTAATTTCTGTATTATCATTAATTTTATAATAATTTACTTCATCAAATGCAGTTAATTTCATATAAACTGGGCAGAAATTTTCATCATTACTATTAGTAGGTGCATTTCCTAAAAAATTTAATAAATCAAAATTTAATGTAACAAAACCAGGCATATTTGAAATAAGTGCTCCCTCAAAAATGGCTAAATCTTCTTCAGTTGAATTGTTGAAAGCATATAAATCATCATGTCTACTTCTTATTTCTTGGGTATATTGGCTCCCCCAACCAATTTCTTCTTCTTCCCAATCTTCCCTTACGAAATAAAATTTAACATAATCTATTGCTGATGCTGTTGGAGGCTCAACAATATCTAATGCATTATCATAATGATTTGAAGCTTCTTCTGAAAACCCAAAGAAATTATTTTCATCACTTACCGGAATATAACCAAAACCTAAATGGTTTACTAAAACTTGAAATCCCCAATCTGGTCCATTTCCAGGAACTGTTGTTGTAACAAAAAATGGTGTACCTTCAAGTTGGCCAAATCCTGATGTTGCAATTATTTGAAATTGATATGCTGTATTAGACTGTAACTCTGAAATTAATATTGATAAATCTGTTGTAGAATCAATTTCTGACCCATTAATTAATATATGGTATGTCCATTCTTGTGTAATTAATCCATAAGAGGGAGCTGATTCCCAGCTTAAATTTACACTATATGGGTATGCCGTTGTATCAACAGCCATATATCCATCTGTTCCTGCTTCAGGGAATGAAGATACTATAATATCGGAAGATGAATTACTCGTTGAAGATGAAAATGCTTCACCTGTTGAATTAATATTATTTGCTGAAATTTCAGCTTGAAAGGATATTCCTGCTGTCAATGGAGAAAAAGTCGCTGTTACCAAATTATTTTCAATATTAATTGGAATATCACCGTCTTCATTTGATGCAGTAAAAGTTAAATCACCTTCAGCTCTATTTTGAATTAAAAATGTAACCTCATAAAAATCTGTCTCGTAAGATTCATCCCATTGTAATTCAACAAATCCTTCTCCACTATCAATTATAACTGGAGTTCCTGGTTGTGTTGGAATTGGCCTTTCATTTGTAGAAATAGAACCGGTATAATCAGATCCAACAATTTCATCATCTATATTTAATGCACAACCATACGCAGTAAGTGTATAATTTTCTAATGTATTCCACCCAATATCATATATAATTGATGATTCAGTTGTCTGTATACATTCACCACTATTTTCAAAACAAATATTATAAGACCATGCAGTGCTTTCATCACAATTTGCAGATTCATTCCATGATAATTGAATTTCAGATGTTTGATATGTAACAGAATTAAAAACTTCCTCTATGATAGTTGAATTAATAACTATATCTGTCGGAGCATAAGTACAGCAGGATTCATCATTTCCATTTGGTTCATTTGAACAATCTAAGTTTTGTCCAGCACTAAAATAATTTGTTGCATTTGCATCATTACATCCCCAATATTGACAACATGATAAATCAAATATACCTGCGTTTCCAGAACAATCATATAATTGCCCTGTATAGTTTTGTCCATTTTCAACTACATTTCCAGCAGTCGGATCGTTACAACCTGCAAACCCACAAGACCCATCATCATTTGTTGCAATACTGTTATAATTAATAGCATTTAAATCTGTACACCCTGAATATTCACAAAGCCCATTATCAATTACTGCTGTTACATCAAAATTATCTGCTGTTTCATCCATGCAACCTGCATAACCACATAAACTTGAATCACCACTTCCACCTGTTAATGGATTAAAATTATCATAAGGCCCATTTGGTCCATTTATCATATTACATACTGGTGGGAAAGAAAAAATAGTTGGTTCGCCCATTAAGAATCCATCAGAACTTTCAAAATCACTATCACCTGTAATATCAAGAACACCAAAGTCTATTAATCCCATTGGTTGAGGATTAAATCCACCTACATTATAATAAACAATTCCCTCACTGGCATCATAAAAATTAAAAGATACAGTAGGAGAAAACACACTAGGTACAACCATAGGGTAATTACTTACAGCTTCTGTTGTTCCATCATTCAATTCAACTGTTACAGTTATCTGCTCGTTTGTAATTGGCATATATGACCAACCGACACAAATACCATTATACATTAAAGATAAAATATCACAATCATCTGTATTACAAACACCTGTACCACCACCTTCTTGGCCAGAATCTACAGCTTCACCGTTAAAATTTATTGCATCAAAAATCACCCAACCTTGGGCCGTTGATACAGATGGATTCCATAACTGTCCAGGACCATAGCCTGGATAATAGCCACCACCGAATAATTGTGTTATTACTAAACTAATAAATATTATTTTTTTCAATGTTTATTTAACCAACATAATTTTTTCTGTTTTAATTTCTTGATTATATTCTACTTTAATAAAATATAAACCCGTAGGTTGACTATTCCCATTCCATTCAATTGAATGACTGCCAGACTTTAAAATTCCGTCAGTTAAAATATCAACCATTCTACCATTTACATCATGAACTGAAATGTGTACTTTTCCCTCATTGGGTATTTCATAACTAAATACAGTTGAAGGATTAAATGGATTTGGATATGCATGTCCTAAATTAAATGACATTGGATCATTCATATTTATTTCACCGTTTAATCTTTCAATTCCAGCTACTAACAAACTTCCCCATCCTGGTATTTCACCATTTAAATTCACTATTTTACCAGTTTCGAAAGAATATAATTTAAAGCTTACCTTATCACCTTCTTCACAAAACCCATTTGTATTATTTGAAAAATCTTTTCCCATCACTGGCACCGCCGTATGTTTACCATCCCAATAAGCAGAACCAACTAATACATCTCTGTTATAAGCTAATACTATATCATTAATTTCGGGGTGATTTCCATCAACTTTTAAATCTTTAATTAAATAAAATGCTTGTTCGGTTGACTGAATGAAATTGAATTCATCAACCATCTGCTTGTTCAGTTGAGGTACCGTATTTTGCCCTATTGGTGCAGATGCACAATTATCAAATCCCCATTTAAAATCTATTAAACTATTCTCAATATTTAACCAATACCCTTTACCTTCAATTAAATTATTTAAATTTCCTGACCATCCATCATTTGTATTAAATAGGCCAACTCCTTGACCGAGGATAAAGTTAAAGTTTTCAGTTGCAAAATCTACACCACCAAGTGCATCCATTGTAGATGAATTTCCAGTCCCCCAACGATATGACATTAAATTATTACCAAAGCTAATTGAATAATCGGTACAGGTTTCAAGTGCTGAACTAAATTCAATTTCCCATGGATATGGACTTTCAACTTCAAACCCAATATCTTCTGCATTTATCCAATAGCCTGAAAATTCATTCACATAATTTAAATTTCCCGACCAACCGTCAACTGTATTAAATAGACCTACACCTTGACCTAATAAAAATACAACTTCAGGACCATTATTCATTAATCCTTCTAATAATAATTGTGAGCTATTATCTTCTAAAGTTCCTGGGAAGCTAATAAGGTTATTACCAAAGTTTAAATTATGAGTAAATGAAAACCCATACTGACAAGTACCATCATTTACTAATGCATCGGGGTTATAATTTGGTGTTGTTGGGTCAGTACACCCACAAAAAGAATAAAAAGTACTACAATTATTACAATCCGATATTCCAGCGTTAGGGTTGAATTCTGAATCATAAGATAATGGACAGCCAGGCTCTTGAGCAAAACAATTATTCTCACCTAACTGAAACCCATCACAACTTTGATATGGACCATCTCCTGTAATATCTATTGAACCAATATTTTCTAATCCTTGAATAACAGGGCTAGCAGTCATTACATTATAATAAACAATTTCATCACTTGAATCATAAAAATTAAATGTCACATTTGGATGAAAAACACCACCCACATATTGAGGGTAATTTTCAATGCCTGGTGTATTAGAATCTTTAAAATTCACAGCAACAGTAATTTGTCCACCAATTACAGTACAATAACTCCATCCCACGGAAACACCATTATACATTGCAGAAAGGATATCACAATCCCCATTGGGACAACCCCCGGTTGAAGTACCATTTTCTATTCCTGAATCAATTATACTTCCATTTAAAGTTAAATCATCAATTACAACAAAACCTTGTTGAGTTGATACCGTTACAACCCATTCTGTTCGTGGTCCATAATATGGGCTATATCCATTTAAATAACTACAAGACCCATCATCTTCTGTTGCATTAGGATTATAATCAGTTGCACCAATATCATTACATCCCATAATTTCATTTTCATCACAAATTAAATCACTATCAGAATCATTCATACAAGTACCATCACAATCATAAACCCCTGTTGGCCATTCACAAGATCCATCATTTATAGTTGCATCTACATTAAAGTTACAGGCATTCATCAATGTACAACCTGAAATTGTTGCTACAGGATCAAATGAATAAACAATATATGAACCAAATCCAGGACCATCACCTGCACATGTCCAAGTTCCATCACCATTATCAATACAATTAGCACTAAGTGCTACAATTTCACCATCTTCAGTTATATACCCTAAATCATATTCATTTCTATCAGGTGTAAATGATAATGTCACATCTAAAGTTGCACCCTCTGCCAATTCAATAGGGTCTCCATTTTCATCCAACGCTTCAAATGAAATTCCTTCAAAAACTTCAACACCAGCATCTGAAGAAGATGAATTATCAATTATATCTTGTAACTCATTTTCAGAAACTTCTGATGCTTCTAATATTACTTCTGTACCTTCGGGAACATCTAAAGCTCCGGCCGGAATATCAATATCTACGGATACATCTGTTAATATAACTTCAGGAATATCAATATCTACGGAACTATCATAAGATGTTAATTCTTCAGGTTCTTCAATATCAATCACAGGAAATACACAAGTACCATCATCAAAAATTGCTTCTACATCATAGTTATCTGCACCAGCATCCATACAACCAGAACAAGAAGAGTCGTCTCCACCACATACATTACAAATATCTAAAATTGTAGAACCATTACAAATTCCAGCACAATCTAATTCTGTATTTCCAAAAGGTATTCCAGCACAATCAGCACAAGTTGAATTATCACCATTACACACACCACATTCATCTACTAACCCATTACAAAGAGAAATTTCAGAAATTACATCAGGTAATAATTCACCAAACTCACCATCACCAAAAGAATATTCAATATTAGGTATTATTTCTTCACCATCACGCCAAACCCGTATCTCAATTGAATTCCCAGAAACAAACCCTGGTCTTTGTACCCCACCAAAATCACAAACATCAATATGCCCAATTGCAGTTATCTCCAATTGTTCACCAGACCAAATACCCGAAGCTACTAATAATTCACCTTGAACTGTCTCACAATCGCCATCATTTAAAATTCCATTTAAATCAAATACTCCAATTTCATCCCCAATTACTAATTCTGTAATCGTATTTTCGAGTATAATTAATTGGCTTACACCTGTATTACCAATAGTTACATTATAATGATTTTCATTTAAACACTCATTATTTCCATTACAAATACCGCAATCATCTAATACTAAAGAGCCACCCCATTCACCTGAACAATCTTGAATACAATTATTAGCTGAATTATCATCACAAATACCACACATATCAATTTCAGCATTTCCATTTGGAATTCCAGAACAATCAGCACATGAAGAATTATCACCACTGCAAATTGCACATTCATCCAATTCGGCAGAACCACCACAAACACCTTCACAATCTTCGCCAATTACACAATTCCCATCACAATCAAATCCACTTTCAGAATAAGTACAATCACCTGATTCTGTTGCTTCAGCATCATAATTACATGCATTTACATCCATACAACCGATTATTGAATTAGATTCAGAATAACAATTATCAACTAAAACTGTATTAATTGTAGAACCTCCAGGTGTTGCAATTACAGGTTCAATTATACAAACTTCATCACTAATATTATCAAATTCTATACTTACTAAAACGCCTGAACCTGCTGAAATAGTTGCCCCTGAAAATGAGAAAGCCAACAAAGTAGAAGCGGAAGTTGAAATGATATATCCCGCATCTGTTACTGCACCGCCACTACCATTTGAAAAACTTGCACCTAAAATATCAAACTGAATCCCACCAATATCTTCATCCGAATTATAATATATGTCTGCAGTACCACTGCTACCAGGTGTCATATCTCCATTAAAGTTTACCAATGATATTTCAACAGATGCAAAAATTGATGCATTAATTAATATTGCAAAAATTGATAAATTTATTAAATTTTTAATCATTTTCGTCCCTATATATTTCAAAATAACTTATTCCCATCTTTTTTTTGTGCTATAAGTTGGTATCTTAGCAAAAAATACCAACAACAATTTATTACATCACCTTAGAATTTTCCAAGCCCAATGCTTAATATTAAAGAATATTCCTTTTTATTCTCAATACCTGTGACACTTATCACAGTGATTATGTGAATTATGCCATTTCCTTGTTTAAATTTTTATAAAGCTCACCCTCGCTAGCCAAACCATTGCACTGAGCTCTAAAATGTAAAATCTTTTGAGCATCTAATTCATTTTCATCTTTCCCATGCCAAGCCATTATCGCTGGATGCTGTAATGCTCTTCCATAAGAAAAAGTTAATTTCCATGGAAGTTCGCCCTTAAATTTTTCATTCATCATATTTAAATGTGCAGTTGCTAATTCATCGGATTGCCCACCTGATAAAAATGCAATACCCGGTACACAACTAGGGACATTATTTTTCAAACATCTCACCGTTTCCGATGCAACTAATTCAATACTCGCTTGATCAGCATTTTTAGTTCCAGAAATTACCATGCTTGGTTTTAAAATAATTCCTTCAAGTAATACATTTTGAATTTCAAGTTGTTTAAATAATTCTTTTTGAGCTTTTTCTGTTACTTCAAAGCATGTTTCAATAGAATGAGCTCCATCCATCAACACTTCGGGTTCAACAATGGGCACAATCCCTTGTTCTTGGCATAATGAAGCATATCGAGCTAAACTATGTGCATTTGCTACTATACATGCTTCCGTGGGAATTCCTTCACCAATTGTAATAACAGCTCTCCATTTTGCAAATTTAGCGCCTAAACTTCGATATTCAATAAGTCGATCTCGTAAACCATCTAAACCTTCAGTCACTTTTTCATTTTCATGTAGTGCTAATTCTTTTGCCCCAGTGTCCACCTTAATTCCAGGTAATATACCTTTACTCGCTAAATATTTTGGAAATGGGATTTCATCAAATGTGGATTGTCTAATTGTTTCTTCAAATAGTATAACACCTGAAATATAATCTTCTAAATGTGGAGTTGTAAATAACATATTCCGATATCTTCTTCGAGAATTTTCAGATGATTCTAAATTAATTTGATCAAATCGCTTTCCACAGGTTGGATTACTTTCATCGGCAGCCAAAATCCCCTTACCTGTAGCGACCATCAAATTGGCTGTTTCTATTAATTCTTCACGATACTTCATTACTAATTCCTTTTTCTATTGGCTGACCTATATCTGTTAATAAATTTTGAAACCAATCAACTTTATAGTCAAATGGTTTTCCACCTTTTATTCGATAAAATTCAATACATCGAATTTCATTATTAAAATCTTCATCCATTCCAACAACCCCACTCACCTTATCTAATGCTGATTTTACTGCAAAATCTGCAGAATTAAAAATTAATTCCAAATCGAGTTGACATGGTGCTGATGACCTAGCGAAATACCCACTTTTTTGAATAAGCGTTTTTTCAGCTTTTAATTTTTTTGAAAATTGCTTCCCAAACCATTTTCCAGGATTTATTTCATCTAACCGTACATGACCAAATGCATCTCGATTTACTTTTTCACCCTGAGATTCCATTTCAGCAATAATTGAAGTTAGCCCTGCACCTTCACTTAAAAAAATATTTACAGAATCTTTTTCATCTAATTTTTGCTTTAACCTTTGAACTTCATCTGAAATATTAATTTCCATTTCAGGAATATACACAGCATCAATATCCCAACGACTTTTATCCAATAAAATATCAGGTAAAAAAGATTCACTTTGAAGTAATTTCCTGTATTCTAATGCAGTTGCACCAGTTAACCATCCACAATTACGCCCCATTACTTCATGAATAATCAAATGTCGACTACTCGTTGTATTTTCGTTTACAATATTTCTAAAAAACAAAGCACCTTGTTGAGATGCCGACCACGCACCTAAAGTTTGACTAATTGGATATACATCATTATCTACTGTTTTGGGTAATCCAACAACCGTTAAATCATAACCATTATCATTTAAATAGGTCGCGAGATCAGATGCTGTCGTATTCGTATCATCACCACCAATTGTATGTAAAATATTTACACCATCTTTTACTAATTGCTTAGAAGCAACTTCTAATGGATTCTCACCTTCCTGAATATAACCATTTTTTACACAGTCATCTACATTAGATAATTTCACTCTACTATTACCAATTGGGCTTCCACCGAAATTATATAAAATATGTGAATTTTGTTTCACATTTTCAGAAAATTGGATTGAATTCCCAAGTAATAATCCCTTATATCCATTTAAATATCCAATCATTTCAGAGTTTGGTATAGTCGCTTCATATTGTTCAATTAATCGTCCAATTGAAGATGAAAGACATGGGGCTAACCCACCTGCTGTTAAAAATGCTATTTTCATATCGTAATATTAGCTTCTGAATAAACCTATAAATTTAAGAAATTTCAACAATAGTTACCTAATTGTAAGGAAATAAAATTAAGAGTAATTTACTAATAATAAATTAACAATAATAGATAATCTCATTTTTTAGCATTTCATTTTAATCTTAATTTTCGATAACCGACAAATTCACATTTATTATAATGAGAATACTAATATTTTCAAATAATTAAAAGTAGCTTATAAAATGAATAAAATAAAATATCCAGGACTAATATCAACTTCTGATGGTTCTGCAATTGTAGTATGGGTTGAAACTCATATTACCCAAGGTGCGTGTGCATATCCAATAACTTCTTCAACAACAATGGGTACAGGATACCAAGCAATTGTTTCGAATGGTGGAACGAATATTTGGGGTGAAGAAATAACTTTTATCGAGTTAGAATCTGAACATAGTGCTGCAACCACTTGTGAAGGATTTGCATTAGCAGGTGGTCGTGTTACAAACTTTACCTCTGGGCAAGGATTAATTCTAATGAAAGAAGTCTTATATACAATTTCAGGGAAACGGCTCCCTGCTGTATTTCATATTGGAGCAAGAGCATTGACTTCTCATTCATTAAATGTACATGCAGGACATGATGATGTAATGGGTGTTTCAGACTGTGGATGGGGTATGCTTTTTGCACAAAATGCACAAGAAGCTGGGGATTTGGCACTTATTGCCCGTAAAACAGCTGAAAACACGAGTACACCATTTTTCAATATAATGGATGGGTTTTTAACAACGCATACTATTGAAAATGTATTATTACCCGAACCTGAATTAATGGATGAATTTATATCTAAACCTCAAGATAAATTAGTGAATTTCATGGATCCATATCATCCAATTATGACAGGAGTTGTACAAAATCAAGACTCCTACATGAAAGGCAAAATCGCCCAACGAAATTATACCGATAAAATTGAATGTGAACTTGAAAAATCAATGGTGGAATTTTTTGAACTTACAGGCCGAAAATACGATTTAGTTACTCCATATAATTTAGATGGTGCCGATTGGGCAATTGTTGGTATGGGTAGCATGATGGAAACAACAAAAGCAACAATTGACTACCTTAGAAAAGATAAAGGATTAAAAGTTGGTTTATTAAATATTACCTCTTTCAGGCCTTTTCCTGGCACTAAAATTGTTGAATTATTAAAACATTTAAAGGGCATTACAATTCTTGAGCGAATGGATAATCCACTTGCAGAAAGTAATCCTTTAACAATGGAAATAAAATCTTCTTTTACAGACTATTACTCTCATTCAAATTCGAATTCAATTCAAATTCCTAAAATTTATTCTGGTTCAGCAGGGCTTGGCTCTAGAGATATTCGACCTTCCGATATTATCGCAGTTTATGAAAATATGATAAATGATAATAAAAAATATTTTGCAATTGGTATAAAACATGAGCTTGGACTCGAGTCAAAAGAACACATTGATGTTAGGCCAAAAGGTGCATTCTCTATGAGAGGACATTCTGTAGGTGGATATGGTTCAGTTACTACAAATAAAATTATGGCGACAATTGTAGCGGACTTATTTAATCTATATGTTCAAGCGTATCCAAAATATGGATCAGAAAAAAAAGGATTACCTACAACTTATTACTTAACTATAAGCCCTAAACCAATTAAAACACATAACGAATTAGAATTTGTTGAATTTGTACCATTAAATGATATTAATGCATTTAACCTTGCAAACCCATTAAATGGACTACAAAAAGAAGGGTTATTATTCGTTCAAACAAATAAAATTAAACCAAAAGATATTTGGAATGATTTCCCAAAATGGGCAAAAGAAAAAATTAAAAGTGATAAAATTAATGTATTAGCTTTAGACATGGTAAAAGTTGCTAAAGAAGTTTCAAGTAAACCAGATCTAATTCAACGAATGCAAGGAATTGTATTATTAGGTGTATTTTTAAAAGCAACCCCATACTATAAAAAATCTGGATTATCTGAAAATGATTTAATGGACGGGGTTGAGAAATCTATACGAAAATATTTTGGGAAACGAGGCGAACAAGTTGTGCAAGATAATCTTAATGCCGTTAGGCGAGGATTTACAGAAGTTATTCAAGTACCTAAAGAAATTATTCAATTGAATCACGGAGATAAATAAATGGAAAAATTAATTTCTAAACAAAATAAACAAACAGCATTTGATATCCTTGATGTTGAAGATTTTAATAATAGAATTGTTGGCGCATATAATGACGGTACTGCTGAAATTGGATTAGATGCTGAAATAACAACTGCTCGGAGTATAATACCTGCCGGTACAGCCTTACTTAGAGATTTTAGTTATATTGCACCAGATATTCCAAAATTTAATTCTGATAATTGTGTTGCATGTATGGAATGTGTAACTCAATGCCCTGACACAGCAATTTTAGCAAAAGCAATTCCTGAAACGGATTTAAATGAAAAACTAACCAATTTTAATGATGAATTTACAAATTCACATTGGGCAACTACAAAAAAATTCTACAAAACTCCTGAGAAACAGGGTAAAACTCCTGCCAAGTTTGGAATTTTTGTTGACCCAACAAAATGTAAAGGATGTGCTGAATGCGTTGATGCATGCGGAGACCATGATGCACTTTCAATGATTACTAAACAAGATGATACTATTCCAATGTATGAAAAAGCATTTCAATTTTATAACGAAGTTGGATTTACTCCTTCTGAATATATCAATGAAAGAGTTCTTGTGGATATGATGTTAGCTAAAGATTCATTATTATACACAGGTGGTGCAGGTTCATGCATGGGATGTGGAGAAGGAACTGCTCTTAGGATGATGTTAGGTGCAACAGGGTTTACATATGGAAAGAAAAGTATTGGATTAGTTGCTTCTACAGGCTGTAATACTGTTTATGGTTCAACATACCCATACAATCCTTTTTTAGTTCCATGGACTAATTCTCTTTTTGAAAATAGCCCCGCAGATGCAATGGGAATTAGAGCACGGTGGGACCAGATGGGATGGGAAGATAAAAAGATTTGGTGTATTGGTGGTGATGGTGCTATGCTTGATATTGGATTTCAATCATTATCTAGAATGTTATCATCTGGAATGAATATTAATGTTTTAATTTTAGATACACAAGCATATTCTAATACTGGTGGACAAGCATCAACCGCAACATTTCTTGGTCAAAATGCAAAAATGGCATTTCATGGAAAATCAATTCAAGGTAAAACAGAGCAGCGAAAAGAAATTGCGAATATATGTATGATGCATCCAGATGTATTTGTTGCCCAAACAACAAGTGCGCATACAAATCATTTTTACAAAGCAATTATGGCCGCGAATGAATATGAAGGACCTTCTGTAATTAATGTATATACAACATGTCAACCCGAACATGGAGTAGCAGATGATATGGCTATGCATCAAGCCAAATTAGCAGCCGATTCAAGAACATTCCCTGTATTTATTTATGACCCAAGGAATGGAACTAAATTTTCTGAACGACTATCATTACAAGGTAATCCTGCAAAAAATAAAGATTGGTATGTAAATCCTAAAACGCAGGAACAGATTGATTTTATCTATTTTGCTAAAACAGAAGGTCGGTTTTCTAAACAATTTGATGCAGAAGGTAATCCAAATCAATCCATGTTTAAATCACAAAATGATCGTTTATCAAATTGGCATCGTTTACAAGAATTAGCTGGTATAATTTAAATTAAAGGAATTATGAATGAAAAATATTAATGATAAAAATATTATAATTAAAAATTTAACAATGGATGATTTAGATAAATCATTTAAATTTTTTAATTCAATACCTGAAGATATTCGACGATATTTTAGAAGTGATGTCACTCAAAAAAACCATTTAAAAAATAGAATTAAAAACACTATTGATGGTGCAATAATTAGAAGAATAGCAATTTTAGATGGAAAAATAATCGGTGATGGTTCTTTGGAAATTGCAAAATCAAATTGGAAGAAAGGTGAAGCACAATTACGACTTGTAATTTCACCTAATCAACTGGGAAATGGGGTTCAATATGCACTTGCAAAAGATTTATACGATATTGCTATTGAAAAAAATGTAACTAAAATAATTACTAAAATAATGCGTCCTCAATCAGAATTACTAGAAATATATCAGAATCTAGGTTTTAAAACAGAAGGTTTACTTCCTGACTATGTACATGATTTAAAAGGTAAAGATCAAGATTTAATAATAATGATAGCAACAATCGAAGAATTCCATAAAGCCTATGATTTTATTGGCAATTGGATTAATGATGAACATGCATCAATAAGTGCAGGTGAAATGTAAATTAGAGTAATTATTAGAATATTCATAAACAGTTTTCATCATTATCAACTCGAGAATTAAAATTTTGTGCATTTTTAAACCTTAAAATGCAAACTAAAGATAATTTAATTTCCCAAGCACCTTTTTCTTAATATATGCCATTTCATCTTACGACTTACAGTTAACAATTTTATCTATATATCTAATTTTTATTCTAATATAATTTCAACCATTAATAATAAATCAACAATATTTATTAAATTATCTTCGTTTAAATCAGCAAAATATTGCTGTAAAGCAGTTAAATCTTCATTTCCTAAAATAAAATTAACAGACAAAAGAATATCATTAATATCCCAAACCCCGTTGGCATTTACATCTACTGTTGAATAAAAGAATTCAAAATATAAATTTTCGCCACCACAGAAAGATTCATTAGAATTAACCCAAATTACATCACCTGTATTTGGAAATTGTTGTGGTTCCCACCCATTTATGATTTGATAATTTTCTAAATATTCTATGAAATGCCCTGTAATTCCAATTACTTTATTTTCAAATTCTTCGCTACAATCAAACTGAATTCGATCAATCCATTCATCCATAATATGTAAAATTAAAGAATCTGTATTTTCAAATTGTTCTATTGAAATTATAAGTTTATTATCTAATCCAATTCCATTATTTGAAGTAAATTCTTTTTCAAATTCTAATGAAATAAAATTATTCTCATCATATTGGTTTAACGCTTCAATCCAATAAGCTCTAACCGGTTCATCTAATTTTACATTTACATTTTCAGGATTATCAATTAATTCAAATTGACTTAACCAATTACAAGCATGAATTTCATCAATAACCGAAAAACCATGTCCATTTTCAGGTTCAGTTTCAATCCACATATTTTGATTATAACCGATTAATATTTCATATAAATCTTCGGCATGACCACGGTGTGCTTCCGTTGCACCAAAGTCCAAATAAATCGGTGTATGTTGTAAATTAAAATGCATACTTTGATTTAAATCATCAAAAAAAACAACACTATTTCGGTGGTATTCAAATGGAAAATCAGCTGGAGTTCCACCAAACCATTCCATCATACTATTATTACCATCCATTTCATCGTATCGCCGTTCACAATCAAGAATTCCAGAAGCAGATGCCGTTGCAGAAATCATTGGTTGAGTTGGGTCTAAATGATTATTTGCATATATTGCTCCTGATGCACCTCCCATTGATCCTCCCACCATATATATTCGCTTAGAATCTATATTAAATCGATCCATTATCCATAAAATTTCCTGTTCCCACAAAAATTGAGCCTGTTGATGATTATAATTATTTCCTGAGCCTCCCCATGGTGATAAAAAATACCATCCACGATTAAATGCTTCTTCATCAAATTGTGTATATGTCGTTGACATTGCAGAACCATTCCATTGATGAAAAACAACAAGTAAAGGTGCTAAGTCATTATCAGATTGTTCTGGAATTTGATAAACAAAATTATCTAGAGTATCACCATTTATTACAAGATATTCCGTTAATATTTCTTGAGAAAACAAAATTGAAAAAATAATCCCAAATATTATTCTCATTATGCTATAATATTTTTTTCAATTAGACTTCTTGATATAATTTTCCTCATCCAAATAAATGCGGTTACTGATGAAAAAACCGCTGAAATTAACATTGAATACCAAACAAATTCAATTGGCTTATATAAAATTCGAGTAAAATACCAAGCAAGCGGACCACTAATTAATATAACCCGCATTAATGTAATAATTAACATCGGAGTAGCAAACCCCATTCCTTGCATAATTCGACTACTTGTCATTCCAATTGTTATTAATGGAAATGCAAAAATGAGTACATGAAAATAATTTGATCCAATATTAATAATTTCTTGTGATTCAGTAAACCAACCTATCATGGGTGCAGATAAAAAATAGAAAATAGTTGCAAATATAAATGAAAATCCTAACCCCACTTTTAACCCATAATATATAACTTCATTTAATAAGTCAATTCTTTTTGCACCATAAAACATCCCCGTTAATGTTACCAATGCATGGGCAATTGAAATTATTGGAAGAAAGAACATATGTTCTAACCTACCAGCAGTTTGATATGCCGCAACTGCATCTGTTGAATCTAAAATTTTATTAAATAAAATAGCCCCCATTGAAATAATGACCATTGAAAGCGATGCAGGAATTCCAAGTTTAAATATTTTTGAAAAAATAGAAGTTTTAAATGAAAAATCTTTTAATGCGAATGTAATATAGGAATGTTTTTTAAAAAACATCATGTAGATAAAAATTAAACATACAATAATTTGGCTTATCATTGTTGCAATTGCAGCGCCTTTAATTCCATAATAATTAATAAATATAGGGTCTAAAATAATATTAAGAACAGTTCCAATACCCAAAACCATCATTGGCATTTTATTATCGCCTTCACCCGATAAAATAGAACGAAAGAAAACTGCAAAAACCATAAATACAGAACCGATAAGCATGATTGGAAAATATTCATTTGCATAACCTAATGCTTGACCAGTTGCACCTTGAAGTGCTAATATTTTTGCACCAAAAATGTTCCCCCCAATGAGAATAAATAAACCTAAAAAACTCGCCAATAATATGGAATGTTCAGCAGAATTATCGGCTGATTCTTTATCTTCTGCACCAATAAATTGGGCAATTACAGTTGTTACGCCTGTTCCTAAACCAAATGTGATTCCTAATATAATAAAGAATATTGGAAAAATATATCCTAATGAAGCCAATGCATCACCCCCTACCCAATGCCCTATAAATGCCGTATCTACAAGCATATAAATAGATTGAACAGACATCCCTGCCATCATTGGTAATGCAAGTTTCCACAATGCACTTTTTGGATTTTTTATAAAATCTTTTAGTTTACTTTCTTTTACTGGAATATCCATTAATTAGTCATTTCCTTTGGTTTAATTAGGGGTTAAAAATACGAGATTTTTACTGTGCATAAAAATAACTTGAATTGATTTATAGCATTTGAGACAAATAAATATTAATGTGTAATTTATACCATATTTTATTGGTACTATTTTAAATAAAACAGGAATTAATTTAAATATCACAATGAAAATAAATGGAATTTTCACCCGAGATTTCCAATAACCGACAATGACACTTAATCATAATTATAGGAGTACAAATGTATAACTCAGTCGATGAGTTTATGGATAAATTATCTTCAAGAAATACTGCACAGCCTGAATATTTTCAAGCCGTAAAAGAAGTAGTTGAATCAATTTGGGATTATTTACAAGATAATCCGCATTATCTTCATTCAAATATTTTGGAACGAATTACCGAACCCGAAAGAGTAATAATTTTTAGAGTTCCATGGAGAAACGATAGAGGGGAAGTGATGACAAATCGTGGTTATCGTGTAGAATTTAATTCAGCAATTGGACCATATAAGGGTGGTTTGCGGTTTCATCCATCTGTGAATTTGAGTATTCTTAAATTTCTAGGATTTGAACAAATATTCAAAAATAGCTTGACGACACTTCCAATGGGTGGTGGAAAAGGTGGTTCTGATTTTGATCCAAAGGGTAAATCTGAGAATGAAGTGATGAGTTTTTGTCAAAGTTTTATGACCGAATTATCTCGCCATATTGGACCAATGACTGATGTCCCTGCTGGTGATATTGGAGTAGGTGGTCGTGAAATTGGTTATATGTTTGGTCAATATAAAAGACTTAGAAATGAATTTACAGGCGTACTTACAGGTAAAGGTCTTAATTGGGGAGGAAGTTTAATCCGACCAGAAGCCACTGGATATGGGTGCGTATATTTTTCAGAATATATGTTAAACTCAAATGGTGAATCATTAAAAAATAAAACAATAGCTATAAGTGGTTCAGGAAATGTTGCACAATTTGCTACAGAAAAATGTATTGAGCTCGGTGGTAAAGTAGTCAGTTTATCTGATTCAGGCGGAACTATTTATGATAAGAATGGAATTAATTCTGAAAAGCTACAATGGATTATGGATTTAAAAAATAATCGCAGAGGACGAATTTCTGAATATGCAGACCAATTTGGAGCTGAATATAAAAAAGGAGAACGACCTTGGTCAATTAAATGTGATGTCGCGCTTCCCTGTGCAACTCAAAATGAAATTGATGAAAATGATGCAAAATTATTAGTTAAAAATGGATGTATAGCTGTCGCCGAAGGTGCAAATATGCCAAGTGATGCCAGTGCTGTTGATATATTTTTAGATAATAAAATTCTTTTTGGACCAGGAAAAGCAGCAAATGCAGGCGGGGTTGCAGTTTCAGGACTAGAAATGTCACAAAATGCAATGCGTATTCGTTGGAGTCGTAAAGAAGTTGATGAGAAACTCAAAGGAATCATGAAAGATATTCATAGTCAATGTACTAAATATGGTTCAGACAATAATTTCACGAACTATGTAAAAGGTGCAAATATTGCTGGCTTTATAAAAGTTGCAGATGCAATGCTTGACCAAGGTGTTGTTTAAATCATTAATCCAATAGATATTAAAGGCGTTCAACTGAACGCCTTTTTTATATTATTCTTATTCTCTCACAAATGAATAAAATAAAAATAATTAAAACTTTTTTTCTTCTATTCTTTATCACTTTCTACTTTACAGCTTGTGAATCATTAAATCCGCCTAAAAATAATATCATTGAAAATGGTGAAGTTTTATCTTTTTCTTTAAAAGATATAAACCTAAATTCTACATCCTTTGGAAATTATATTGGACCACAAGATTATTTAGGAAAAGTAGTTTTAATTTATTTTACGAATAATGAAACCTGAAGTACATGTATAAATCGGTTCGGTTTAGTTTATCAAATTTTTGAAGAATACCATAATATTGTGAGTAATACGGATGAAGTAATGGTCATTGGAATAGGACAAAATAATTTTACATCAATTTCAGAAATAACCGATAATAAAATTACACCTTGGGTGAAAGATATAAATAATAATGATATTTGGAATTCATGGGAAGCTATCAATAGAGATTTATATTTTATATCTAAAGAGGGAAAATATTCAGGAAAAGTGAATTTAACTCAAGAATTTGATGAATATCTTATTCGCAATAAAGTAAATAATTTATTAAACCAATCAGGAGTATAAATTGGGATTTGGAGATATAATTAATTTTTTTAGTAAATCAAATGATTCAAAATTAAAAAATGGTCTGCATCAATTAAATTATAAAAATGGCTGTAAAATGGTTGTCGGTAAAGTAAAGAAAGGGATGAAAATTGGAGTATGGACAACTTATTTTGAAAATGGAAATTTAAAATCAAGAGGCAGTTTTGATAAAGGAAATAAAACAGGCTATTGGGAATATTTTCATGAAAATGGAAAAATTAAACAAAAAGAATTCTATAAATCCTCAAAGCGAGAAGGTACATGGACTGAATTCTATGAAAACGGAAAATTAAAAACTGAGGTTACCTATAAAAAAGGAAGTGTTATTGATCAGTTAAAATGGATGAATGAAATAGGAACAATACAAATTATTGGAAACCCTAAACCTGGGGAAGAGGATGGAGTTTGTACCGAATTCTATGAAAATGGAAATGTAAAATCAAAAAAAATGTATCAATTGGGTTTTATTCAAGGTAAATATGTTGAATATCATGAGAACACAAAATTAAAAGCATATGGTCAATATAAGGACTCAAAAAAGATTGGAAGTTGGATTTGGTATGGTGAAGATGGTCGAGTTCAAGTTGAAAAGAATTATGATAAATGATTGAATATCTCTCTCAAAATTTATTCACAATTGGATTAGGCTTTTTACTCGGGAATTTTTTAATGTGGTGTATTTGGCGTTTCTTTTTTAATTTTATTTATCAAGATGATAATACGGACGAAAAAATTGACCAATTAGAAAAAAAGATTGATGGAATTTCAAATCATATCGGTGTTCAAAAATCAAAAAATAATTCAATGGATGAAGATTAAATGGATTTAATATGGGTATTTTTTGGATTGATTATTTTAGCCACAATTGTTTCATTATGGCATGAATTTAGTCAAAAAAAATTTGGTTGGTCAAAATTAAAATACCAAATTTACATTCTTGCGTTAATGTTTTTTAGCTTTTTAGGTTATGGATTAATGATGATTATGGTAGAATAGCTATTTGAATTTTATTATGTGATCTACAAATTCTCTAAATGCGCCTTCACCACCACCCTTTTTTGTAACAATATCTGGTGAAAATTCATTTAATATTGGGCTTGAAGATGGCATACCCGATAATCCAACTTCATTCAAAACTTCTAAATCATTAATATCATCCCCAATATATGCAATTTCATCTAAACTATATTCAAATCGAGAACATATATATTTCAATCTTTTTAACTTTTCTTTTTCACCAAAATATACTTTATCAATATTTAATTTTTCAGCTCTTCTCTTCACCATTTCTGAGTTTTCACCCGTCATAATTAAAATATCAAATCCATGTTCTTTTGCTATTTGAACTGCCATACCATCATAAGTTGAAAATGCTTTCATAAAATCGCCTTCAGGAGAATAATACATTGTACCATCTGTCCAAACACCATCAATATCCGTTCCTATAAGTTTAATTTTTTTTGCTTTTTCTTTTATTGACATTAAGAATTCCAATTCACATCTTCTTCTTTTATAACCATATCATTTGCTACCATTTTATTCAGTTTTTTACCTATTAGCAAATTCATTTTTGTAGGAGAAATGCCTGAACCCGGCCCCTTAGTTGTAACCATATCCATTGTAATTATTTCACCTTGTTGAATATCTTTTGCAGTAACAATACTTTTAGCTAATTTTTTAAAAATTGGTTTTTCAGATACCTGCATTTTCTTTTCACTAATTCCCATCGCACTTTGAATATGCCCAATATCTCTCACCATTTTAGCAAAACCATGTGGCTCTAAAGATGCCGCATGATCTCCACCTTTCATTGTTCTATCCAATGTAAAATGCCTCTCAATTATTCTCGCACCCAAAGCGAAGGCAACCCCAGGAATTGCAATTCCTAGCTCGTGTCCCGAATATCCAATAATTGAATTAGGAAATTCAGCCTGATAAGTCTTAATTACATTTAAATTAATCTCATTAAACTGAGCAGGATATGTGGAAGTACACTGCATAATTGCAATATTTTGATTAAATTCAGAAATTAATGATACCGCATTTTTAACCAATTCCATATCTGCCATTCCTGTTGAGAGAATCATTGGTTTACCTGTTTTAGCAGTATGTATGAGTAATGGAAAATTTGATAAATCTGCTGATGCCATTTTAAAAAATGGGACATCAATACTTAATAAAAAATCAATACTTTCTTCATCCCAACCTGATGCTGAAAAATATAATCCATTTTTATCTGTAAAATCTTTTAATTCTACATAATCATGTTCAGATAATTCAAGAGCATGTTTATGTTCACCATATGTTTTACCAAAACTATTTCGATTATCATAGGGCATTTCTAAGCCTTCTTTTGTCAAAATCCTTGATATTGATCGTTTTTGAAATTTAACAGCATCTGCACCGCATTCTTTTGCCTGAAGGATTAATTTTTTTGCAATATCTACATCACCTTGATGATTTATTCCAATTTCTGCAATTATAAATGCTGAAGAAGATTCCGTAATTGTTTTATTATGTATCTTAAACTCTCTGTTCATTTTATTTCCATCTTTTAATTTTTAATTTGTTGTGCAATTTGCTCTAACAAGATCCAATCATTAATTGAATCAATTTCAAATGAGTACTCTTCAGGAAAAATATAATAGCCTATTTTTCCTCCTAATCGATTTTTTGATTTTTTAAAGTTCATTTTTGTAAAAATATAAACTGAACCATTTTCAATATACTTTATATCATTTTCTTTCATATCCTGTCGTCGTGGTCTATTTATATAATCATAATTTGCTATTGCAATTTCATTTTTTATTTCCCAAAAAAACCGATGTGTTGGGCTAATTGTTAATAATGAATCAAGTTTTTTATTACTAAAATGTTCAATAATTTTAGATAAACTATTATTAGGTCGTAATGGACTTGTTGCCTGCAATAATACAACTAATTCAGGATTAGAATTAATTTGTGTTAACGCATGTTCAATTGCTGATTCTGTTGTGGCAGTATCGCCAGAAATTTCATCGGGTCGCAAAATTATTTTAGCACCTGCTTTTTCTGATATTTCAGCAATTTCATGATTATCCGTTGTTACAAAAACATCACAAATCAACTCCGACTTTAAAGCATATTCAATAGAATAATTAATTAACGGTTTCCCATTAAACAATTTAATATTTTTCCCAAGGATTCCCTTACTTCCACCTCGTGCTGGGATAATTGCAATTGCTTTTTTTGACTTATTAATCATTAATTAAATCTTTTAAATCAAATATTTTTTCATTATTTAATAATTTTAATATATATTCTTTTTCCTGTTTGTGATTGTGTTTTGCCCCTTTTTTAAACCAATTTTGATTAAATAACCATGATTTAATTCCACCATCAAAATAATGCTCTTTCCCATTTTGAAAAAAATCAAATCCATGAATAACAACATTTTCATATTGCGTCATTGCCCACAAAATTGAATTTGTTCCAGTAGTCAATCGTTCTGAACCACATTGATTTTCAAATATAATCATTTCCTTTTCTGAAATTAAATCATACGAATTAAAATCAACTCCTAATCGTTTTTGAATTCGTAAATGAATATCATTTCCTTTACGATTCAAAATTTCAGGTGGGATAAATACTATGATTTTATCAAATATATTTTTTCTTTTATTCAAATTTTGGTTTGCACCGTTACACCAAACATCTGTTTTTGAACCAATATTTTTTTCAAAGCCATCAATAACAAAATTATTTATGCGTGCAACAACTGGAAATTGGTTGATATAATTTCCATATTTAAATTGTTTTGTAGATGGTCCATTCGCAACAATGAGGATTGAATTTTTATAAATACAATCATTAAGTTGCAATAGTATTACCTACAATTGAGCCATCATCAAGAGCTACATTCCATTCTTTAACAGGTGTTTTCCAATTTGAACCATATTTTACTTCCAAGAACTTTTCTGGGTTTGAAGGAACAGGAATTTTTTTACCATAAAATTCAATTTGCTCAATCGTATCAAAAAACTCCTTTTTATGATATGCATTTCTATCCCAAACTACATATTTATACACTTCTTCTTTAGATTCGTCAAGTTTATCCAGATAGTAAACAAATAAATCTAAACATAAATCAGACTTAAAAAAGATATTTTTTCGAGGATAAATTTTAATAACACGGTAATCTCCCAAAATCCATAAATCCTTTTTTTCTTGAAATTTTTTAACACTCACATAAAATTCTTTTTTTAAATCTTTTATTAAATTAGCCATTTGAATTTGATTAATAAATTTTACACCCAAATCTAAGTCATGGTCCCACGGAATTAATTTCTTATCTCTAATTGCACCAAGTAACGTTCCGCCTTCTATCCAATAAGATACTTTTGATTTTTTTAATATTTTATTAACTGAATAAAGTAAATCTATCGCCTTTTTTTCTGATTGAGAATCAAATGAAACCGAATGCTGTTTGTAAAATGCAGATAATAAATCTAATTTATATTTTTCAACAAATTTTAAATAGTTAATTGGTACTTTAATATTTGTATCTTCAATAATTACCCTTTCATTTATAGTATCACTTTTCTCAAAATAGATATCTTTTCCTCCTAAATGCATTAGATATTTATTACCTTGAGAATATAATTTTGATAATCTAAGAAAATCTGAATCTTTTTTAATTAAATTTTGTTTGAATCTAAGTTTATAAAATCTCTTTATTCCATGTTTTTTAGGCTTAATAATTATTTTATTAAATAATAAAATAAAAAATAATTGAATAAATTTAATGGGTTTAATAGGTAAAAGATATAAATGAATACTTGTTGAATATTTAAATATATTACCTTCAGAGAACCCTACAAGGGAGTCTGCACCTAAAAAATAATCAATTTTTATATTATTTAAAGTTTTAATAATTATTTTATAATAAGATTTCATTTTCGTAGTAACTGCCTATTTGCACTCTCTAAATCTTCTTTAAAATCAACTTCAATACATAGCTTATCTGATACATCAACAGGATAAATTACAAACCCTTTTTCAATTGCAAATTCAATACCTTTTTCAAAATAATCATCATTATTACATTTATCCAACATTTTAATAAAATCAGGGATGTCGCTTGCAATCATTTTATTTACACCAACAGATTCACCTAATGGTTCTAATACTATTTTAGAAACTTCTTTAATAGACCCACTTTTATTTATATTATATTTAACTTCTTCTTCACCTACGGACATTGTATTTACCGCCATACAAGATCCTTTAAACTCCATAACTCGTTTTACGACATCTTGATCAAAAACAACATCTCCATTCATCCATAAAACATCATGTCCAATCGTTTTTTTCAATCCCTGCATTAAGCTTTTTGATGTATTTGTTTGATCATAAATATTATTAAACACATAAGAGACTTCTGGGAATTCTTCCATAATAATATCTTTTTTAAATCCAACAACAACATATATATCATCGATTGATAAAAATTTAGTAATATTTTTTATCTGACGCTCTAAAATAGTTTCACCATTTGAGAGGGGAGTTAGTGGTTTTGGTTTAGGATTTCCTAACCTAGAACCAATCCCTGCAGCCAATATAATTACTTTCATTTTTTATTTCCTAATTTTGATTCTGCAACTAATAAATCATTTTTAGTTGTGACTTTAAAATTATTTTCATCACCCATTATTATTTTAACTTGTATATTTTCATCAATTATTAATCGAATATCATCAGTTACTTCACCATGATAATTCTCATGAGCCTTTAATATCAAATTATAATCAAAACCTTGGGGTGTTTGCTCAGCCCATATTTTAGAGCGATTTAACATGGATTTAATAATATTATTCTCAACTTCAACCACTGTATCAATTATTGGTATAGCAGTCGCAACCGCTTTACTATTTTCTAATTCAGCTATACAATCATTAATAATTCTTGAATTTATAAAAGGCCTAGCTCCATCATGAATTAATACTTTTTGAGTATTTTCATTACACGCTTTCAATCCAATATATGAGGATTCTTTTCTTGAATTTCCTCCAAGAACAATTTTTAATTGTGGATATTCTTTTTTTAACAAGCTAGACCATTCTGTGGGCACAACCAATATAATTTCATCTATCTTCTTTTCTTGGGTAAAAGTTTGAATTGAGTAATCAATTAATCTTTTTTCCGATAATTTAATAAATTGTTTAGGAATATCACCACCAAATCGTTGACCAGTACCACCTGCCAAAATAATAACTGAAATCATTATCTTACTTGAATCCTTTCACCTGTTTCAATAAAATGAGTAATTATTTTGGTCATTCTTTCAGAAGTTTTCCCATCCGGTTTATAACAACTTTGTTCTTTCCATTTTTGTTGTAATGGTCGTGATTCATTAATTGAATTTATTGTAGAATCGATTGTTTTTTCTAAATTTTCAGGCATAGATGAATTTCCAAAATCCCAATCTTCTTCTAAATACGGAATTTTAAATGGCCTTTCAATTCTATTGGTATTTTTCTCCTCATATTTAATTACTTCATCCGAGATCCAAATACCATCTTTTCGCTTATCTTTCTCTGGGAAGCATCCTGGGTATGAAGGTAAAATTAATTGGATTACCTTTTTTCCAATAATACTCGCTTCTGCTAATACAGATGAAACATCACTAATTACAATGTCCGATAATTGTAAAAAATCATTTATTCTGCCTTCGTTTGGTACAATTGCATTATATTTTTTTGCTAATTTATAATCTGCTGAATGTGGTATAATAATTAAATTTTTAATATTTTGTAAGTATTTGGCATTATGAATACCTGCATTTTTATTTCTCTTTCCTCCCCAGGATGGAGCAAATAAAATAATTGGTTTTGATTCATCTAAATTATGTTTTTGACATAATTCTGTTTTATTAATTTTTATTTTTAATAATGAATCAATTTTGGGATACCCACCTAACAAACCATTTTTAAACTTTGGATTTATTTTTTCCATTTTTCGTTTAAAAACTTCGCCAGGATAAAATAATAATGTTGCTCGGTGAAAAAAATCATATTTATAGGTATAATATTTCATTGGACTCAAACCATGCTCAATGTAAATAAATTCGCCATCCCAACCTGATTTTTCTAATCGAACTAATGGTTGATCATAAGCAATAATAATGAGTTTAGATAAATTCTTTACAAGTTTTCTATTTCTTAAACCTAGTTTATACACTTTATTTATTGAGACATGTATACCATTTGTTTTCATATAATTATAAAGTGGATAAAGGCTAGAATAACCCTTAATAGTTGACCAAACAAAATCTATTCTATTCAACATTTTATTTTGAAAATTGAATTTCAAATAGTTGTTTATAAATTCCATCTTTTTGAATCAAATCGGTATGTTTCCCTGAATCAATAATACAACCACCATCAAATACTAAAATTTTATCCGCATTAATAATCGTTGATAATCGATGTGCTACGACAATTACTGTACGATTATTAATTAATTGATCTACTGCTTTCTGAACTTTCGCTTCAGATTCACTATCTAATGAGGAAGTTGCTTCATCTAAAATTAATATCTCTGGGTTTTTAAGAATTGCTCGAGCGATTGAAATCCGTTGTCTTTGACCTCCAGAAAGTCGAGCCCCTTTTTCACCTATTTCTGTTTCATAAGCATTAGGAAATTCAATTATGAACTTATGAGCGTTTGCAAGTGTAGAGGCATTTTCAATTTCTGATAAAGTTGCATCCGGTTTTCCATAGCGAATATTATTACCAATAGAATCATTAAACAATATTGTTTCCTGTGTTACATATCCTATTTTCTGTCTTAATGAATCCATTTGAATGTTTTTTAAATCAATTCCATCTATTGTAATACTCCCTTTTAAAGGGTCATAAAATCTTAATACCAAGTCAACAAAAGTAGATTTTCCGGCTCCACTTTTTCCGACTAATGCAACCGTTTGCCCCTTTTTAATTTCAATATCAATATTTTTTAAAACGGTACCATCATTTAAAGAATATGAAAAAAATACATTATTAAATTTTATTGATTCATTAAATATTGTAATTAACTTTGCATCTTTCTTTTCAATAATTTCTGGACAGGTATCAATAATTGAAAATACTCTTTCCGCTGATGCAATTCCTGTCTGAATTTTTGCGTTAACTCCACCTAATTTTCTCGCTGGTTGCATCATTCCAAATAAATAAAATATAAATCGAATAAATCCATCAGGCTCTAATGACTTTGAAATAAGCACTTCTTGACCTCCAATCCAAAGTAATGAAACTCCAATTGCTACACCAATCAAATCGTTAGTAGGTGCAGTTAAAAATTTTATTTTATCCTGTTTAAATATTAAATTAAAATATTTTTGGTTTTCAGTTTTAAATTTTAAAATCTCAAACTTCTCCATAGCAAATGCTTTTACAATTCGAATTCCATTTAAAGTTTCTAATAATACATTTGTGACTCCTGCAATTTGCTTACTGGATCGTTTTGCTTTACGACGAATACTTTGACCTAATTTAACAATTAAAAATGCCGAAATAGGAATACCTAAAAATGTAATTAAAGCAAGTTTGGGACTAATAATAAATAACATACTCACAAAAATTATTATGCTAATTGGTTCATTAATTAGATGTTGAATAGTTTCTGTAAATGCAACACGCATTGCAGATACATCTTTTAATAAAATTGTTGATATTTCACCTGTTTTACTTTTTTGAAAGAATGAAATTGAAAGTTTTTGCAAATGTTCAAATAAATTATCTCTAATATCAGTAATCAACCTATTTTTAACAAATGCTAAAGAAATATTATTGATATAATAAAAAATGTTTTTAAGTAAGAAACTACCAAATAATAAAATACATAGCATTTTTAATTGTTCAATTTGAGAACCATGGCCAATTAAATTTTGTGCAAAAAATTCTAGTTTATAATAAACTCCGTTATTAATAACTTCAGTCTTTTCATTTACATTATTTGGTAACATAATTGTTGTAATTAATGAACTCACCATCCACAATGAAAATGCATTCATTAATACAAATAAAAATGAAGATATTAACGAAACGAAAACCATAAATTTATACGGCTTTACAAAGTTTAATATTCTCGAGTAAATATTCATAAACTAAATACTCTATCACCTTGTCTAATAATTTCAGGTGAGTTTAATGTCATATCAACTATTGTTGAACCTTTTGATTTTAAATTTTCCATGCCCTTAAAAATATTAAATTGCGGGAAAGTATTCTCAATATTTTTAATTTTATTAATTGATTGAGAACCATGAAAATTTACACTTGTAGTTACAATTGGTCGATTTAATTTTTTAACAATTTCAATACAGAGTTTATTATTGGGAATTCGAATTCCGATTTTATCACTATTTTGAGTTATTAATGGTGGTAATGAACTTTCAATTTTAGAAAATAAAAATGTAAACGGTCCAGGTAAAAAATGTTGAACTTTATCTACTTCTTTAGAATTTGCATATTTTTTTGCCATATTTATTGAATCAACAATAATACTCAACGGTGAATTTCTATTTTTAAATTTATTAAATTTCTTAATAATCCTAGGATTATAAGCATCAAAACTAAACCCATATAATGTATCTGTTGGAATAATTATTATTTCTCCATTTTTAATTAAATTAATGGCGAATTCTATTGAGTTATTTTTTACGATCATTTTGTTTTATAAATTTTCTTTGGCCATTTACGATGAAACCAAAAATATTGTTCTGGATAAAGTGTTACTATTTTTTCTAAATCTTCTGAAATAATTCGGCTAATATCAAATAATTTATCATTCGTATTTTCAATTAAATTATCTGTGATTAATTTGTTCATAATAAATTTATAATTATAATTACGATCTGCAATACAATAGCAAATAAAAATTGGACACTTTGTTTTTATATGAAATATACCTGCACCTTTTGGAACAGATGTATTTTTTCCAAAAAAAGGAATCATTATTCCCTTTTTCCCCGCATTTTGATCACTTGCAAGCCCTAAATATCCATTATTATTAATAATTGAAATAAGCTCTTTACTTGATATCCCCTTTAAGATTGTTTTACTATTATGTTTTTCACGCATTTTCTTAAAAAACTTTTGAGCTCCTTTATTTCGTTGATACTGAGCAATAGCAAAAAAAGGAATATCATTCAAACCAAATATTGGTAAAAATAATTCCCAATTCCCAATATGGCCGGTGACAATTATTCCTCCATTATTCTCCCTTAACACTTCTAAATCTAATTTAGAAATTATTACCAAATTATTTAATTTTTCTTGATTTAATGTTGAATTTCTAAATAAATCAATGAAAATAATTCCAAAATGTCGATAACACTGTTTAATGATTCTATTAATTTCAACATCTAATTTTTGAGGAAATGCAATTTTCAAATTCTGAATTGCTACTTTTTTACGGATAGGTATGATTACTCTCATAAAGTCACCGAGCACCATTCCTAAAATTTTTGAAATGTAACGCGGTAGAATTTTAATTATGATTGAAATTAAAGTTAACGAATAATAGGTCGATTTTTCTAATAAAGTAAGTTTCATCGCCAGTTTTTTATAGTTTTAGTATTCAAAAAATATCTTAAATTCAAGTAGGTTAAATTAAAGAATATTAGATAATAAATTTATGAACTACTTACACTCAAATTACTCAAAAATTATATTTATTTTAATTACATTTTTTATGTCCATGTTTCTTTTGGGGCAAGAAAAAATATATTCAATTCCAATAAAAGGCGATATCGACATGGGATTACCTTACTTTTTGGAAAGGGTAATATCTGAAGCTGAAAATGAAGATGCAAAATATATCATTTTTACAATCGACACCTTTGGGGGCAGAATAGATGCCGCAACTAAAATTAAAGATGCAATATTAAATAGTAAAATTCCAACGATTGCATTTATTAATAAAAGAGCAATTTCTGCTGGGGCTCTTATTTCACTTTCGTGTGATTCTATTTATATGGCGAGTGGTGGTACAATTGGTGCGGCTACTGCTGTAGATGGTAGTGGTAAAAAAACTTCAGAAAAAGTAATTTCTTATATGCGAGAAGAAATGGCTTCAACGGCAGATGCGACCAATCGTTCAAGAGAAATTGCATCAGCGATGGTTGATGAAGAATTAGAATTAGAATACCATTTGACAATTAATGAAGATACATTAACATCAAAAGATATAAGTGGGTTTAAAGAAAATAAATTAATAACATTATCTACTCAACATGCAGTATTATTAGGTATTGCTCAAAATGAATTAAACTCAGTAGATGAAATTATTGAAAAATTAGAATTATCAAATATTGAAATTATTGAAAAAATACCAAATTGGTCAGAAAACTTTGTTCGTTTTTTTACCTCGCCAACCGTTGCACCTTTATTAATGAGTCTAGGTTTTTTAGGGTTAATGTTTGAAATAAAATCACCTGGATTTGGTGTGCCTGGAATTGCAGGAGTTATTTGTTTAGGATTGTTTTTTGGTTCTCATTTGTTAGTTGGTTTAGCTGATATGACTGAAATTCTAATATTAGGAATAGGGTTTTTACTCATTTTATCTGAAATTTTTATATTCCCTGGATTTGGTATTTCAGGTATAAGTGGGATTTTAGTAATGCTATATGGCTTATTTTTAATGCTTTTAGGAGATTACCCATTAAGCAATGATTATCAAACTGCCTTTTGGGGATTAAATATTGGTATAATTACAACAGTGATTGCAATTTATTTATTTTTTAAATATGTAATTAAAACCAAGTTTATGAAAAATATAATTCCAATTCAATCTCAAAAAAAATCAGACGGATATTCAATTTCAGTTGGTTTTGAAAAATATATTGGTGAATCAGGAATTACAAAAACAGCATTGAGACCTGTTGGAATTATAATCATAAATGATAAAGAATTTCACAGTAGATCCAGTGGTGAATTTATCGAAATGGGAGAAAATGTAGTCGTAAATAAAATAGAAGAAAATGAATTAATTGTCAGTAGAATCTGAGTAATAAGTTCCACCACCCATTAAATAAGCTATAAATATTATTTCAATTCGTCTATTACATGCTCGTCCATCTGCTGTTTCATTTGTGCAATTTGGTTGAGAATCTGCATAACCTCTAATTGAAATGGAATCAAAATATTGTTTTAAGTTATTATCAATATATTTATTTTCTGTAATTACTTTCATCGTCTCATAGGCACGAGCGGAAGATAATTGCCAATTATTTTCAAAATCTCCACATCCTTTTGGTAAAGGAATATTATCAGTATGCCCTTCAATTGAAATTTCTAAATATAATGAATCGTCAATAAAACTTGGTTTTTCTAAAAATGTCAAATTATGCATTTGTTGTAATAAATCTTTTCCTAATTGCATAATTATTGGTTTTACTTCCTGAGTTATATTATCTTTACATGGTAGAAATAAATCTTCAGAAAGCGTAATTTTAAAACTACTTGCCCTTGAATAAATTCTTAATAAATTTGTGTCAGGATAAGATTTATTAAAGGTCTTAGATATTTCATTAACTTGATCAGCCACCCATTCAATATCTTCTTCTGATTGTCCTTGTAATACCACTACAATTGTAATGAGCAAACAAATTAATAAAGTAATTGTATCTCCATAAGATACTAGCCATGCTATTTCATTATTTTTTGACATTTAAATATTAAATACTATTAATGCAACTTCCGTCATCACGGTTTGCTTTTGGATTAAAATTATATGCACTTGGATTTGTACATCCATAAAAAACATAAATTGGGTCCATTGTATAATTCAAATAAATTTCGACTCTTCGATTTTCATCTTTATTTAATTTACTTACAAGTGGTTTTGCTTCACCATAACCACATATTGCAAAGATATTATCTTCAAAAATATTATTCTTTGTAAAGAAGTTTTTAACTCGTTCGGCACGCTTTAATGATAATATCATATTTTGTTCAGCACTTCCATCTGTATCAGTATGACCTTCAACTCTCACTGAAATTTTCAAATCCTTGGGGTCATGATGTTTATTTTTAAATTTATCTTTATATTCATCATAAGCTGAAATAAACTCAGTACTATCAATAATTGCTTTACCTAAGTGAGTTAAATATGGTTTAAATTCATTTCTAATATGAAAACTACCAGATTTAAACATCGATTTACCATCAACTTCACTAGGGATAATAATTCTTACTCCATTATATCCTACATTTTCAATAGTAACCCCAGAATTTTTTAATACACGATTAAGTGAATTATTAATAACTTCAATTTTTTTAACAATAAATAGCTCCGTAGCAGATGCAACTTTTGTTGCAACCAGTACAAAAATAATAAAAAATGCCATTATAACTGTCATGAAATCAACATAGCTTAAAATCCATGAAGAAGGATCTAAACCTTTATTTTTATCAACATCAGGCATCGCTATCTTTTTTTAATATTAACTTTAATTCTAAGGGTAAATAAGCAGATAATTTATCTTTAATAATGATTGGATGTTCTTTTCGATGAATACATGTTAACCCCTCAATCATTATCTCTCGAATATAAATATCTTGTTGAGACATATTTTTCAACTTTCCAGCCATTGGAATAAAAAATAAATTTGCTAAAATTACACCATAGAATGTTGTCCTCAATGCGAGTCCCATATCAACCAAAACACTATTCAAATCAATTTCCATTGCATCCATGCCCATTTGAGACATCATCATTAAAATCAATCCCATAACTGTTCCCAGCATACCAAATGCAGGTGCATAAGACCCCATATTAAAAAGTAATTCTTGACCCTGTGCATGCCTCTCTTTCATACTTTTTAATTCTGAATTTAAATAATTATTAAATCGTTCATTATTGGTTTCAACGGAAATCATTTCCATTGCATTTCTAACAAATGGTTCATTTACAGATTTACTTATTGCTTCTAATCCTTTTGGGCCACTATCTTGATATGTTTTTGCAATTTTTAATAATTCTCTAACCGTAATTAATTCCACAGACTCTTTAATTTTAAACACATTTGCAATGACTTTAAATACACCGAAAATCTTATTAAACGAAAAGTTTACCATTGTAGCTGCAAATGTACCAAGCACAACGACACTAATTGACTTAATATCAAAAAACTTACCAATTTGATCCATTAATGTAATACCACCACCTAATTCACTAGGCTCTATAATTCCAAATAGGATGACTGATAATCCTAATAATATACCGACTATTGTCGCAAAATTCATTTTATTCCCTTATTTTAGTAATTAATATTATTAGTATTCATAATAAATACTGTTGATAAATTAAAATTAATTATCTGATATAACATAATCAATTAATTGAGAGGCTATTCTTGATTTATGATTTAATTCTATTTTTTTTATTTTTTTTGCTTTATTAAAAACAAATAATTCATTTGTTTCAGAATCAAATCCTGAAATTCCTTTCTGAGTTATATTCATTGCAATAAAATCTGCTTTTTTATCTTTTAATTTTCGTAATGCTTCAACTTTATTGTATTCTGTTTCTAATGCAAATGCTATTATTTTCGTATCTTTTCCTGTTGAGATTGTTTTTAAAATATCAGGTGCAGGAATTAATTCTAAACTTGGTTTCAAATCTTTTCGTTTAATTTTATTTGATGAAATATTTTTTAATTTATAATCTGATACAGCTGAACACATAAATAAATAATCAATATTATTTCCAATTTCCAATTGAATTTGAATTGCATCTAACATTTCATCAGAGGTTTCAACTGAGATTGTTTTTATACCTGAAATTTGATTTAATGATACAGGTCCAGAAATTAATATTACTTCTGCACCTTTATCTCTTGCAGATTTTGCCAATGCAAAACCCATTTTCCCACTTGATCTATTTGATATATATCTTACAGGATCTATCCATTCTCTTGTGGGACCCGCAGTAATTAATACTTTTTTTCCTTTAAGAGGTAAAGGAATATTAAATAGATTTCTAATTTCATTCATTATTGATAATATTTCAGGAAGCCTTCCAATGCCTTCATGTAAAGATGCTAATTGGCCAGCTTCTGGATTCATGATTTTTTTCCCTGAGTCCCTTAATAATTTCACTGCATTTATTGTACCTTCATTTCGCCACATTCTAAAATTCATTGCTGGTACAAATAGCATCGGTTGTTCACAAACGGAAAGAGTTGTTGAAATTAAATCATCTGCAATTCCATTTGCTACTTTGCATAAATTATTTGCAGTTGCTGGACACACAATAATCGCATCAACATCCATTGCAAGTTCTATATGTTCTAATCCAGCTTTAGGTGTATTTGGAAATATATCCGTTAAAACCTCATTATTTGTTAAAGCCGAAAATGTTGCCTTGCCAACAAACTCTTGAGCAGATTTTGTCATCATTACTTGAACAATAGCATCTTCTTTTCGTAATTGGCGAACTAACTCACATGTTTTATAAACTGCGATAGATCCAGTTACACAAATTAGAATTTTTTTATCTTTTAAAGTATTTGATTTATTCATAATTAATTATATTTTTTTAAATAACATTAATCCATCCCGAATTGGTAATAGTATTTGCTTTACTTTTTTTGAATTTTTTATCATTTTATTCGTATCGTGTATAGCCTTGGATTCTTCATCATTTGGATTTAATACAGAACCACTCCATAGCATATTATCAAAAACACCAATTCCTCCTGATTTTAATAATTTTAATCCCTTTCTAAAATATTCAGGATATCTCAATTTATCTGCATCAACAAATAAAAAATCAAATGAACCAATTTTAAATTCTTCAATTGTGGTTAATGCATCTCCACTATAAATATTAATTTTCTTTTCATATTCTGATTTTGAAAACCATTTTAAGGCAGAATCAATGTGTTTTTGATAAATCTCACATGTGTGAATTTTTCCATCGGGAGGTAATACTTCTGCCATTTTCAATGCACTATATCCAGTAAACATACCAATTTCTAGTACTTTTTTAGCTTGTGAAACTTGAATTAAAAATTGCAGTAATCCTCCAATTAACTGGCCACACATCATTTGAGGAGCAATCTCTGTATCAATCGTATATTGCTTTAATTGATTTAATATCTTAGAATCTTCAATTGAATGGTTCTTACAATAAATATCAATTTCAGAAGATATAAAATTCATCTATTTATTAATTCTTCTAACTTACCAGACTGATTAAGCAATAATAATTTATCATATCCACCAATGGATTTATCATTTATCATTATTTGAGGTACTGTATGTCCACCAGACATTTCTCTTAATTGTTCTCGAGAGATTCCGACATCTTCAATATTAATTTCTTCATAATTAATATTTAAAGAATCTAATAGCGATTTTGCTGCCCTACATGATGGACACCAAGTTGTTGAGTATATTTTTATCATTTTATGTCTTATATTTTACACCTTAATTTACACGGTTGTTGGATTGAACTTAAACTTGTATTCCGCATGAAAGGAAAAAAATTATGTATTTAGAAATTGGAGAAAAAGCTCCACAATTTAAATTAATGGATCAAAATAATAATGAAATACAATTGGATGAATTTAAAGGTTCAAAAATTGTACTATGGTTTTATCCAAAAGCGAGCACGCCTGGTTGAACTTGGGAAGGACAAGGATTCCGTGATGAATTCAAAAATTATGAAGAAAATAATATCATTATTTTAGGTGTTTCTGCTGATAAAGTAAGTAAACAAAAATCATTTGCAACAAAACAAAATTTTCAGTTTTTATTACTCAGTGATGAATCTAAAGAGATGATGAAAGCGTATAATGTTTGGGGTAAAAAGAAATTCATGGGTAGAGAATATGATGGTATTCATCGTATCACTTATATTATTGATGAAGATGGAATTATTGAAAAAGTATATCCAAAAGTGAAAACAAAATCTCATGCAAAAGATATATTAAACGATTTAGATATTTAAATCATTGATTAAAGAAACTCAAAACTTTTTTTCATTATTAGGAATTGCTAAAAATCCTCTCCAAAAAAATGGTGTATTAACTCAAAAATATGGCAATGGAAAAATAAAAATCCAAGGGAATGTCAGTTCTGGATATAGAGAAGGTGTTTGGAAATTTTATTATAAAAATGGAGATATTTATGCATCAGGGAAATATATAAAAGGAAAAAAACATGGACAATGGATTTTTTATCATCAAAATAGAAGGATTAAACAAAAAGAATATTATAACGAAAATATCAAAAATGGGAGGTGGGTTACCTATTACGATAATGGTGAAGTTTTAATCGATGGTCACTATAATGAAAATAAAAAGGATGGTTTATTCATTGAATATTATAAAAATGGTAATATAAAAATCGAAAAGAGTTATTCAAACGGAGTGAAAACTAAACCTGATTTATGGTATGACGAAAGTGGTTTAATGAAGTTCGAAGGAAAAAGAGATAAAGGAAATGAAAATGGAAAACGAACTGAATACTTCAAATCAAATCGCATAAAAAGCGAATATTACTATAAAAATGGGAATCCAACGGGGATTTGGTTTTGGTATGATGAGGATCGTAATATTATTCGTAAAAAAAGTTATATTCAAAGATAAGTTTACCTCTAAATTTATCTTATTATTAAATTTATTATTTGTTTAAATTGAAAGGTATTTTATAATGGCACCAAGTATTTTGTTAGTTTTTATCGTTTTTTCCATTTTTTTATTTCTCTATTTTATTCCATTAGGACTTTGGTTTCAATCTGGTGTTTCGATTGGATTTGGAAAAGTCGGTATGTTAAAGCTAATTGTAATGAGATTCCGAAAAATTTCGCCACGGCTAATTGTCGATGGTATTATAAATTTACACCGTGCAGGTTTAGATTTTATAATTACAGAGGATTTAGAGGCTCACTTACTTGCGGGTGGAGATATTTCAAGAGTTGTAGATGCTTTAATTGCAGCGGACAAGGCAAACATTGAATTATCATTCCAAACAGCTACAGCAATCGATTTAGCAGGTAGAGATGTAAAAGAAGCCGTACAAACAAGTGTATATCCAAAAGTCATCGATTGTCCCAAAGATGGTAAAGTTTCTGCAGTTGCTCAAGATGGTATTCAATTACTCGCTAAAGGTCGAGTTACCGTAAGAACAAATATTGAACAATTAGTTGGTGGTGCAACCGATGACACTGTTATAGCGAGAGTAGGTGAAGGGATTGTAAGTGCAATTGGTTCAGCTAAATCATATAAAGCCGTTCTTGAAAACCCAGATGATATTTCAAAATCTGTACTAGCAAAAGGTCTTGACGCAGGTACAGCATATTCAATATTATCAATTGATATTGCAGATGTAGATGTTGGGCAAAATATTGGTGCTCAATTAGAAACAGATCAAGCTGAAGCGGATAAAAAAGTTGCTCAAGCGAAAGCGGAATCTCGTAGAGCAATGGCTGTTGCATCTGAACAGGAAAATAAAGCAAAAGTAGAAGAAATGCATTCAAAAGTTGTTGAAGCGGAAGCAGAAATTCCACTTGCAATGGCTGAAGCATTTAAAAGTGGTAAATTAGGTGTAATGGATTATTATAATATGAAAAATGTTATGGCAGATACAAGTATGAGAGAATCTATTGCAAAAGATACAGATAATGATGATAAATAAATTTTATAATCGTAATTCCTCCTTTTTAAGCAAAAGGAGGAATTTGTATTTAATTAGGATTATAATTTGATTTATTCTGCTGAGATGGGTTCAATATTTTTCCAGATTATTATTTTCTGGTTAATTAGTACATTTTTTTCTAAAAATAAGAAAAATGGTAAAATTAAAAAAACAGGATATTTACAATCAATAATCAAAGGGTTTGTAAATAATATAACCGAAAAAATTGAAAATTCGATTAACGAATTAGATATTGTAACTGATGAATCATCCCAATTTCAATCAGAAAATATTCCTAATACTAATAAATCAATTAAACCCCAAAATCTTCAAGTAATAAAAAAAAGACCAATTAGCGAAATAAATTTAAAATCTAAAACTCAAAAAAGAAATAGATTTGGACTGCATACAAAATCAACTTTAAAAAATGCAATTATTTTAAATGAAATAATTGGCAAACCCGTTTCATTAAGAAAATAAAAACAATTAAATGAATAATTAATAATTAAATCCGTAGGGTCAAGGCATGTTTGCCAAATGAAATACGGAACGAAGTGTAGCCTATTTCATAATGGCCTTGACTTAAAAATTAATTATGTGATACTGATTTTCGCAGATGAAACCTGATAAAAAAATAATTAAACCCATTGGAATAAAAAACAGATTCCACAATTCAAGTAATAAAGAATTAATAATTGACAAATAACAATTGTAGAGACATCAACGGGCTGTGTCTTTTTTAATTTTGAACCTGATTACCTGATTCTTTTGAGGGCAAGTTAATATAAAAAAAGCCTCATATTTCTATGAGGCTTTTATATTTAATGATAAAAATAATTCCTTATTTCATTAACACAATTTTCTGTGAAGATTGAAATAAATCACTTTTAAAATTA
>CAZGWH010000003.1:72672-78268 GCA_964529325.1 uncultured bacterium | reverse complement strand
GAAGTGGTGGATTTGGATCAACAGGAAAGTAGCTTTATTTTTAAAATACCTATACAAAATAATACAAAGCATTTATTTTTAATAATAAAAAATATTTTGTAAATTACTAGGCTATTTGATAAGGTGAATATATAGAATATGATTGTTGCAATTGATGGTCCTGCGGGGTCAGGTAAAAGTTCGACTGCAAAGGAAATTGCAAAACAGATGGGTTGGATTTATTTAGATACTGGTGCAATGTATCGTACAATTACTTTTTATTTTATAAAAAATAATATTGATTATAAAAAAAGTAAATGTTATATCGATATATTAAAGAAAATTCATTTTAAAATAATTAATGAAGATTCTCAATTAGTATATTTAAATAATGAAGATGTAACTAATCATATTCGAAGTACTGAAGTAACTCGGTTTGTGAGTACAATTAGTACTATTCCTGAAGTAAGAAAGTTTTGTGTGAATTTACAACGAGAAATTTCTGAAAATTCTAATGTTGTAATTGAAGGTAGAGATATTGGAACAAAAGTATTTCCAAATGCTGAAGTTAAAATATTTTTAACTGCTTCTGTCGAAGAGCGCGCAAAGCGAAGATTTAATGAGCTTGATTCTTCAAATAACATTACATTTGAACAATTAATTGATGATATTAAGCAACGAGATCAAAAGGATTCAGAAAGAAAAATTTCACCATTAAAAATAGCTGAAGATGCAACTGTAATTGATACAAGTGGCATGGATTTTAATCAACAAATAACTAAAATAAAAAAACATATAGAGGATGTTCTCTCTATATAATTTGGAGCAACTTTTAAACGAATGTTTAATGAAACCACAGCAACTGAAGAAACCGTAACTATTAACCCTGAGACTGAAGATGCAACTGAAAAAGTTGAAGGAAATGTTACCATAGAAAAGCCGATAGAATCTAAACTCCCAACTCAAATTGATTATCTTGATAAATCTATTTTAGAAATCAAATCAATTAATTTTGATGAGGTCGACCAATATAGTGAAGAAGATCTTGATGAACTTCCAGAATTATATCATGAATCATTTAAAGATATCAATGTTAACGATGTTACGACTGGCACTGTAGTAAATATTACAGATAGAGAAATTTTTATAGATATTGGATTTAAATCTGAAGGTATTGTACCAAAATCAGAATTTTCTGAATTACCAGCTATTGGTGATGAACACCGAGTATTTATTAATACTTTTGAAGATCATAAAGGAAATTGTTCATTATCAAAAGAAAAAGCTGTATTCCTTGAACGGTGGAATGAATTAAATGAATCGTTTGAAAAGGAAGAAATTATCAAAGGTACGATTATTAAACGAATTAAAGGTGGAATGGTTGTTGACTTAATTGGTGTTACTGCATTTTTACCCGGTTCTCAAATTGATGTTAGACCTATCACTAATTTTGATGACTATATTAGTGAAGAATTAGAATTTAAAATTGTTAAAGTGAATGAAACTCGAAAAAATATTGTTATTTCTAGAAAAGCATTATTAGAAGTTGACCTTCATGAAAAGCGAAAAGAAATAATAGATCAACTTGAAACTGGAATGGTCTTAGAAGGTACTGTGAAAAATATTACAGATTTTGGTGCTTTTATTGATTTAGGTGGAATTGATGGATTACTTCATATTACTGATATTACTTGGGGTAGAATAAATCACCCATCTGAAGCTTTGGAAATGGAACAGACGATTACGGTTAAAGTTATTGATTTTGATGTTGAAAAAGTACGAGTTAGCCTTGGAATGAAACAATTAGAACCAGAACCTTGGGAAGAAGCGGAAATTAAATACCCTGTTGATTCACTTGTTAAAGGTAAAATTGTTAATATGATGAATTATGGTGTATTTGTTGAACTAGAAAAAGGAATTGAAGGTCTAATTCATGTTTCTGAAATGTCATGGACTCGACATATAAAAAACCCAAATGAGTTATATAAACTTGGTGATGAGGTTGAAGCTAAAATCCTTAGTATTGATAAAGATGAAAAGAAAATTTCATTGGGGATTAAGCAATTAACTGAAAATCCATGGGATGAAATTGAAGAAAAATATCCTGTTGGTTCAATTACTTCAGGAGTAGTGAGAAATCTTACTCAATTTGGTGCATTTGTTGAATTAGAGCAAGGAATTGATGGTTTAGTTCATATTTCAGATATGTCATGGACAAAGAATGTGAGACATCCAAAAGATTTCCTTAAAAAAGGTGATAAAATAGATGTTAAAATTCTTGAGGCATCTGGAGAAAACAGAAGATTATCATTGGGTATAAAGCAAACAGAAGATGACCCATGGGGTGAATTAAAAACTATTTTTAATTCAGGGAAATTGATTGAAGCTAAAGTACTTCGAGTTCTTGATAAAGGAATAATATTTACATTAGAGCAAGAACTTGAGGGGATTGTGCCTCTAAAACGATTATCTAAACAGGCAAGAGCTGATATTAAAACTAAGTTTAAACCAGATGATCTTGTTGAAGTAATTGTTCAAGAAATTGATCAAGAATCTAAAAAAGTTATTTTGATGTTAAATGAACCTGAAACTCAGGAAAATATTGCAATCAAAGAAGAAAAAGAAACTATGAAGAAATTGAAAAAAGAATCTACAAGTGATAAACTTGAAGTTCCTCAAGAAATCATTGATAGTTTAAATAAAGCATCAAAATCATAATTACTTTATGGTTTAATTGATTAAAGGGGGTTTTAATAACCCCCTTTTTTTATTTAAAAAAATGATTATTTTAGGAATAGAATCCTCCTGTGATGAAACTGCAGCATCAATTGTAAAAAATGGTGAAATACTAAGTAATTCAATTTATTCTCAGGAAGTCCATAATTCATTCGGTGGCGTAGTACCTGAAGTCGCTTCAAGGGAGCATGAATATCGAATAGTACCCGTTGTTCAAGAAGCGATAAATGAAGCTAATATAACAATGTCTGACATTGATGGAATTGCAGTAACATTTGGTCCAGGATTAATGGGTGCATTACTTGTAGGGTTAAATTTCACAAAAGGAATGTCTCTCGCATTGAATATTCCATACATTGGAATTAATCATCTTGAGGGTCATTTATTTGCAAGTATGATTGATAATTCAGAATTCAAATTTCCATTTTTAAATTTATTAGTGTCTGGTGGACATACACAATTGTGGGTAATTAATAATTATGGTGATTATAACTTATTAGGAACAACAGCTGATGATGCAGCTGGTGAAGCTTTTGATAAGGGTGCACGAATGTTAGGATTAAATTATCCCGGTGGTCCAGAAATTCAAAAATCTGCAAAAGATGGAAATCCCAATAAATATAAATTTCCAAGACCTATTATAAAGAAATCAAAATTTAATTTCTCTTTTTCGGGATTAAAAACTGCATTATTATATTCATTAAAAAAAATGAGCAAAGATGAAATAAATGAAAATTTAGCTGATATATCTGCAAGTTTTCAAGAAGCAATTGTTGATTCCTTAATTCAAAAAACTCAATTAGCTGTTAAAGAAACTGGAATAAAAGCAATTTCAATTTCTGGAGGTGTTGCTGCGAATCAACGATTTAGAGAAAAACTTTTTTTTAATTTAGAGAGTGAGTGTGATATATTTTTCCCTCCTATTAAATACTGTACAGATAATGGAGCAATGATAGCATTAACTGGATATAAATTTTTATCAAATGGTATAAAATCTCCATATAATTTAAAACCAATTCCTAATTTAAGTTTGGCTAAATAGATGAATATATTTTGGCAAGGATATTTAGGTATTTCTATAGTATTAATTATAATTTCATTATTTATTGGAATTAGTTATTTTATTAAATTGAAAAGTGAAAAGTTTTGGGTTCGAATTATACTCCCCATTTTAAGAATTTCTTCGTTTTTACTTTTAATAATTCTTATTGCTGATCCTTTTGTTAAATGGTCAAGAAATACAATTATTAAACCAAAAATAAATCTAATACTCGATGATTCATTAAGCATGTCCTCATCTGAATCTAATTTTAACTTATTAAAAAAAAATCTGAAAAACTTCACAAATAAGCTAGACTCTATTGAAATTTTATATCAAATAAATTCTTTAGAAAATATTAGTATTAAAAATATTAATAATTATATCCCTATAAAATCAAATACTCAATTTACATTATTAAACAAAATTATCGATGAAAACGATATATCCGTTTTAGTGACAGATGGTAATATTAATTCTGGAAAAGACTTAAATTCAATAGTAAAAAATATTACTTCACCTGTGCATATATTAGGCTTTGGGGCAGAAAAATCAGAAGATGATATATTGATTAAAAAAATAAATTATCCTAAATTTCATATTGAATCAGAAGATTTTATTTTAGAATATACAATTTTTTCAAATTTAAGAAAACCAGTAGAAATAACAACAATTTTTAAAAATCCAAAAGGTATAATATTAAAAGAAAAATTACAACTTCCTCATGGAGTTAATAATCAAAATTTAAAAATTAATATTAGTGGAAATAAAATTGAAGAAATAAACGAATTATTATTAGTAACAAATATCTATGAGTCTAACAAAGATAATAATTCTCAAAAAGTAATTGTAGAAAAATTAGAATCTCAAAGAAAAGTTTTACTTATTAGTGGTGGTATTTCGAATAATACAAGATATTTAATTGAGTTACTAAATAGCCAAAAACGAGTAAATATACATCATTCTAAAAGAATTGGAAATAGATGGCAAAATAAATGGAATAAAAATATTTTAAAAAATACAGATTTAATTATATTTGATGGCTTCCCAATAACAAACAAAGATTTATCTGATTTTAACCAATTTATAATTAATTCAACTATACCGTTTATATATTTCTCTGGACCATTTGAAAATAATTATACAATCTTAGCATTAAATAATATTAAAGACCTTAAATCAGAATCTATTTCAAATAAAAATCAATTTAATTTTGATGTAAATAACAACTTTCCAAATATTAATAATTACCCTTCTCAATTATTAAATATTAATTGGTTTTCAAATAATGATATAATTAAATTTACAAATAATTCTTCAGCAATTTCAAAATTAGAAGGTAATACATTTATCTTTATTCCTGAATTAATGAAATTAAATTTAAAGCTAAAATCTAAACACAATAATAACTTAATTAATAAATTTTTAGTAAATTTAATTAAAAATGAAATAAATAAAGATTTTAATCCAATCCAAATTAACATAGATAAGAATGAACTATATTTAAGTGAAGAAACAAAAATAAATCTAAATATTAATGAAAGTAATAAGGATAATATTATTGAGTCTGGAATTTCCTTGGATAATAATGATAAAATTATTTATAATAATTTCAAAAATAATAAATTAATAAATAGTTATTCTTTTAAAGCTGATAAAGCCGGAAATTACAAAATAAAAGGATTTTTTATTACATTAGAAAATGACACGCTTTGGAGTAAATCTTTAGACTTATCTATCCTTAAATTACACATTGAGCATAAGGATAATTATTTGAATAAACTTGGATTAAATATCTTTGCAAAAAAAACAGGTGGAACATATTTTAATCTCAATGATTAT
>CAZGWH010000003.1:0-72572 GCA_964529325.1 uncultured bacterium | reverse complement strand
GCAGAATCGCATGTTGATAGATCTATAGATGGTCCAATGGAATTTATTCAAACTAATATTGTTGGTACGGCAATTTTATTAGATGCATCATTGAATTACTATAAGTACCTATCAAAAGAAAAGAAAATTAAATTTAGGTTTCTACATGTTTCAACTGATGAAGTATACGGTTCACTTGGCCTTACGGGGCATTTTAAAGAAACAACACCTTATGATCCAAGTTCACCCTATTCAGCTTCAAAAGCATCTTCAGATCATTTAGTAAGATCATGGAATAGTACATTTGGATTACCCATTCTTATTACAAATTGTTCGAATAATTATGGTCCAAATCAATTTCCTGAAAAATTAATACCATTAATGATTATTAATGCAATTTTAAATAAATCACTACCTATTTATGGTTTAGGTGAAAATATAAGGGATTGGCTTTTTGTCACAGACCATTGTACTGCAATTTATACAGTTTTAAAAAAAGGAAAAGTTGGAGAAACTTATAATATTGGAGGGAATTGTGAGAAACAAAATGTTGAAATTGTGAATGAAATCTGTGAATTATTAGATAAGTTAATTCCAAAAGAAAATGGACAATCTTATAAAGAACAAATAGTTTATGTTAAAGACCGACCTGGACATGATATGCGTTATGCAATTGATTCATCTAAAATTAAAAATAAGTTAGGATGGTCACCTGTAGAATCTTTTGATACTGGAATTCAAAAAACAATTAAATGGTATTTAGAAAATGAAAATTGGTGGAAAGCTATTCAAAATAAAAAATATGAACAAGAAAGGTTAGGTTTAGTTTAATGAAAGGGATTATTCTCGCAGGTGGTGCTGGAACAAGATTGCATCCTCTTTCTTTAGTCGCAAGTAAGCAATTAATGCCTGTTTATGACAAGCCTATGATTTACTATCCATTATCTACTTTAATGTTAATGGGAATTAAGGAGATATTAGTAATATCTACTCCCGAAGATACCCCAAGGTTTGAAGATTTATTAGGTAATGGACATACACTAGGCTTATTTATTAGTTATGAAGTACAATATGAGCCAAAGGGAATAGCTCAAGCATTTATAATTGGTGAAGAATTTATTAAAAATGATCCTGTTACATTAATTCTTGGAGATAATTTGTTTTATGGCCACGGATACTTAGATTTTCTAAAAAATAAATTAACTTCTATTTCTGGTGCAACCGTTTTTGGTTATTGGGTTAAAGATCCTGAAAGATATGGAGTCGTTGAATTTGATAAAAATAAAAAAGTAATTTCAATTCAAGAGAAGCCTCAGCATCCTAAATCATCCTATGCAGTACCTGGATTATATATTTATGATCATAAAGTTGTGAATATTGCAAAAAATATAAAGCCTTCAACACGAGGAGAGCTTGAAATTACAGATATAAATAATGTTTTTTTAGATCAAAACGAATTACATGTAGAAATATTAGGTAGAGGTGTTGCTTGGTTAGATACAGGTACTCATAAAAGCTTGCTAGAAGCTGGTATGTTTATTGAAACAATTGAAAGTAGGCAAGGACTAAAGGTTGGCTGTATTGAAGAGATTGCCTTTACTCTAGGGTTTATTAATCTAAATGAATTTATTAAATTAATAGAGAGTACTCCTCAAAATAGCTATCGAAATTATTTAGAAACATTACTGGATAGATAAGAGTGAAATTTAAACAAACTGAGTTGCAAGATGTTATTTTGATTGAACCTACAATATTTAAAGATAATAGAGGGGCATTTCAAGAATCATATCATATTGATAAATTTAAAGACAATGGAATAGGTTTACCATTTATTCAAGATAATTTAGTATTTTCAAAACATAATGTTTTAAGAGGATTACATTTTCAATATAAAAACCCACAAGGAAAATTAATACGGGTAATACAAGGTGAAATTTTAGATGTTGCAGTTGATATTAGAGAAAAATCACCCACTTATGGAAATTGGATATCTGAAAAGTTAAATGATGAAAATCAATGTCAATTATATATTCCTCCTGGATTTGCACATGGATATTTAGTACTTTCAAAAACGGCTTTAGTGTATTATAAATGTACCAATGTTTATTTTCCAGAATACGACGCTGGTATAATATGGAATGATAAAAGTATAGGTATAAAGTGGGGTATTGAAAATCCTTTATTATCTGAGAAAGATAGAAATTTAAATATATTACAAAAACAGTAAAACTATGAAAATTTATAAAAAAATATTAATACTAATACCATTTACTTTATTATTTGCATTTGAATTACCTCGTTTAATTGATCCAAATATTAAATCACAATCGAGTAATAATTTTGATTTAGGGAGTAAAGAGCATTCATTAGCATTAGATATATCCGTAAACCCAGATATATATAAAGTTGGGCCTGGAGATATATTTAGATTTAACATGGTTTCTACAACCAGAGTAGTTACATTATCACTCCAAGTAACACCTACTGGTGCATTACTAATACCTGCTATTGGTAATATTTATATCGATGGCCTTATATTAAATGATGTCTATCAGAAAGTTAAAGAATTTTGTATTGAGCAATATCCGAATGCAAAAATAAATTTAAATCTTGAAAAAGTAAAGCAAATTAAAATAAATGTAGTCGGGGCAATCGGTGTAAAAATTGGTCAAATTACATTATCTTCAACTCAAAGAGTATCTGATGTTTTTGAAATAGTTCAAAATAAACTTAATGATAAAAATAATAATATAAATATTGATTTACAAAACCAAGAAGAAATAAGATTAATTTCAAGTCGACATATTACTTTAATAAGAAATGGAAAAAAAAATAATATAGATTTAGAGCAGTTTTTTATTTTAGGAAATCTTGATTCTAATCCGAATTTATTGCCAAATGATATATTTCAATTTCATTTAATCGATAAATATATTGGTGTATTTGGAGGGGTGATTAATAATGGAGAAATAGAATATCTAGAAAATGATTATCTAGGAAATATCATAAAGCTTTCAGGAGGCTTTTCAATAGATTCTGATTCAAATTATATAGAAATAACTAGATTCTCTGATGATTTTAATACTAAAAAAATAATAGTTACCGAAAAAAATAATTCATTTAAAATTAATGAAAATGATCATATTTATATTCGGCGAATTAAAAATTATAAAGTTCATGATTTAATTTCGATTGACGGTGAAGTCAATTTTCCTGGTATATATTCAATTTCTAATTCGAATGCAACAATTGGGGAGTTGATTGATAAATGTGGTGGTGTTACTCTAAATGGAGATTTAAAGAGTATCATAATAAATAATACTTTAATTGAACAAACTGAAGATTCAGAATTAAGGCGCATTTTACAAATCCCTTCAGAAAATAGAAGCAATACAGAACTCGCTTACATCAAAGCAAGAAATGGCATAACAAAAGGTCTAATCAAGTCCAGTAATAAAGAATTTACAAATTCAATATATAATTTCAAAATTTCTTCAGGTGATAACATAATTATACCGCGAAGATTAAATTATATTGAAGTAATTGGAGCTGTTCAAAACCCAGGTAGATATCCATTTTTTAGCCAATATAAAACAATTGACTATTTAGAGCTTGCTGGTGGTCTAAATGAAAACTCTACAAAAAATAAATATATTATAAAATATAGTACAGGGCAAAGATATCCATTTTCAATTAATGATAAATTAGAAAGTGGTGATATTATCTTTATAGCTGAGAAGTTAGAATTTAATTCATGGAGTAGATTTAAGGATTGGATGGCTATTATCAGCCAAGTTGCAACAACAATTATCGTAATACAAAATTTAATCGGAAATTAAGATGACTTATAATAATTCAAATAAAAATTTTGTAAATGAAGTAAATATTATAAATTTTCTTAAATTATTATTAAAAAAGAAAAAGTTTATTTTTTATATAACATTTATATTCTCATTTTTTGCCGTTATTTATTCATTATTAATAACACCATTATTTACTTCATATATTTCAATATATCCTGAGAAATCACAAAATTCTAATAGCTCATTATCTCAATTTGAAGGAATTGCATCTACATTTGGAATAAATTTAGGAGGAGAAAAATCAAATTCATTTTATATCCCTGATTTAATTAATAGCAGAATGCTTAAAAAAGATATTGTATTAAAAAAATGGGAAAGTGATAACTTTAAAAATGAAATTAATTTAATTAAGTATTGGGAAATAGATAAAGAACCTAAATTCAGTATAGGTAAGCTACTTGGCAATTTTTTCGGTGGAAATAAATTAGAAAATATTGATGTTAAATTTTTAGAAGTTGGAATTAGAAATCTCAACGATAGAATTTCCATATCAGAAGAGGAGTCTGGTTTAATAATTATTTCTATTTTAATGGAAGAACCTCAATTATCAGCAGATATATCAAATTATGTTGCAGAATATTTAAAGAATTTCATTGGAAATAAAATTTTAATTGAATCTTCAGAGAGACGAAAATTTATTGAAAAAAGATTAGAAAGTTCTAAAAATGATTTATCAGTTTCTGAAGAAAAATTAACATCATTTATAGAAAAACACCCACTTGCCTTAGATACTCCTAATTTACAATTAGAAAGAGGTCGATTAATAAGAAATATTGAAGTTAATCAACAAGTATATATAATTTTAAGACAGCAATATGAAGTGGCAAAAATAGACGAACTTAATGAGTCTACGATAATAAATATATTAGATAAAGGAGAACCTGCAATTGAAAAAACATCTCCCAAAAGAATATTTATTGTAATTAGCTTCTTTTTTATAGGTTTATTTTTTTGTATTATTTATATATATTTAAATCAAGTTTTTGGTTTAATTATTCAACAATTATATCAAAAAAATTAATTGATAAGTTTATTTTGAAAATTGGAATAATAATTCAAGCACGATATGGTTCCACTCGCTTACCTTTTAAAATGGTAAAGAATTTTTACAATAACTTTGGAATCCTTGAAATTTTAATAAATCGATTAACTTACGCAAATTTAAATATACCAATAATATTGGCAACTACAAATAATATATTAGATAATAAAATTGCTAATATTGCAATTAAAAATAAAATTAGATATTTTAGAGGTAATGAGGAAAATGTTTTAAATCGCTTTATAAATGCTGCGAAAATTAATAAAATAGATAAAATTATTAGAATATGTGCTGATAATCCACTTTTAGATATTACATATTTAAGAAATATGATTAATGAATTTAAAAATTCAAATGTAGATTATTGGTCATACCAACTGCCAAATAATAAACTTACAATATTATCTCATTTTGGGTTTTGGGCTGAAGGGGTAAAATTATCAGCTTTAGAAAGAATAGCCGAAAACACAAATGAGTCAAAATACATTGAACATGTTACAAATTATATTTACTTAAATAAAAATAAATTTGATATTCACTTAGAAAAATTAAATTGTGATAGTTTAAATGAAAACATTAGACTAACAATTGATACAATATCAGATTTTAAAATAGTAAAAGAAATTTATAATAAATTTAAAAAAGAAAATATTAAATTAAATATCAATAATATTATAAACATAGTTAACGAAAATATTGAATGGCAAAATCAAATGAAAAAAAATATGATTTTAAATGAAAAGTAATTTTCCAACATATATAATTGGTGAGATTGGACAAAATCATAATGGCTCAGTAGATATTGCAAGATTAATTATTGACATTGTTAATAGAGATATTAAAGATGAATTATTTGATAATTCTTTAAAAAAAATCGATGCAATTAAATTAACAAAAAGAGATTTATCTGAGGAGCTATCGACTTCTTCAATGAATAAACCATATTTATCTCCACACTCTTTTGGTAAAACGTATGGAGAACATCGTCAATTTTTAGAATTATCAAATGAAGAACATTTTGAAATTTTTAAATATTCTAAATTAAATGGTTTAGATTTTATTGAAACTCTTACTTCAAAAGGTACTTTAAGCTTATTAAATTTATTTATACCAGATAAGATAAAAGTTGCATCTAGAGATTTGACGAATCTACCATTATTAAAAGCTATTGCAGAAACAAAAATTCCAATAATTTTATCTACAGGTATGGCAGGAAAAAAAGAATTGGACGATGCATTAAATATTATAACAAAAACTCATAATAATATTTCGATTTTACATTGTCTATCTGAATATCCAGCTCAATATGAAAATATTAATCTATATACAATATCATATTTAAAGAAAAATTATTCTCAATATAAAATTGGTTATTCAGATCACTCAATAGGAATATCCATTCCTGTGGCTGCTGTTGCATTGGGTGCTGAAATAATTGAAAAACATATCACATTAGACCGAAAGATGAAAGGAACAGATCAGGCTGGCTCTCTAGGTGCTAATGGTGTGTGGCGTATGGTTAGAGATATAAGAAATATGGAAATGTCATTAGGTAAAGAGGAACTTATAATTTCAAAATCGGTGGTCCAAGCAAAAAATAAACTTGAAAGATCTATTGCTACCAAAGTGAATTTAGAAGTTGGTCACATTATTAATGAGGATGATTTACATTTGCTTAGCCCTGGTGATGGATATAAGTGGTCGAAAAAAAATAATATTATTGGTAAAAAAATAATTAAAAAAATTAATAAAAATGAGATTTTATATAAAGAATTTATATCAAAATGACTAAAATTAATAAATTACCTAAATTAGTTCTTTCAGATATTGATGGAGTTTGGACTGATGGGGGTATGTATTATGATCAGACTGGCAATGAATGGAAAAAATTTAATACATACGATAGTGCAGGGATTTTATTGTGTAAAAAATTAAATATTCCAACTGGTATCATTACAGGTGAAAATACAAATATTGTTAAATATAGAATTCAAAAACTGAAAATTGACTATTTATACCAAGGTATTCAAGATAAGTTAATAGTTGTTAGCTCCTTATGTAATAAATTAAAAATCTCTCTAGATGATGTTGCATATATCGGTGATGATGTTAATGACATTAGTGTTTTACAAGCTGTTGGTATATCAGGAGCACCTGATAATTCACCTTATTATATAAAGAATAAAGTTCAAATAGTTACAAGTAGCTCGGGTGGTGAAGGTGCTTTTAGAGAATTTATAGAGACTATTCTTTTAAATAATGGAATAAATATAGAAACAATATTTACGATTTGAATAATCAAAAATTTAAAAATATTCTTTTTTTTGTTGAATCACCTCTTCAATTATTATGTGCTTATGAAGCCATCGGATATTTTAATTTAAAAAAATACCAAATTTATATTCGCCTTTCCAATTTGCCTGTGAATGATAACCAAATAATCAATATTTGTAAATTATTATTTAATAATTATGAACAAAATAATATTAGATATTTAACAATTGTTCCTAATTTAAATTTTACTTCTATATTAAAAATATTATTATATAAAGTTTTATTAGTAAAATATATTTTCAATCTTGATAAGATTGCAATTGGAAATTTTCAATCCAATTTTTTTTCATTTTTAATTAAATGGATTAAAGCAAGTAAAGTGTTGTTATTAGATGACGGATCTGGTAGTTTAAATGTACAAAAATTATTAACAAATAACAATGCATTTGATACATTTACATTTTTCAAAATAGAGAAAAAAAATAATCAAAAAATATATATCAATAATTTTCATAGAATAAAAAAACTAATTAAAAATAAAATTATTCATAATGAAATAATATTTATAGGCTCAAAAATTAGTGAGATGAAAATAATAAGTGAATCTGAATTTTTATTTTTAATGCAAAAAATTTCAAAATATTTTAATAAAAAAATTATATATATTCCACACAGAGGAGAATCTAACCAAAAAATAAATAAAATAAAAAATATTAAAAATATCAGAATTATGACTTTAAACTATCCAATTGAAATGATTGGTATATACAATCAAATTATGTATAATACTTTTGTTTCATTTTTTTCTACGGCACTTTTTACATTAAAAAATATTTACAACATAGAGTCCATTGCAATTAAATTTAATTATAATAATGCAAAAAATAAAAATATGATAGATGAAGTTTACAATTATTATTCAAATGAAATGAAAGTAATTGAATTATAATAAATGTTAAAATTAATTACAAATAATTTGATTATATATGGTTCGACAAATGTAATAAAGTCATTTATCCCTTTTTTACTTTTACCGATATTAACTACTTATTTATCACAAACAGAATTTGGTATTTTATCATTGATTGAAGTTGCGATATTATTTTTATTTCCTATAATATCACTCAATATTAAAGGAGCAATTAATGTAGAATATTTTAATTTAAATTTAAAAGAACTAAAATATTTTATAACAAATTCACTATTTTTAACATTTATAGTTTTTATTTCTATATCAGTAATATTTTTTTTATTTTCAAGTGATATTGAGGAAATTTCAGGAATTCCTCGAAATATAATTATATTTTTACCAATTTTTTCTTTTTTAAGAGTTAATTCACAAGTTGTGTTGGGAATTTTTCAAATATCTCAAAATCCAAAAAAATATGCATTTTTTACAATAATACAATCATTATTAGACTTTTTATTGACTTATGCTTTAGTAGTCATTTACAATCAAAATTATTGGGGAAGATTAGGAGGAATATATCTATCTTTTTTTGTAACTTCAATAATTGCTCTAATTTATTTGTATAAATTTGACTATTTAACTTTCCCTGTTTTTAAATATACGAAAAATATTTTAAAATTTGGAATTCCATTAATCCCTCATGCTGTAGGGGGGACAATTATAGCATTGTCTGATCGCTTTTTTATATCATATTATTATTCATATAATGAAGTTGGAATATATTCTGTTGCATATCAGGTCTCATCAATAATGTTATTAATTGGCATGTCTCTTAATCAAGGCTGGGTTCCGATTTTTTATAAGTTACTAAAAACTAAAACAGAAATTAAAATAATAATAAAATATATTATTTATTTATCAATATTTTTAATTACCACATTTTTTTTAATTTTAATTTTCAGAAATTTTATATTCAATTTGTTTGTTAATGAAAAATTTTATATTTCAAAAGATTATTTTTTATTACTTTTGTTTGGGTTTTTATTTCAATCTATATATTTTTTAATAACTAATTTCATTTTTTATTTAAAAAAAACAACATATTTAGCAATTATCACCTGTTCTTGTGCTCTAATTAATATATTTTTGAATTATATACTTATTCAAGCATATGGAGTAAAAGGGGTTGCGATGGCAACATTTATTACATGGGGACTATTTCTTATTATAATATTTATCTCAACTTATTTTTTGTTGGAAAATGAAAATTATTAAATATTTATTAAGACTTATTTATACAATCATTTCAATTATAAGAATTGGTTCATATAAAACTATACCCAAAGTAAATTTCTATTCTAGATTTACTAAAAATACTCATCTAGGTATTAATACTAATTTTAATGGTATGATTATTAAAGGGAATGGATATGTAGAAATTAGTGATAATTTTCATTCGGGGAAAAATTGTATAATGATTAACTCTTTTCATAAATATGATGATGGCAATTCTATCCCCTATGATTCGAACAAAAAAAATAATAAAAATATTTTTATTAAAGAAAATGTTTGGTTTGGTGATAATGTAATGATTTTAGGTGGTGTTGAAATTGAAGAGGGAGCAATTATCCAAGCAGGCGCTGTTGTTGTGAAGAATGTACCTAAATATGCAATTGTGGGTGGTAACCCAGCAAAAATATTCAAGTATAGAAATATTGATCATTATGAAAAATTAAAAAAATTAAATAAAACAATATAATTAGAATGCTTGGTTTTTTAATATACCTTCCAACAATAGAAATTATTCCTCATTTAACATTTGTTTTTGCAATAGTATTTATTTTTATTAAAAAAAAAGAATTATTCGCAGGTTCAATTATATTATCAGAAATAAATTATTATAATATTATATTAGTATTATTGATAATTTCATTTTCATTACTAAATAGGATGTTTTCCCCAGAAAACATAAATAATTTAAACGATGCATTTCCATATCAAATTTTATTAATTTTCACAGTTCTCATTGCTTTTAATATTTCAAAATTTGATTTAAAAATATTATTAATATTTATTTTCGTTGAATCATTATTTGTAATTTATGAATTTTATATTGGAGATATGTCTGTATTTGGATCAAATTTAATCAATGCAAATGAAACTTATTTATTACAAATGAGGCCATATGGACTAAGTCGAAATTCAAGTAATGTAGCATCAAAGTTATTTTTATTTATTATTTTATCAAGGCGTTATTTTAGAAATGATAAATTAATAAAGTATATGACTCCAATGGTTGTTATTTCTTTATTACTTACATTTAATAGAACAGCGATGATTTGTACATTATTTTTTTATTTATTATATATTTGTACTCAATTTTTTACAAAAAAAATGACAAAACTTGAAATATTAATATTTTTTTCAATAATTTTTATTACAGGTTATTTTTCTTTTCACTACTTTGATATAATTGAAATGCAATTGACTGGTGGTCAAGGTAAATTTAAAACTTTTTCAATAAGAGAAAATATATGGAGTGAATATTATCAATTTATTAAAGAAAACATACTATTAGGAAATAATTCATATAAATATTTAATTAAATTTAATGGCTTAATTTTCCATGCACATAATTCGTTCATCCAAACATTGGCAACTAATGGAATTATTATTTTTATTTTATACTTAATAATATTATTAATTAATATTAATAAAAAAAACTTGATTTATATATTACCAATATTATTATTTGCAATACCGCAGTATACAATATTTTGGGGAATATCCTTAGAGGATATTACATTTTTTTCATTATTATTTAATCATAATTCATAATATTATGAATACATTAATTTCAATAATCACACCTATGTATAATTCTGAAAAGTATATTGAGGATACAATTTATTCTGTAATTAATCAAACATATACGAAATGGGAAATGGTTATTGTTGATGATAATTCAAGTGATAATAGTATTAAAATTGTTAAACAATTTATAAATGATAAGAGAATTCGTTTAATAGAAGCTAAAGAAAATAATGGTGCTGCTGTTACTAGAAATATAGCAATTAAAAACTCAAAGGGTAGATTTGTTGCATTTCTTGATAGTGATGATTTATGGGATGAAAATAAGTTAATGATACAGGTGAATCATCTTATTGAAAATAATATTGCTTTTTCATTTACAAAATATGATAGAGTCTCGGAAGATGGTTCTAAAATGAAAGGAAACCGTCAATTTAATTTAGAACCATCTTTTAATTATCTAATTTCTAATTGTGTGATTGGGTGCTTAACGGTCATGCTAGATAAGGAAAAATGTGGAGAAATAAAATTTCCATTAATTAAAAAAAGACAAGATCATGGTTTATGGTTAACTCTCTATAGAAATGGAATAAAACCATATGGTATTAATAAATATTTAGCAAGATATAGGGTTCGGAATAACTCAATATCAAGCAATAAATTTAATGCATCAATTTATCAATGGAAATTATATAGAGATATTATGAATTTTAATTTTTTTCAATCAATAAAGTATATTATTATTTATCTCATAACAGGAATAAAAAATAGAATATAATTTTTAATGCAATTATTAATTAATCAATTACAAATTATTTCTGAAAAGAATTTTCATTTTTTTCATTTTTTAATACCTTTTACATTAACAATGATAGTGATGCCAATTGGAGTAAAAATATTAACTTTTTATAAAATAATGGATATCCCTAATTCAAGGAAAGTCCATAAAAATCCAATTCCAAGCACTGGTGGTATCTTGATTTTTTTCTGTTTTTTAGTATCTACAATATTATTAATTCCTTTTCATAGTTTAATTCCAGCATATTTAATTGGGAGTAGTTTTTTAGTTTTTATCGGATTTATGGATGATATAAACCCAATATCACCATATGTTAAGTTTATGACACAAATTTTAGCAGGTTTTATTTTTATTTCTATTACAAAAATCACTTTTATACTTCCAGGGTTTGAAAGCTCTTTATTCTTTTCATTTTTTATTACATTGTTTTTTATTGTTGCAGTTACAAATTCATTAAATTTAATAGATGGAATGGATGGGCTTGCATCTGGAATTTCTATTATTATTTTAACAGTTATATCCATCCATACAGGATTTCAACATAACCTAGTTTCAATCATCTTAATATCTTGCATCTTTGGCTTTTTAAGAGCGAATACTTTCCCTGCCATGATTTTTATGGGGGATAGCGGAAGCTATTTTTTAGGTTACTCAATTGCAGTATTTATTTTAATTATGTATAATAATACAAATTTAAATATATTGAATATTCCTATTATTTTAGGTATTCCCTTTATTGATACAACTTGGGTTTTTTTTAAAAGACTTCTAAATAGTCAAAATATCTTCACGCCAGATAAAAACCATATTCATCATATATTACAGCGATTTAATGTTCAACATAAAAATGTAGTATTCTTGCTTTATTCGATTCAGGGTATTTTTGCAATATTATTTTTAAGTCTAAATACTTCATTTCATCTGAGTAATTTTCTTCCATTATTAGTCATTATCCCATTATCATTACAGCATTTATACTTAATTTTTAGAGATGATATTAAATCTATTAAAGATTTTACAGGTAAATTCTATCATAAAGTATTTAATTTTATCCCATGGATGAAACATATCTACATTCCCTTTTTTCTATTAAATTTATGCATTTTATATTTTATTTTAACAAAAACATCAATTGATTTAGAAAAGGGACATATTTATATGATTATTCTATCTATGATTTGTGCTTTTATGTTTATTTTAGATAATAATTCTGGTCGAACAAATAATGTGAGTATTGGAATGATTTTATTGACATGGTTAAGTTTTTATTTTTCAAAAACCGAGGCGTATCAATTATTTCCAATTAACCCAGATATAGTATTGACATTATTGGGAATAGGTGTACTAATGTCAATTTTAGGGTTATTTAAAACACATCATATATTTGATAGTCCAACAGAATATCTTACCATTATTCTTATATCGCTAATATTTCTTTTCCCTAATTCTCATGATTTAAATAGAACAGGTTTTCATTTAATTTTTTTATTTTTAGTTTATAAAGTGTTACTTCAAAGCCGATTAATAAAAAAATATAATATCATTTATTGGATTAATTTTATATCATTATGCACATTAATTATTCGAAATATATAATTTTAACTACATTATTTTGTTGTACTTTTATTTTCACTCAAGGTATTTCAAATAATATATCTATTAATTCTAAAATTAAAAATGAAGTGAATTCTATTTTAAAGTATGAAATTTCACCAAATCTTTATAGGTATCCTTTTAGGAAATTAAAACCAACGGAAGAACCTATTAATGTGCTAAACTATTTTAATAATAAATTACAGTTGTATCCAATTTTAGGATTAAGATATTCAACTTCTGGATTTGAAATGAGCCAAAAAATATCTCCGACTATTTGGATTACTCCTGGAATTAATTTAAATATGATAATACCTATAATATCACCCTATTCGGGAGTTCTTTTTCAAGCATGGGGTAGTTTTTATAAACATTCAGCATATTTTATTGATAAAAGTAGTTTTGAATTAGATGGTTTAAAACCATTTGAATTTCATCCTGAATATTCAATGGAATATTTTACAAAAACGAAAGAACCTGAATGGGGAATCGATTTTGATGAAGGCCAAGGAGGTGTTGCGCTTTTTAGTAATAAATTTGAAGTTTATTTTGGAAAATTCAAATCTTCATTAGGCCCATTTTTAAGAGGAAATTTAAGTTTATCATTAAAATCACCAACCTATCCTCAATTTAAAATAAGTTATAAAGAAAATGATTTTTTTGAATTTACATGGGTAATTGGTGAATTAATTTCTGAAATACCAGATTCAAATTTATCTATTGCATATAATAATAGCTCATCAAATGGTCGATACCCATGGATAAAGCGAGGAATTATTCAGCATCGATTTGATTTTTTCCTATCGGAAAATATTAGATTTGGATTATTCGAACAAATTGTTTATGGTGCAAGAAATTTACCTTGGCAGTATTTAATTCCAATTATGCCTTATTGGTCAGCACAACATGCATTAGGTGATGTTGATAATTTACAGATGGGGTTAGATATAGATTGGTTACATCAAAAAGGGCGAACAAATTTCGCATTTTATGTTGATGAATGGGCACCATTTGATACTTTTGATAAAACTAATCATCATAATTGGATTGCTTTTCAAATAGGGCATACTCAATTACTTACTATTAAAAATGAATTATTTTATATTAGATTTGAAAATGCAATAATAGCTCCACAGATCTATGAACATAAATTTCCAATTAATGAAAATTATAATCAAGGGTATCCTTTAGGATATTGGTCAAAAGGTGATTCATTTGATTTTTGGGTTGTAATGACATGGATTAATGAAAGTAAATTTTCACCTCGTGCAGAATTTGAATATTCAATTTTTGGTGAACCAAAATATGAAATTGGTCGTAAATTTTTAGATTATTCAAATTATAATAAAAAGAAAATATCAATTGTTTGTGAATATAATATAAGTGATATTATAAAAATAGATTTAAATTTTTCAAAATTTCAATTGAATGATTTTGAAAATAAAAAGTTAGCATATTTAGATACTACAATTAAATTTAAATATAATATTTCATATTAGTTTGGAGAAAAAGTGTTACCATTAAAGTTTATAAGAGAAAATATTGAATTAGTTAAGTCTAAAACAAAATCTAAAAACAATGAAATAGATTTTGATATTATAATAAATTTAGATTTGAATCGTAGGCAATTAATTAGTACCGTTGAAAATTTAAAATCTGATAGAAATTCCTTTTCAAAAAAAATTGGGCAATTTAAAAAAGAAGGTAAGGATGTATCTGAAGTATTAATAAATATGAAAAATACATCAAAAGAGATAAAAGAATTAGATGTTCAGTTAAAAGAAATAAATAATAAATTAGATAATTTATTACTTTATATACCTAATCTATTTCATGATAGTGTTCCAATTGGAAATACTGAAAATGATAATTTACTAATTAAAGAGTGGGGTGAAATTCCTAAATTTAATTTTAAACCTAAGGATCATTTGGAGTTAGGTGAAAACTTAAATTTATTTGATTTTAAAAGAGCATCTAAAATGTCAGGAACAGGATTTCCATTATACATCGGAAAAGGAGCAAAATTAGAGCGAGGTATTATTCAATTTATGCTTGATTTACATTCAGACGAACATGGCTATACCGAACTATTTCCACCTTTTCTAACAAATAGAGAGGCTACACAAACCACGGGCCAGCTTCCAAAATTTGAAGAAGATATGTATTATATTCCATCTGATGATTTGTTTTGTATTTCTACTGCCGAAGTACCAGTTACAAATATTCATAAAGATGAAATACTAAAAGAAGATGAATTAACAAAAAAATATGTCGCCTATAGTGCATGTTTTAGAAGAGAAGCGGGAAGTTATGGGAAAGATACACGAGGCTTATTAAGAGTTCACCAATTTAATAAAGTTGAATTAGTTAAGTTTGCAAAACCTAATGAATCATATAATGAATTAGAAAAATTATTACAAAATGCAGAAAAAGTTCTTCAATTATTAAATATTCCATATCGAATTGTAACCTTATGCTCTGGGGATTTAAGTTTTTCTGCTGCAAAATGTTATGATATTGAAATTTGGGCATCAGGTACAAATAAGTGGTTAGAAGTTTCTAGTTGCAGTAATTTTGAATCGTTCCAAGCAAGAAGAGGTAATATTAGATTTAGAAGAAATGAAACAGGTAAATTAGAATATGTTCATACAATAAATGGTTCTGGTGTTGCAACTCCAAGGCTTGTCGCTGCTTTATTAGAAAATAATCAAAATGAAGATGGAACAATTACTATTCCTAAAGTTCTTCATCGATATTTAAATATGACACAGTTATAAATTCATTGTTACAAATCCTTCGTTCTGGCTGGCTATATTTAAATGGTTTTATTTCTATATTAATTATTGGAATAATTATATTATTCATAGGACTTTTTGATAAAAAGAAAAATATTACGGGAATTTTTGTTCGTCTATGGGGTCAGTGGATGTGTAAATCAAGTGGTATAAATATTTCTATAGAAGGACTAAATTATTTAACACAAAAAAAACAATATATTTTTATTGCAAATCACGAAAGCTTACTTGATATACCTGTTGTTTTAAGTCAAATTCCTTTTAATATAATATTTTTAACAAAAAAAGAATTATTTCCGATTCCATTATTTGGATGGGCAATGTATTCAGCGGGTATGATTCGTGTCGACAGGCAAAATAAAGATAAAGCTAAAAAATCTGTTAAACATGCATTAGCATCATTGAAAGATAAAAATATTAATGTGCTTGTGTATCCAGAAGGAACACGATCTAACCCTAGAAAATTACTTCCATTTAAAAAAGGTAGTTTTATATTAGCTATTCAATCGGGTTTGCCAATTGTACCTATAACAATATTAAATACAGGTTTGAATCTTCCAAAAGCAAAATTAATACTAAATAAAAAAAGTGATATAAAATTAATTATTCATGAACCGATAGAAACCAAAGATCTTAATCCTGATAATGATAAAGAACGATTAGCTAAATTAACATATAATATTATTTTTAAAGACTTAAAATAGATTATATTACTATAGATGTATAATTTATTAAATGTAAATAATTTTGTCTATGATTCAGGATTTAAGTATGCTAATATACCTGAAAGTTTTATTCAAAATCAATGGAAATCAATGTCCTCTAAATTAATTACAACTAATTTAGGAGAAATAACTATTCTATTTCCTGGGGAGCAGAACAAATCTGCAGGCCCTGATTTTTTAAATTCGATTATTTGTTTACCAAATGGAGAAAAATTAAAAGGAGCCATTGAAATTCATGTAAATGGAAATGACTGGAAAAAACATAAGCATCATTTAAATCCCAATTATAATAATATTTTATTACATATTTCCTTATCATTACATAATAATACATCTTCGGCATTATTTGAAGGATATTTCAATATGGATCAAATAACTCCAATAACAAAATCACCATGTATAGATATAAAAATTAAAATTAATCAGTTAAAAAATATATTATATGATTTAGCAGAGATTAGATTTAATCTAAAGGTTGATAAATTTAAATCGTATAATAATAAGGAAATGATATTTAAGATATTTTCATTTTTACATTTTAACCGACAATTAGATGATATTGAAATTATTACAAATAAATATATTAATTTAAAATCAAAAAAAATATCCAATGAAAGAATAATAATAAACTTAAAAAATATGGTACATTCTATTAATTGGCAGGGAGGTCGATCACCTAATATTTTTCAGTTAAATAGAATTCCAAATATAGTTTATGCAATTGATTATTTAAATTTGTTAAATAACATAAATGAAATAAATATTTCTCAATTCTTCAAATTTTTAAAAAATAAAAATTCTTTTAAATTAGCAAGGCAACAATTTAACATCGAAATTTATATAAATGTTATTTTACCATATATTATGAGTAAATATAATAAAAATCTATTTTTTCAATGGAAAAAAATAAACTCACCTCATTATGGAAAAATAGACAAAATATTAAAAAAATGGAATATTGATGTTCGTTTAAATATTGCATTAACTCAAGGAATTATATTTTTAGAAAAATCTTATTGTTCTTCAAATTTATGTGAAGATTGTCCATTATTTATTAATTCCTAGTGTTGTTCTATGTGTTTTATACTTCTTAATTTTAAGGCTTGAAAATCTCTGCAATTTTATATATTTTACTACTCTCTTTTGCACTTTGTATTCCTGATACGAGTTTAGTTTACTCAAATCAATTGAGAATAGATACAACTATAATTCAAACAACGGATAAGCCAGCATATAATACTCAGCTTGAAATAAGTATGGATTCATTATTTATTGATGATGAATTATTTGATTTGAGAATTTCAGATGCAAAAGAAATGTTCTCTGAAGCAATTATTGCGGACCTTACGAGTGATACAATGAATGCTGGGTATCAATTTGAATTATTATTTAAACTTCTTTCTGACTTAGAAATGTTAAGCTTAGAGGATGAATTTCAAAATTTAGAATTTAATACACTTCTAACTGCAGCTATAAAGTATTATGAACAACAGAGTCAAAGTATTGATAAGACTGAATCGGGTCTTTCTGTCGCAGTTTTAAGAGATCGACTCAATGATTTTGTTTATTCACAAACACTTGAAGATTTAGAATATGTTGAAGAAACAATTGAGGTAATACCTAACCATGTACCAATTACATATAATCGTAAAGTAGCAAGTATTATTAAATTTTTTACTCATCAAGGAAAAAAATCTGTTCAAAAATGGCTAGATAGATCAGATAGGTATAAAGAGATAATGCTTCCAATTCTTGAAGAAGAAGGAGTACCTTCTGAATTATTTTATGTTGCAATGATTGAGAGTGGGTTAAATCCAATTGCAATGTCTTATGCAAATGCAGCGGGGTTTTGGCAATTTATTGCCTCAACAGGTAAGGCTTATGGACTTAAAAAGAATTGGTATGTTGATGAGAGAAGTGATTTTGAAAAATCTACTCATGCTGCCGCAAATTATTTAAAAGATCTTCACGATGAATTTGATGATTGGTATCTTGCTTTTGCAGCATATAATTGCGGAGAAGGGCGAGTAAGGAGAGTTATAAAACGACATGGAACGAGAGATTATTGGAAACTAACATCGCTTCCTGCAGAAACTAGAAATTATGTCCCTAATATAATGGCAGCTATTTTTGTTGCAAAAGATCCTGCCAAATATGGTTTTAGAGTGAATCCAGAACCTAAAATTGAATGGGAAATAAAAAATGTTAATAAATCTGTATTATTAAAAGATTTGGCCGTTTGTGCAGGAACAACCGAAAATATTTTATCATTATATAATCCGGAGTTAAGAAGAAATATAATACCGCCAATTGAAAAAAATAAGTTTTATCCTCTTCGATTACCTTTAAATTCAAATAGCCAATTTGATTCATTATATGCATTATTACAGGTGAAAAAAGTTGATGAAGTTGTTTTTGAAACACATCGTGTACGAAGAGGCGAAAGTTTATGGTTAATTGCAAAAAAATATAACATAAGAATCCAAGATATTGTTGATGCTAACAGATTGCAAAAAACAAGATATATTAAACCTGGTCAACGACTTCAAATCCCTATTTCAGGCTATGAAAGTCTCCGTAATAAATCGATTAATAAATCAGGTAAAAAGAAAATTTATTATACAGTTAGATATGGTGATACATTAGGTGGAATAGCACGAAAATATTATACTTCTGTTCGAAAGCTGAAAAATTGGAATGGATTACGATCTGATTTTTTACGCCAAGGTCAAAAACTTATCATTTGGACAAAATAATAGTATGAACTTTAAATTTTCCCTATTGATATTAATTATTTTTATATTTTTAGGGTGTGATATTACAAAAGATTTTCCTCGTATTGGTTTAGTTGAAATCAATGGTACCATATTAGAATCAGAAGAAATTATAAAAAACTTAAATCATTTTTATTTAAGAGATGATATCAATGGGATATTAGTTAGAGTAAATTCACCTGGTGGTGGAGTAGCTGCAAGTCAGGAAATATATCAAAAAATTAAAAACATTAGAGACCGTTCAAATAAACCAATTATTATTTCCATGAGTAGTATGGCGACTTCAGGCGGGTATTATGTTTCAATTGGAGCTGACTCTATTGTCGCTAACGCTGGTTCTATTACAGGTTCTATCGGTGTAATTATGGGTTACCCAACAGTAGCTAAATTAATGGAGATAATTGGTATTGATTATACCACAATAAAAAGTGGTGATTTTAAAGATTCAGGTTCCCCTTTTAGAAATACATCAAAAAGTGATAAAGATTATTTCAATGAAGTTGTAATTGAATTATTTGATCAATTTAAATCAGATGTTGCATTAGAACGAAATTTCTCAAAAGATAAAATAAAAGAATTAGCCCAAGGACAAATATTTTCAGGCCGACAGGCATATAATAATGGATTAGTCGATAAAATAGGCACCTTTGAGGATGCAATTTGGCTAATTGGTAAAATGACAGGATATGAATCACGCCCTACTTTAATTCGAATTCCAGAGAAACAACCTAGTTTAATCAATGCAATTATGGGTGAAATTAAAGTAAATTTAGGTCTAAATTTTTTACATACAATTCCTGAATATAGTTTTAAATAGAAAGTAAATATGACAAAATCTGATATAGTAGAGCAAGTATCAAAGCAAACTGGATTTACAAAAGTAGAAACAGATTTTATTTTTAACACTATTTTGGATACAATAAAAAAGTCACTTGAAAAAGGTGATAGAATCGAAATAAGGGGTTTTGGTAATTTTACAGTTAAGCATTTAGCTGGAAAAGAAGCTCGAAACCCAAAAACAAATGAAAAAATATGGGTGAAGGAGCGATTTGTACCTAAATTTAAGGTTTCTAAATTGTTAATTAATTCAGTAAACAAATCTCAATTAAGAGGATTTTAAGGAGGCAAAATGCCCTGTGGTAAAAAGCGTAAAAGACGGAAAATAAATACGCATAAGCGTAAAAAGCGATTACGAGCAAATAGACACAAGAAAAAAAATAAATAATTTTAATTAACAAATAATTATTTGTTAAAACTATCTATCGCTATAATTTATATAGCGATAGATAGTTTATTTATATATTAAATTATGGTGATTTACACTGTTACCCAAATAAATAATCAAGCTAAGTTAGCAATTGAAAAAAAATTTAGTAATATATGGGTAAAGGGTGAAATTACATCTAAAAATTTCTATCCATCAGGTCACACCTATTTCACAATTATTGATGAAAATAGTGAACTTTCTATTGTTAATTTTAATTCTCAAAATAATCAACATGTAATTCAAGTCGGTAAAAAAATAATTCTTTCTGGTAAACTTAGTTTATATCAACCAAAAGGAAGATATCAATTTATTGCCCAAAACATTTACCCTGAAGGAGATGGAGAGTTATGGATTAAATTTGAAAAATTAAAAAAATCTTTAGAATTAGAAGGTTTGTTTAATTCTGAAAATAAAAAAAGAATTCCACTATCTGCAAAATCAGTAGGAATAATTACATCAGAAAAGGGAGCAGTTTTATGGGATATGATAGCATATTTCAAAGTTCAAGGTGTAAATTTAAATATCAAATTATTTCATTCAACTGTGCAAGGTGAGAGTGCGGTAAATAGTATAATTAAGGGTATTGAAACACTGGATAAATTAAATGTAGATATAATTATTTTAGCAAGAGGTGGTGGCTCTATAGAAGATTTATGGTGTTTTAATAATGAAAAATTAATTAGAAAAATATATTCTAATAAAATCCCTTTAATTTCAGCCATTGGCCATGAAACAGATTTTACATTATCGGATTTTGTTGCAGATTACCGAGCACCTACGCCTTCATTTGCATCTGAGTTAATTACACGAAATTATCATCAAACTAATTTAGATATTGATGGTTATTATTCCGAACTTGTCAATATAATTAATGATAAATTAACTAATTATAATACAATATTAGATTCAATTAATTTTAAATATAAAATTAAATTATTAAGTAGCAACTTAGAATCCTTTCATCAGCAGATTGATTTTATTCATAATAAAATAATAACTAAATTTTCATATAGGTTAAAAACAATTATAAACAAATTAGATTATTATGGAAATCTATTTAAAGTTAATCACCCCAATAATATTTTATCAAAAGGTTATTTAATTGCAAATAATAATTTTGGTAAAATAATTCAAAGTATAAAATCAATTAAAATCAATGAAATTATAAAATTACAATTTCAAGATGGAATTGCTGAATCGAAAATTATAAAAATAGAAGAAAATGAAAAATGAAAAATGAAAAATTTGAAAATAATTTAAAAAGATTAAAAGAGATTTCTATAAAAATTGACAGTGATGATTTTGATTTTACTAATTCTATTGATTTATTTGAAGAGGGGATGTTACTTACTAAAAAATGTAGAACTTTTTTAAATAAAGCCGAGTTGAAAATTGAAAAAATAATACTTGAAAATGATGAAATTATATTAGAAAAATTTAATATGGATCAAAAATAATGAAATTCGGATGTACAGGTAATGTATTAAAACCCGAATTTGAGACAATTTTTAAGCAAGTATATACTTTTTTAACAAAAAATAATCACGAAGTTTGGCTTTCTAATAATGTTTTTATTGATCGTTCTTCTCAAATATATAAAACTGTTCCACAAAAATCAATAGATGAAATTGGTAAAGATTGTGATATTATTCTTTCTATTGGAGGTGATGGTACAATATTATCTACCTTTCGGCAAGTTGCACAATATGAAATCCCAATTTTTGGTATTCATATAGGCGGGCTTGGGTTTCTTGGTGAGTCTAATCAAGATACTTTTATAATTGCATTAAATTCAATTTTGTCTGGAAATTATTTTACAGAAAAAAGAATGGCATTAAAGTTAAATATTAATAATAATCCTAAAATAACTCATTATTCATTAAATGACATAGTAATTGATAATGGGAATTCACCAAGAACTCTCCAACTTCATGTTTTTATTTCAAACCACTTTTTAAATACATATATTAGTGATGGAGTAATTTTTAGCACACCAACAGGTTCTACGGCTTATTCTTTATCTGCAGGAGGCCCAATTATTACACCTAATTTAAATGTTATTGGAGTAACACCAATATGTCCACATAGTTTGTCGGCTAGACCAATTATTTTATCTGATAATGAAAACATTAGAATTCAGTTTTCGGAGGAAAATGTTGGAATGGCAGTAAGTGTTGATGGACAGATTCATATTCCTATTGATTATACACAAGAAGTACATATAACTCGTTCTAAATTTGATGCATTATTAATTAGATTGCCTTATAATGATTATTACTCTACATTAAGATCTAAAATGGGATGGTCTGGAAATTTTAGATAAATTTATATTTGATTTGGGTTCCAATAATTTTCATTTTTGTTTTCTAAACATATAACCCATCGACTCCATACAAATAAGGCATCTGATAATCTATTTAAATAAATAATTATTATTGGATTAATTTCTTCCTTCATCATTAATTTTACTGCTTTTCTTTCAACCCTTCGGCATATTGTTCTTGCAATATGGAGAAAAGCATTGCTTTTGGATCCACCTGGTAAAACAAATGAGGTTAAAGGTTTTAGTTCATTATTAAATTTATCCATTTCATCTTCTAGATACTTAATATGAACATCTTCAATTTTTGGCATTTTAGAATGAATATTTTCAGGCATAGTAGCTACCATTGCTCCTAAATTAAATAACTGATTTTGAATTTTTATTAATATAGATATTAACTTTAATTTCATTTCAGAATTAATTTCTATGTTTTTTATATTTACTATGCATGCACCAATATTAGAATTTAATTCATCTATTTCACCATAACAATCAATTCTTAAATCGCTTTTTAATCGAGTTTGTCCGCCAGTAAGTTTTGTCTTACCAGAATCTCCCGATTTGGTATATACTTTATTTATTTTTATTTTCGGTTTATTATACAAATTATTTTTAGCTTGGTTGAAATATTAATTCATATTTTTTTAATTTTTGTACTTTCTTATCAGACCAAGCTAAGGGTATATATTCGCCTTTTAACCAAGGTTCAACCATATCTTGATAATGTGTACTTCCTAAAACACCACTTTGTCCTGGAGGCAAAATCACATTTGACTCGTCAAAGTTTTTTAAATCAATTATTAATCTAATTGCTGGACTCCATGCCGTATTTTCATATGGAGTATTTGGGTTAAAAGCGGTTTGACAGACCGTATCTGTATCACCGCCAATAGGAAATGGACCTAAGTTAAAAATTAATGATAAAAATTCTTGACCTATTGTCAATCCATGTTGAAATGTTGCAGTATGAATTTTACCCCAAATCCATTCTTCTGGATTATATCCTAAATTAGATTCTAACCAGATACAAGTGGATATGAGAGTTTTTTCAATTATGCTTATTAATTCATTTGAATCTTTTAACCATTTAGAACCTCCATCTTGTATAATTCTAATTAATGCAGGTACAGAATGTCCAAGTAATTCGCTTGTTGGTAGCAATAATGGATGTTCACCAGCACCTAGATATTTATCGGTTAACTCTACTCCTAATTGTGGCTCAACAATATTTCTTAATAATTTATAAATAAATACTTGATAAACAGTCCCACCAGTTGATTCTTTATTTAAATAGCCATCCCATTTAATGATTTCTGAAAGAGCTTTACTTGCTTTTGGTTTTGCTGTTTGAAAATTCTTTAATAAACCTTCTAAAATTAGAATTCCAGGGATTGATTTAAAATCAGTATGTAGTTTTTTACAATCCAAAATTGATATTTTTTCTTTTGAATCAAAGACCTCCTTAATTCTTTTTGCTCTATAGCCATTCATATAGGAATTACTTAAAAAATAAGGATAATTATCATCAATAATTTTATTATTACACGAAATTACATAACCTGATTTTGGGTTTAATATATGAGGCATTTGATGAGACGGGATTGAATCAATCCAATCACCTTTTTTATTCCAGCCCGGTACTGGAAGTTGACCTTCACCTGAATTTCGAATTGGAACTTCGCCTGTAACCCATAAACCAATATTATTTTCTGTATCCGCATATACAAAATTTAAAGGTGGGGCATCTAGTTTTTGACAAGCATCTACAAAATCATCCCAATTTTTTGCTGTATTTAAATCCATTAAACCATTAAACATTGTATTTTGTTTTAATGCTTTTGAAGATAAGGAAATATTAAAATTCTGTCTATTTGTAACATTTCCAATAAGAGGTCCATGAATTGTAGATTTGACTTTTTCTATAAAATCTGGTTTATTTTTAACTTTTATTATTTCATCTCTTACTTCTATAGAGAGTAAATCGTTTTCATGATGGTATTTATTTTCATCTGCATCTGAAATTTTTTCAATAAATATATCTTCATTATCAGAAAAAGAGAGGGTTATTCCAATAGAAATATTTTCATTATGACCTAAAATCATACCTGGAAAACCCGGCAATGTTGCGCCAGTAACATGATAACCATCAGCTTTTAAGTGATTTAAATACCATACACTTGGGATTTGAATTGCTAAATGGGTATCATTGCAAAGTATTGCACCACCCGTCTCTGATTTATTTGCTGAAATAGCCCACGCATTAGAACCTCTACCGCCACCTTCCATATCTTTCATAAGATAGGGTCCAACAACAGATTCATACATATTATCCAAGCCAAGTTTATTAAATTCCAATCCATCGGGTAATTCTACAGGATTGTCTTCTGGATAAATTATATTTAATTCTTCTGCTTTTTCTATGCCTACTTTATCAATTATTTCTTGCCTTGTTAGTGAACCAGACCATCCATGTGACAATGTCCAACTCATAATTCTTCCCCAAACTATTGTATGGATTGGTTCCCAAGGTTCTGGTTTAATCCGCGTGAGTGAAAACTCAATTGGTTTCGGATAATTATCAATATAATAATTAACGCCATCGGCAAATGAATTTAAATATGTAAGTTTTTCATCTGTAATTAGTTTTAAATCTTTTTTCGCAGTTTTATAAAATCCGAGTGTTCGCGTCAATCTATCAGTTTCAAGTGCGACTTCTCCAAATGCTTCTGCTAATCTTCCCATTCCAATTCTTCTACTCATTTCTAATTGCCATAATCTGTCCTGTGCATGAACAAAACCCTGGGCGAAAAATAAATCTGTTTTAGATTTTGCAGTAATATGTGGAATATTCCATTTGTCACGAATAATAGAGATATCATCTTTAATAATATTTATTTTCTTCTCACCATTAAAATGTTTTTTACTTGTACATCTCGAATTTGCTTGAATAAACATCCATTTCATCATTTTTGCTAAATTATTTTTCAATTAAATATCCTTAATATTTTTTAATAATTTTATTCCAAATATAAAAATTAATAATCCTATAAAAGTTAACCAATATGGTTGAAACTCTACACCTAATCTTGGATCATAAATTAATCCTTCAACCTTAATTTCTGTAAATTCAAATAATACAGCCATACTATTATTAAGAAAATGTAAAAACATACATAGCCAAATATTACCAGTTTTTATAAATATCCAACCAAAGAAAATACCTGCAAGAAAAGCAGGGATGAATTGCCAGGGATTTAAATGTATAATCCCAAATAGAAATGCTGAAAGTAAAATGGATTTATATTTTGAATATTTATGTATAAACCCATTAAGCATTGCACCTCTAAAAAAAACTTCTTCTGTAAAAGGAGCCATTATTGTTGCAGCCAATATTCCAGATGATGAAGAAAGGAGAGTTTCCATTAAATTATATAGCTCATTTGAAATTGGGTAAAAATATAAAATGTAATTTTCTACTTCACCTAAAAAAATTAATAATCCAATACATGTAATTGATGATATTAACCAAAATTTAATTGATGTTATATTTTTATTTTTAAATAAATTTAAAAAAGGGCGACTTGAATTTTTATATATTAAATATGCTGGAATTAGAAAGCCTGGAATATTGAACCAAATTGAGTATTCCATCGGGATATCAATTTTGAAAATAAATTTTAAAATAAAAATCGGGAGAAGAATAATAGAAAAAGATAGTAAGCAGAATCCAATTGCAAGTAGTAATGAAAGTGGTTTTATTGCAACATATTTCATTCAATAATTACGAGAAGTGACCATAGTTAAGTATTATATTTTTAAGTATTTTAATTCCTGTAAAAATACAATCCTCGTTAATATCAAAAAAATTACAATGGAGATCTCTAGCATTACCATCATAGCATCCTATTCTAAAATATGCACCTGGAATTTTTTCTAAATAAAATGCAAAATCTTCCCCACCTAAGCTTCCTTTTTCTAAAATTATTGTATTATTTTTGTCTAATATTGAATTTCCAGAATCAATTATTAATTGTGTTAGAAATTTATTATTATAAATTCCAGGCGATGTATAGGGGATTGAAAATTCAATTTGAGCACCTGTAATTTTATTAATTTCTGAAATAGCATATTTTATTGAGCCATGTATAGTTTCCTTATGTGCTGAATTTACATATCTCAAAGTTCCCTTAAGTTTTATATTTGAAGGAATTACATTAAATGTATCACCTCCATGAACACTACCGAAAACGAATACAATTGGAGATTCATTCGTTTTAATTTGATCTAACTTATTATTAATTTCACTTACAAGCATAGATGATGCCAATACTAAGTCAACCGTTTCTTCAGGCCTCGATGTATGTCCACCTTTACATTTTAATTCAATTTCAACTACTTCGACAGTTGCGGTAATAAATCCTTCTTTAATTGCAATTTGATTTGCATTTAACATGGGGTATAAATGGTAACCAATTATGTGAGTGACATTATTAATTGCTCCACCTTTTATCATTGAAATTGCACCACCAGGTGAACATTCTTCTGCAGGTTGAAATATAAATCTTAATCTTCCTGTTAATTGTGATTCATGTTCTTTTAAAAATTTTATTAAACCAATCAATATAGTCATATGAGCATCATGACCACAAGCATGCATCGTTTTTGTTTTTTTAGATGAATATTCACAATTTTTTGTATCCTGAATTGGCAATGCATCTAAATCGCATCGTATAGCTAAGATATTATCAGTTAGAGGTCCTAATTCAGTATAAAAACCAAACTTCATATCTTTATTTTCAATAATTTGAAGATCTATTGATTTTAAATAATTTTTTAAATATGCAGAGGTTTCCTTTTCAGCATATCCAATTTCAGGATTTTTGTGTAAATATCTTCTTAATTGAATTAATTCATTTTGGTTTTTTATCAGCCAATTTTCAATCATACTAATCTAAAACACTTTTTTTAAATGAAGTAACAAATTCATTCAGAACTTGCTTTAAATCATGATTTTCATTATATATGTCTAATTGTTTTCGATATGCAGGAACTTCATTTTCTAATTGATTTAAAATACCTTTTAATTCGTTTTGGCAATTTAATTCGTATGCAATAGGCATAATTGTTTCAATTGTTTCAATAATAGAAGATTTTAATGAAACCTGAGTTCCGTTTTCATCAATAATGATATCTGCTTCTAAACCATAGCGGGTAGCTCTCCATTTATTTTCTTGAACAAGCCAATGGTCTAAAATTGGAAGTTGAGTTCCCATATTATAGTGATTTGAAATTGCAACCACTAAACATTGTGTAAATGCTGATAATCTTACAATTTCTTCTAGAGATGGAACAGAATCAAATAATCTAACTTCTACCGTTCCAAACATTGGGTGGGGGCGAATATCCCACCAGACTTCTCTAATAGATTCTATTGTATGTGCTTTTTGTAACGTTCTCATGAACTTTTGAAATTCACTATAATTTCTAAGAATTGCGGGTAATCCAGCTGTTGGCATTGATTCAAAAATTTTAGTACGAGTAGAAGCAAGCCCTGTGATTTCACTATCATGTATAGGTGAATTTGCAGATAAACCTATAAAGTGGGGGATATAACGAGTAAGACCATTTGTTACGGCAATCGCTTTTTCACCAGAATCGACTCCAATGTGTACATGAACACCTGTAATTAATAAACGCCGTAAGGGCCATTGCATTCGCTCAATTAAATTATGATATCTTGGATTATTTGAAATTGTTTGTTGATTCCATCTAGAAAAAGGATGGGTTCCCATTGATAAAATACAAAAATTATTTTCTTCTGAACACTTTAATACTTTAATTAATGTATCTCTTAAATCGTTACGAACCTCACTTGCATTATTACAAATATTTGTATTTATTTCAATTATTGAATTTAATAATTCTTCCTTTATCCGAGGATCATCTATAAATGTATTTAATATTTGTGGAGCACCAGAAACTAGCTCAAAACTATCTTTGTCTAATGTTTGCAATTCAAGCTCAACCCCAATTGTCGGATTAGGTGAACTATTAAAAAAAATTCTATTATTAGACATAACTTTGTGTCATTTTATTTTCTAATGAATTATTATATGTTTTTTTTAATTTTTTAACAGTTAATTTTACTAAATCATTTATATATAATTTACCATCTCCAGTTACTTTTCCAATGCTTTGAGTCGGAATATCAAATTTTTGAGCAATTATGACTAAATCAATTAAATCTTTTTCATTAAGTGATACCATTATTGCACTTTGACACTCACCAAATAGCAATTCATCATTTCTAAGTTTCCTCGAAATATCTAATTTTGCTCCTAATTTTTTATCTGAAGATATTAATGATTCAGATACTGCAACTGCGAGACCTCCATCAGAAAGGTCGTGAGCTGAATTTATAATTCCCTTTTTTATCGCTTCAAGACATACATCCTGTACTCTCATTTCAAATTCTAAGTTTAATGGCGGTATTGGTCCTTCAACTTTTTTATGAATAGTTTTTAAATATTCGGACCCACCAATTTGACCATTTAATGAACCGATTATTAAAATGAAATCACCTTCATTTTTAAAATCCATACTTGTAATATGATTTTCATTTTCAATTAGACCAACCATACTAATTACGGGTGAGGGATAAACGGCACCTAAGCTACTTTCATTATATAAACTTACATTTCCTCCAGTTACAGGAGTATTGAATGTTCGACATGCTTCTCCCATTCCGGTGATTGCTTCTTTAAATTGCCAATATATTTCAGGATCATTTGGATTTCCAAAATTTAGACAATTTGTAATTGCTAACGGCTCTGCTCCAGAGCAAATCACATTTCTAGCAGATTCTGCGACCGCAATTTGCCCGCCAACCCTTGGGTTTAAATACACATATCGACTATTGCAATCAGTACTCATTGCAACTGATTTAGTCGTTCCTTTTATTCTAATTACTGCTGAATCATGTCCTGGGCCAATTATTGTATTCGTCCTAACAGTTGAGTCATATTGATTATAAATATAATTTTTACTACAAATATTAGGGGAAGCTAAAAGTTTAATTAATACATTGTTAAAATTCTTTGGTTCTTTTATTTTTTCTAAATTAAGATTATTTAAAGTTGTAAAATATTGGGGAACAGAAACGGGTAATTCATATTGAGGTGCACCGCCACCTAAAACTAATGAGTCTACGGGAATACTTACATACTTTTCATTTTTATGGAAAATTTCTAAATTATTCGTATCAGTAACAATACCAATTTGAGTACAATGTAAATCCCATTTTAAAAATACCTCTTCAAGTTCTTTTTCGAACCCCTTTTTTATAACTACAAGCATTCGTTCTTGAGATTCAGAAAGCATAATTTCATAGGCATTCATATTTTTTTCACGAAGTGGAACTTTATCTAAATTTAATTTTATACCACATTTACCTTTAGCTGACATTTCAGATGAAGAACAAGTAATTCCCGCGGCTCCCATATCTTGCATTCCAACTAACCATTTTTTATTTCTTAAATCGAGAGATGCTTCTAATAATAGTTTTTCAGTAAATGGATCACCAACTTGAACATTGCTTCTTTTAGACTCTGATTCATCCGTTAATTCTACAGATGCAAAAGTCGCACCATGAATACCATCTTTCCCTGTTTTCGCTCCCACAAGAAAAACGGGATTATCAACTCCTTCTGCAATTGCAGAAATTGTTTCATCATGTTTAACAATTCCAAGTGTAAAAGCATTAACTAATGGATTACCTGTAAATGATTCTTCAATTACAACTTCTCCACCGATTGTAGGAACTCCTACACAATTTCCATAATCTGCAATTCCTTCAACCACTCGTTCTAATAAAAATCTGTTTTTAGGATTATCTAAACTTCCAAATCTTAATGAGTTCATATTTGCGATTGGTCTTGCCCCCATTGTGAAAATATCTCTTAATATTCCTCCAACTCCAGTTGCGGCACCTTCATAAGGTTCTACAGCTGAAGGATGATTATGCGATTCTATTTTGAAAGCCAATGCAAGATTGTCACCAATATCAACAAGACCTGCATTTTCTTCGCCTGCAGCAACTAATAATTTCCCGCCGTCACGAGGTAAGGTTTTTAATAATTTTATAGAACTTTTGTAAGAGCAATGCTCGCTCCACATAACAGAAAAAATGCCAATTTCAACATAAGTTGGTGTTCTTCCTAGTATTTCTAAAATATATTCATATTCACTTTTAGATAAACCATGTTCAATCGCGACATCAAGATCAACATTGAAATTCATTTTTTTCCTTAATTTTGTAGATAATTAGTGGTGAAGTGTTGATTTTTATCAAAAAAATAACCCGATAATTTAGATTAAATTCATATTATAGACATAAAGCAAATCATAGCAAATTTATAATATTAATATTTTTCTTTAAAATATTAATTATACCATTTTGTTTTACTTTGTTGAAGTTTTTTTTATCTCTTATAAACTAAATTAAATTATGACTTTAATAGGTAGTGTATTCCTTTAAATTTTCATTTATTTTCAAAATCTTTAACAGATTGAATCTTAATCAAAATTTCTAATTATTAATTAATTTGATGGTGTGAAGTAAAGAATTAAACTTGGTAAATTTGCCCCTGTGAAAAAACAATATATTAGAAACTTTTGCATAATTGCACACATAGATCATGGAAAGTCAACACTTGCTGACCGCATGCTAGAATTTACAAATACAATATCTTCCAAAGAGATGAAAAGTCAAGTATTAGATGATATGGATTTGGAAAGAGAGCGTGGAATAACAATTAAATCGCACCCAATCCAGATGAATTATAAGCATACTGATGGAATTGACTACATTTTTAATTTAATTGATACTCCAGGACATGTTGATTTTACTTACGAGGTTTCAAGAAGTTTGGCAGCGTGTGAAGGTGCTTTATTATTGATAGATGCAGCCCAGGGTGTAGAGGCGCAAACGGTTTCAAATACATATCTAGCTTTAGATGCTGACTTAGAAATAATACCTGTGATAAATAAAATTGATATGCCTGCCGCAGATATAGATTCAGCAACAGAGCAAATGATTGAATTATTAGGCTGTGATGAAGAAGATATTCTTAAAATTAGTGCAAAGTCTGGAATAGCGATTCAAACTGTTTTTGATACAATCATTGATAAAATCCCATATCCTCGAGATTCTATAAATGAAGGGACTCGAGCATTAATTTTTGATTCTACTTTTGATAAATTTAGAGGAGTTGTACCATATATTAGAGTTTTTGATGGAATAATTGAAAAAGGTATGACTGCTCAATATTTTGCAGACTCTACAATTCAACATGAAATAGCTGAAGTTGGAATTTTAAAATTAAATAAAGTTCCTGTAAAAAAATTAGAAGCGGGGGATGTTGGATATATTATTACAAATTTAAAAGATGTAAGAAAGATAAAAGTAGGGGATACACTCACGGTAAAAAATGACCGTGCAACAAAAGAATTATCGGGGTATCAACCAATAAAACCAATGGTTTTTGCTGGAGTTTATCCTGTAGATACAAACGATTATGAAGAATTAAGAGCATCCTTAGAAAAACTAATTTTAAATGATTCAGCATTAAGTTATGAACCAAATACATCTATTGCTCTTGGATTTGGGTTTAGGTGTGGTTTTTTAGGACCGTTACATTTAGAAATAGTTCAGGAACGATTAGAACGAGAATTTAATATGAATCTTATAACTACATCTCCGAATGTACAATATCGAGTTGACCTTAAAATGGGTGATTCTATAAAAGTGAATAACCCCGCAGATATGCCCGTGAGCGGTGATATTGAAACTGTAAATGAACCCTATATAAAAGCTGAAATTATTACCCCTGCTGAATATATTGGTGGGATTATGAAATTATGTATTTCAAAACGAGGGGTATATAAATCAACTAATTATTTAACAACAACTAAGGTTCAATTATTTTTTGAAATGCCTCTTGGGGAAGTTATTTTTGAATTTTTCGAAAAATTAAAATCTATATCTAGAGGCTATGCTTCATTTGATTATGAAATAATTGAAAATAGACCTGGAAAATTACAAAAATTAGATGTTCGAATTGCAGATGAAATTGTTGATGCATTATCATTAATTGTACACCAAGATAATGCATATAATCAAGGTTCGGGGCTATGTAAAAAATTAAAAGAAATTATTCATAGACAGATGTTTGAAATTAAAATTCAAGCAACACTGGGTGCAAAAATTATTGCAAGAGAAACGGTTAAGGCTCTTCGGAAAAATGTGACGGCAAAATGTTATGGTGGTGATATTTCTCGAAAAAGAAAATTATTAGAAAAACAGAAAAAAGGGAAAAAAAGAATGAAACAAGTTGGTAATGTTGAAATTCCACAAGAAGCATTTTTGGCTGTTTTAAAAATAGATCAGGATTAATTATTAATTCACCATATTTCAAATTAACACATAATTATTTTTATAATATTATATTAATTTTTCCACTTTTAATATGCTATGAATTATTAGGTGTATTTGTTAATTTTAATATGCCATTCGAAGTAAGAAATGGAGCCGATGTATTGCTAAGGCAAGCATTTTTATTTTTTGGTTCCTATGGAAGAATTGGTTTATTAATCAGCTTAATATTATTATCCACTTATTTTTTTTTAAAGGGTAAGTCAATTATTAAGACGGATGAAATTAATCCATTGATTCTATTTGGTATGATAATAGAAGGGTTAGTTTACGGCTTTATATTATTCTTAGTTTTTAATAATATTCCTAATTTATTAATTCTTGGAAAGGAAGGATTAAATACAATTGAGAAACTGTATTTAGCAATTGGGGCGGGAATTTTTGAAGAATTCATTTTTAGATTTATTTTCATTGGTTTACTTTTAACTATTTTTTTAAAATTATTTAAAATAACTAAAAGTTCAATATTTATCCCGATACTCTTATTATCTTCTCTTATTTTTAGTGGTTTTCACTATGTCGGGATTTTTGGTGATTCATTTGAATGGAAATCTTTTTTTTTAAGATTTACGGCAGGTGGATATTTAGGATTAATTTTTTATTTTAGAGGATTTGCAATATGTGCAATCTCTCATATTTTTTACGATTTCATAATTATTCAAGGAATACAATAATCAAAAAAATTAACATATTATCTATTCTACTCTATCTATCAATTATTTTTTCTCAGAATCAATTAGATAAATTAGATTTTGTTTTGGGTTTTTTTCCTGAATATGATCAATCAAATGTACTTGTAATGTTACAATATAATATTCCTGAAAAATTATTACCTTACAAAGCTGAAATAAAATTACCACATAGCATTACATCTATATTTGAATTTCAAACTGAAAATAATCATAATGGCTTAGTCGAAATTCCATTAAAAACAAATGGTTTCGTGGAATTAAACATTAATAACTCTCAATATTATTGTCAGTTTTATGTTGACTTAGCTCAAAATGATATTCAGCGTAATTTTGAATATACTTTTGAATCAAATGTTGATTTGATAGATTTTCATGTTGTAATACAGCGACCATTGGGGGCAAAAAAATATAAGTCTTCATTAGTTGAGCCAGAAGAATTCAATGATGAATACAATTTAACATATAATCGAAAATTCATAAATAAATTAAATAAGAATGAAAAATTTAAAATTTCGTTTAGCTATGTAAAAGAAAGTTCATTAACGACTCTTGAAATTCTAGATAAAATATTAACTGATCATAATCATAGCGAAGGTGATGAACATAATCATAATCATGATCATCCTGATATCGAAGAAGTCAATAATGATTTATTAGATAAATTTAATAATACTAAATATTATAGTTTGATCTTTGGCTTTTTATTAATTTTTATATTGTCATTAATTTTTATTTTAAATGACTCAAATTCTAAACAGAATACTATTAAAAAAGAAAATATTTGTCCTAATTGCAATAAAAATGTAGGTATGGATTTAACTATTAAATATTGTACCAAATGTGGAGAAAATATAAATGTATCCTGAAATATTTAGGTTTGGTGGTTTTGTAATTTCCTCGTTTGGTTTAATGATGGTAATTGCATTTTTAACAGGGAATTATCTATTAAAAAAAGATATGATACATCTTGGTAAAGACCCAATGATGGCTGAAGATTTAACCTTCAATGCTGCTCTTGGTGGAATATTGGGTGCTAAAATTTATTATATTTTAGAAAACTTATCTAGCGGCCATGGAATAGAGAATTTAAAAGGATTGAAAGAGATATTTATTGGAATATTTACATTAACTCCAGATAGAATTGCTTCAGGTATTCAAAACTTTGGAGCTGGAATGGTTTTCTATGGAGGGTTAATTGGTGGAACAATTGCCGTTACTCTCTATATTAGAAAGCATAATTTAAAATGGGCAGTCGTTGCTGATTGGACTGCTCCTTATTTAGCATTATGTCATGGAATTGGTCGAATTGGATGTTTATTAGTTGGAGATGATTATGGAAAGCCAACAGATTTGCCCTGGGGCATTGCATTTCCGAATGGATTACCACCTACGATCGTTCCAGTGCATCCAACTCAAATTTATGAGGCATTGGCATATTTCTTTGTTTTTTTATATTTATATAAAAAAAGATTTGCTAAACAAATTAGCGGTATTCAAATAAGTAAATATTTTATATTAGTAGGTCTATCTCGGTTTTTAATTGAATTTATTCGTTTAAATCCTAAGTATGTTATTGGACTTTCAGGAGCCCAAATTATTTCCTTAATAATGATAGCTATTGGTAGTTTTTATATTTTAAAATCATCTAAATTAAATAATAATAATCGTAGCTAATTTAGAAAATAAAATCCTTGATTTTTTAAAATCAAACCCAAATACTGCTTTTAAGAAAAAAGAAATAGCAAGTAAAATAAAAGTCCATAAAAATAATTACCCTAAGTTTAAATCAACATTAAAACAATTAAATAATCTTGATAAAATTACAAAAGTTCATGGTGGAAGATTTATGGTTACGCCTCCGGGGTTATTCATAATTGGAAAATTAGAATTAATTAAATCTGGAAAAGGATTTATTTTTGAGGATAATAAAAAGATTTCAGTTGGGTCTGGTCATTTTCATGGAGCATTGCATGGTGATTATGTAAAAGTGAAAATTATATATGAATTTGAAGATAAAATAAATGGTGAAATTGTAGAAATATTATCTCGTTCAAATAAATTAATTCAAGGAAATGTTAAAAAACTTCATAATCGGTATATACTTGAGCCTCCGTTTAAATTATGTAATAGAAAATTTAATATTGTAGAAATGCAGGGGAAACCACTTGAAGATTTTTGCTGGGTTGAAGCTGAAATTGTAGATTGGGTTAATCCTCCAAGTGATATTCCTGTAAGAATTACTAAAATAATTGGCGATTCAAATAATCCATTAATGGATTTTAAAATAATAACATCAAAGTATGGTATAGCGAGAGATTTCTCCCAAGAAGTAATCAATGAAGTTGCTAAAATAAATAATAATGATATAATTAATCAAAAAAATAGAATTGACCTTACCAGCTTACGCATAATTACAATTGACCCTGAATCAGCAAAAGATCATGATGATGCTATTTCAATAAAAAAAATAGAAAATGGGTTTGAAGTTGGAATTCATATAGCAGATGTTGCAGAAATCGTTAAAGTTAATACAAAATTAGATGCTGAAGCTTTTAAGAGAGGAACGAGTGTCTATTTAATAAATCAATGTATTCCAATGTTACCCGAAGAAATCAGCAATGGAATCTGTTCATTAAAAGAAAATGAAAAAAGATTATCTTTGTCATTAATAGTTAATTTAAATAACCAATATGATGTGATAAGTCATACAATTGTTGAATCGATAATTGAGGTAAAACAAAAGTATAGTTATAGCGATATAGTTAATTTAACTAAAGAAGATGAATATTATAAAGACATTAAACACTTTGAAAAAATAACAAACTTTTTAAGAAATAAAAGAATAAAATCTGGTAGTTTTGATTTTAATATTCCAGAGCCTAATATAGAAATGGGAGAAAACGATATACCTATTTCAATAAAACCAAAAAAAATATTAAAAAGTCATAATTTAATTGAAGAATTAATGTTATTAGCAAATAAAATTATTGCAAAAGAGTATGGGGCTAAATTTAAAGGATTTCAATATCGAAATCACGAAACGCCAAAAAAAGTAGATATTTTAGAGTTAAAACAAGTATTATTTCGATCAAATATCCCTAATGATATTAAGAAAAAATTATCAAAAAATAATATTAATCTTAAAAAAATGTTTAATCTAATTAAAGGATTAAAAGCTGAAAGATTACTAGAACATTTAGCTTTACGAGCAATGCCTAAAGCAAATTATAGTCCTGAAAATGCAGGGCATTTTGGGCTTGGTTTTAATTATTATTGTCATTTTACTTCACCGATTCGTAGATATCCAGATTTAATTGTTCATCGGTTTTTAAAATCGATGATTAATAATTCTAAATATTTAATTGAAAATCCAAAAAATATATCCCAAGAATCATCTCGATTAGAAGTAAATGCAATGCGAGCTGAAAGAGATTATGTTAAGCGAAAACAGTTGAGATATTTAAATAATTATATCGAAAATGATTTTCAAGGTATAATTTCTGGTGCTAACCCTAAAGGGTTTTTTGTTCAATTAAATGATATTCTTGTTGATGGATTTGTTTCTTTAAAATCAATGACTGATGATTATTATTTGTTTAACCGCTCTAAATTATCATTTTATGGGCGACGGTATAAACGAGAATATCATATTGGTGATATTGTTGAAATTAAACTCCTAAATGTCAATATCCAAAATGCGTTTGCAGATTTTGAGATAACTTAAAATGGAATTAATTAATTGTCCAATTTGCAATGGGAGTAAATTTCAAAATTTCATTAAAGTGAAAGATAGGTTTAATTTAAGCAGAATTGAAAGTTTTCAATTAGTAAAATGTAATTGTAATTTTATTTTACTTAATCCGAGACCTAATTCCGATGAAATTTCTAATTTTTATAACCATACAGATTATGATCCTCATAAAAAGAGAAACATTAGTATTTATAATCTAATTTACAAATTAGTTCAAAAAATTGCGTTAAAAATTAAACATGGTAGAATAATAAAATTTAATAATAAGGGTGAATTATTAGATATCGGTGGAGGACAAGGGGAGTTTGCTATTTATATGCAGAAAAAAGGATTTTCATCTACTCTTCAAGATAATTTTTCTAATTATAATGGAATTTTGAAATTTTATTCTAATATCGATAAATTAAAAAATAAGCTTTTTGATGTAATCTCGATGTGGCATGTAGTAGAACATGTTCATGACTTAGAAAAATTATTTAATTCAATAAATACAATTTTAAAAAAAAATGGTATATTAGTTATTGCTGTACCTAATCATGATGCATTAGAGAAAAAATATTTTCTTGACAAATGGGCTCCCTATGACGCCCCTAGACACCTATATCATTTTAATTTTTTTACCTTAGAAAAATTATTAAATAAAAATGGATTTGAAATATTAAAAAAATATTCAATGATACAAGATTCATTTTATAATATTTTACTCAGTATAAATAAGAAGTCAATTTACAGCATATTTAAAGGGTTATATGTTTCAATTATAACAGTATTAAACATGCTATTAAATGGTAGTAAAAACGCTTCAACAATTATGGTAATATGCAAAAAAAAATAATTTTATTACTATGCTTATTCATTTTCTCATGTAATCTTAAAAAAGACGCCGTTGGAATATTGAATGATTTAATTGTTTTTACATCTTTTGAAGATAAAGAATTATTAGCTCCAATTATTCATAATTATTTTGATCAAAAAGGTGCACAATGTCCTCAATACGAACCATTATTTAATATTAGATGGAAAACAGCTAATGATTTAGATGAATTTCATCAACATCGAAATCTTCTATTCCTTTCAATTGAAAATCCAAAAGATACTACTTTAGATAGGTATTTAAATAAAATGAATGAGGTGCTAGATAATGATAACAGTTTATTTTCAACTAAAAATTTATATGCATATAATCAAGTAGTTTCAAATATTCAAGCATTTGATGCAATTCATTTTGAGACAATATTAGATTCTAACTTTAATTGGTTATTCAATCAATATGAGTCGGAATTAGAAAAATTAATTTGGATTCCTGAATCAGAAAAAATGAGAAATGATTCAATTATTGTTCAAATTCAAGATTGGTTTAGTTTTGATATGCCCATCTCAATGGATTATATTGAAGTAAAAAAAGATACCGTGAGTAAGGACTTTCTATGGATTGGAAGAGTTTATCCATATAGGTGGATAACCATTCATGAATTTCCATTAATCAATAAAGATGCATCAGAAATTTATTGGGAGATATTTGAATCGTTAATATTACGAACAATGCCCAATATTGAAATAAGTGAGTTTTATAGAAAACAGTCGATTAGTAAAAAAAATAAAATATTAAAAGGAGTTTATGGCCACACTGAATCAAATACAGGAGGACCATTTATTTGTTTTATTTTTGAAAATAAAGAATTAGAACAAACATTATTTGTTACTGGGTATGTTAATAATCCTGGGAATTCAAAAATATTAATGCTTAAAGAACTTGAGTTAATATTTGAACATAGTAAAACTTTTACATTAAATGATTAAATATTTACAATTATTCATTAATAAATTAAAATAGGAGTAATTATATGAAAAAAGTAGCAGTATTAATAGGAAGTACATCCGATAAAGATACAGTAATGGCTTCAGAGCCATATTTCAATTTTTTTGAAATCGAATGGGAATTACATGTATTATCTGCCCATAGAAACCCCAAGGAGGTTAGTGAGTTTTCAAAAACTGCCAGAAAAAATGGATATGGTTGTTTGATTGGTGCTGCTGGTATGGCCGCACATCTAGCCGGGGCAATTAAAGCACATTCATCCTTGCCTGTAATAGGAATACCAATGCCTGGTGGTATTTCTAATGGAATGGATGCATTACTTGCAACAGTACAGATGCCCAAAGGCGTACCCGTCGCAACAGTAGCTGTAGGAAAAGCTGGAGCAATAAATGCAGCAATTCTTTGTGCTGAAATATTTTCACTCGAAAATGATGCTTTAGCTGAAAAATTAGATTTATTTAAATCAAATGGATGTAAGATTGATTAATGTCTAAAACAATCCTTTTAACAGGAGCAAATGGACAATTGGGTAGATCAATCTATTTAGAGCTTAGCCCTTTTTATAATGTAGTTCCAGCAATTTATAAGAATATATCTAACCCTAGTTTATTTAATAATAATGAAATTAAACTTGATATTACAAATAAGTCGGAATTAAAATATATTTGCGATGAAATAAATCCTAATATAATAATAAATACGGCCGCTTTTACAGATGTGAATTGTTGTGAAGTTGAAAAAGAAAAAGCTGTCGATATAAATGTAAATGGAGTTAAAAATTTATTAAGCGTAATGAAAAATGAAACTCTATTTATTCAAATATCAACAGATTATGTATTTGATGGGGTTTCAGGTTGGTATTCAGAAAAAAATCCAACCTATCCAAAAACATATTACGGAAAAACTAAATTAGAAGCAGAAAATATATTAAGAGGATCAAATAAACAGTATTTAATTCTTAGACCGAATGTACTTTTTGGTAATGATATTAATTCTAGTGCAAGTTTTGTATCATGGGTTTTTCAAAATTTAAGGAAACAGAACAAAATAAATGTAGTTATAGACCAAATATCAAATCCAACTTGGACTACTGCATTTTCACAAGCAATTAGACAATGTATAATTATGAAAGCAAGAGGAATATATCATTATGGTAGTGACGATTTGATATCTCGATTTGATTTTGCAAAATTAATTGCCGAAATATTTGATTTTGATTCTTCGTTGATTCACCCAATTAAATCTGAAAATCTTAATCAAATTCCGGTTAGACCCAAAAAAACAAACTTAGATGTGAGCAAGATATCTAATGAAATTGGAGCTCATATTTATACTTTAGACTATAGTTTAAATCAATTAAAACGACTGATAAATGAATAAAAAAACATTAATAGTATCACCAACTTACAATGAAAAAGATAATATTTTGGAGTTACTAAGTCAAATATGGGCAGTAAATTCGGATTATGATATTTTAATAATTGATGATAACTCTCCAGATGGAACTGGAGATATTGTAAGAAAAAATATGGAAACGAATTCCAATCTCCATTTAATTCAAAGAGAGGGGAAATTAGGATTAGGTACTGCTTATTGTACAGGATTTAAATGGGCATTAGATAATAATTATGATAAAATTATTCAAATGGATGCCGATTTATCACATAACCCTACAGATATTCCTCGCTTACTTGATGAATCTGAGCGGTCAGATGTTGTTATTGGAAGTCGCTATGTCAATGGAGTTAATGTTGTTAATTGGCCTATGAGAAGATTGCTATTGTCGTATTTTGCAAATTTATATGCGAAGACTGTTATTCGATTACCAATAATTGATGCCACTGGCGGTTTTAAATGTTTTAATTCTAAAGTGTTAAAATCAATCAATTTATCATCAATTAAATCGGAGGGATATTCTTTTCAAATTGAAATGAATACAAAATCTTTAAGAAATGGGTATTCATTAAAAGAAATTCCAATTATTTTTGTTGATAGAACTGTTGGGAAATCTAAAATGACTAAAAAAATTATTTATGAAGCAGCTTGGGTTGTGATAAAATTAAGTTTTCAAGGATTATTTAGAATAAAGTAATGCTTAGTATAATTATTATAAGTTATAATGTGAAATCATATTTAAGACAATGTCTTAAATCTATTTATAATTCTAAAATTAGTATTCCTTTTGAAATTATTATAGTTGATAATGACTCTTTTGATCATTCTGCTGAAATGATAGAGAATGAATTTAAAGAAATCACTTTATTAAAAAATAAACAAAATTATGGATTTTCTAAAGCAGTAAATCAAGGTGTTGAAATTGCAAACGGAGATTTTATTTGCTTATTAAACCCAGATGCATTAGTTGAAAATAGAACATTAGCTATTCTTCATAAGTACTTAGTAAATAACAATAATACTGGAATTGTTGGTGCGAAAGTTGTTAATCCCGATGGCTCATTACAGCTTGCTTCAAAAAGGTCCTTTCCTACTTTATTAATTGGATTTTCAAAACTACTGGGGCTAGATAAATTATTTCCTAAATCTAAGATTTTTGGTAAATATAATAAAACATTTAGTAATGAAAATGAAATTACTGAAGTGGATGCAGTTAGTGGTTCATGTATGATGTTTCATAAAAAAATATATCAGCAAATGGAAGGGTTTGATGAATCATTTTTCTTATATTTTGAAGATACTGATTTTTGCACAAGAGTGAAAGATGCTGGATATAAAATTTTATTTATCCCTAAGGCAATAATAATTCATTATAAAGGTGAAAGCCACAAATATGCACCATTTAATACTATAAGTATATTTCATAAATCAATGACCTTATTTTTTAAAAAACATAGCCATAAATTTAAATTTTGGACGATTTCATGGTTATTTATTAGAGTTGGTATAAAAATACATTTATTAAATTCATACATTCAGAAAAATAGTTTAAAATTAATATCGTTAACATTAGATACAATAATTATTATGAATTCATTTTTGTTTTCAATATATACATGGTATTTTTTGAATTATAACATACAATTTGATTTTTCATTATTAATAAAACATTTTCCACTAATATTTTGCTATTTTATCGTTTGGTTTATTACAGCTTTAAAATTTAAAATATATTCAAAAAGATTAACATCATATGGTCGCTCTTTTGCAGTATGTTTAATAACTTTTTTTATAACTACCGTTTTTGTTTATTATATTTCAATTATTGCATATTCAAGAGTAGTATTAATCCTATCATCGCTTATATGCGGAATATTTATTCCTGCATGGCGAGTGATTGCAATTTTATTATATAAAAATGGACGAACTCATTTTTCCCAAAACTCACCATTATTCACACGAAATATTGCTGTAATCGGTATAGGGAAAGACTCTCAATTAATTGGAGAATTACTTATTAATAGCCCATCAATTGATTTTAATTTGATTGGATATATTGATTTTGGCTTAGATAAAAACAATTCTAAAAACGATATTAAAATTATTGGTAGAGAAGAGGATTTAATAGAAATAATTCAGAAACACAATATTAATGAAATAATAATTCCTGAAAAAATATATTCTGGAAATTTCTTAATTAATTTATTTAAATCTATCAAGGGATTAAATGTTTCTATAAAATATGTTTCTTTAAACGAGAATATGTTAATTGGTAAGGGAATAACAACAGAGCTAGGATTGATAAAATTAATTGATTTAGATATCCCTCTATTTGAAGCTTTTAATTTAAAATCTAAAAGAGTATTTGATATTCTCTTTTCATTTACTCTAATAATTATAACTCTTCCTTTACAGTTTATGTTATTTCTTTTTTACCCATTAAATTTAAAGTCAATTTGGGGCGATAGAAATACTCATTTGAACCTAAAATATTTTAATTCTTCAATTTCTCTTATTCGTAATATCCCTACTTTATATTCAATATTAAAAGGTGATTTAAGTTTTGTTGGTTGCAGGCAAATTAGCACGGAGTTTATTAATCCAAATTTAATGTTTAAACCAGGGTTAACTGGATTAGGGCAAATTAAATCTCCAAATAAAAAAAGAGATTTAAATCTCTTTGATGAATATTACATACAAAATCAATCATTATTATTTGATTTAGAAATTATATTAAAATCAATGTTGAAAATTTAAATGACAAAATATTTATTAGATTTCGAAGCTCCTCTAAAAGATTTAGAAGATAAAATAGAAACTTTAAAAAGTACATCTATTAAGACAGGAATGGATATATCGTCACAAATTGAACAATTAAATTTAAAATTTGAAAATTTGAAAAAAACTATTTATTTAAATTTATCTAGATGGGAAAGAGTTCAATTAGCAAGGCATCCCAAGAGACCACATTCATCAGATTTTATTAATGCAATTTCAAATGAATGGATAGAAATATATGGTGATAGATATTATTCAGATGACAAGGCTATTATTGCAGGCATGGCAAAAATAAATAATCAAAATATTATGATTATTGCTCAGGAAAAAGGAAAAACTACAAAAGATAAATTGTATAGAAACTTTGGAATGCCAAGACCAGAAGGATATCGAAAAGCATTACGAATTATGAAATTAGCTGAAAAATTTAATATTCCTATTATAACATTTATTGATACGATAGGTGCATATCCAGGATTGGGAGCAGAAGAACGAGGGCAAGCTGAAGCTATCGCGAAAAATTTATTTGAAATGTCAATGTTGAAAGTACCGACAATTAGCATTGTTATTGGTGAAGGTGCATCTGGGGGTGCTTTAGGAATTGGAGTTACAGATAAAATTGTTTGTCTTGAAAATACATGGTATTCTGTTATTTCCCCTGAAGGATGTGCTTCGATATTATTTAGAGACTCCTCAAGGGCAGAACAAGCGGCGGACGCGATGAAAGTTACGGCACAGGATTTAAAAGAATTAGGTATTTGTGATAATATTATCAAAGAGCCATTGGGTGGAGCTCACCATGACTTTGATGAAATTGTTTTAAATGTTAAAAATTATATTTTATCGACAATTGAAGAATTATCTCAATTATCAATTGAAGAATTAATTCATAATAGAATAGAAAAATATGAAAAAATGGGGGTTTGGGAAGAAATTGGCTAATATTGGAACAAATATATCCGAGCTTAATCAAGAAAAATTCAATGAATATTATTCTAATTTTAATAAATTGAATTTAGAGTTTAGAAATCATCAGAAAATAATTAAATTAGGTGGTGGTGAAAAAGCAATAGAAAGACAGCATACAAAAGGTCGAATGACAGCAAGAGAGCGAGTTGATTATTTAATCGATAATAACTCCGAATTTTTAGAATTAGGTATTTTTGCAGCATGGGAAATGTATAATGAAGTTGGTTCACCTCCGTCTGCAGGTGTTATTATTGGCATTGGATTAATTGATGGGAGGCAAGCTGTTATTGTTGCAAATGATGCAACTGTAAAAGCAGGAGCATATTTTGAAATTAGTTTAAAAAAAACATTACGAGCACAACAAATTGCATTAGAAAATAATATTCCTATAATTTATCTTGTTGATAGTGCAGGTGTATTTTTACCCTTTCAAGAGCAAGTCTTTCCAGATGAAAATCATTTTGGAAGAATATTTTATAATAATGCAAGAATGTCTGCAATGGGAATAACTCAAATAGCTTCAGTGATGGGACCCTGTGTTGCTGGCGGGGCATATTTGCCGGTTATGTGTGACAAATATATTATAGTTGAAGGTGCTAGTATGTTTTTAGCGGGTCCAGCATTAGTAAAAGCTGCAATTGGTCAAGAAATTGATCAAGAAACATTAGGAGGAGCAAATACACATAGCTCAATAAGTGGTACAACTGATTATCATGAAAAGGATGATATTAGTGCTTTAAATAGAATAAAATCGATACTAAGTTATATAAATTTCTCAGACAGTAGAGCATTTGTTGCGAATGAATTTAAAGAGCCTAAATTTGAAATAAATGAATTAAAAGGTTTCTTTAATCCTGAAAACCCAGGACAATATGATATAAAAGAAATTCTTGCTCGAATTCTTGACAATAGCCAATTCGATGAATTTAAAGCATCCTATGGAAAAACTATTATTTGTGGGAATGCTAAAATCGGTGGGTATAATGTAGGAATTATTGCAAACCAGCGAAAAATTCAAAAAACAGAATCTGGAGAATTACAAATGGGCGGTGTAATTTATTCTGATTCAGCAGATAAAACGGCAAGATTTGTTATGAACTGTAATCAAGATAGAATACCACTCATATTTATTCATGATGTAAATGGGTTTATGGTTGGAAAGGACTCAGAATGGGGGGGGATTGCAAAGGATGGAGCAAAATTAGTAAATGCAGTTTCTAATTCTATTGTTCCTAAAATAACAATTGTTATTGGAGGATCTTATGGTGCAGGTAATTATGCGATGTCAGGAAGAGCTTATAATCCTCGCTTTATGTTTGCTTGGACTTCAGCTAGAATTGCAGTAATGGGTGGAAGTCAAGCTGCAAAAACATTATTACAAATTAAATTGTCAAAAATGGGGGATATAAGTGAAGAAAAAAAAACAAAATTATATAATGAAATTAAAGATCGCTATGATAAACAAGGAGATATAAAATATGGAGCAGCACGAATGTGGGTGGATGAGATTATAGCTCCAGAAGAAACAAGAAAAACATTAATTAAATCGTTGGAAATTGTTAGTCATCAAACTAAATTTCCTGAACCTAAATTTGGAGTATTACAAGTATGATTTCGAAAATAACACGTATTGGAAATGGTCAAGGTTTTTGGGGAGATTCTATTGATGCCCCTATTCAACTATTGAAAAAGGGGAATATTGATTATTTAACTTTAGATTATCTCGCTGAAGTTACATTGTCAATAATGCAAAGACAAAAATTAAAGAATCCAGACGCCGGTTATGCAAATGATTTTGTTGAAATGATTGAATTATCCTTAAATATAATAAAAGAAAATTCAGTTAAAATTATTTCAAATGCAGGAGGAGTAAACCCTAAAAGTTGTAGCCAAAAATTAGTTCAGGTCGCAAATAAATTGGGACATAAATTAAAAATTGGCATTATTGAAGGTGATGATATTTTTGATGAAATTGATCAGTTTATTTCTCAAGGGGTTTCTTTTGAAAATTTAGAAACAGGAGCAAGTTTTGATCAAATAAGAGAAAAAGTTACTTCTGCAAATGTATATATTAATAGTTTTCCTATTGCTGAAGCTTTAGAATTAGGAGCTGAAATTGTTCTTGCGGGTAGAGTATCTGATCCTGGACTTGTTCTAGGTCCAACAATTTATGAATTTGGTTGGGTGAAAGAAAATATAAATAGATTGGCATCTGGTACACTTGCAGGACATGTACTTGAATGCGGTGCTCAATGTACGGGTGGGAATTATTCAAAATGGTGGAAAGTGCCAGACCTTGCTAATATTGGATACCCTATTGTTGAAATTAATTCTACAGGCGATTTTATAATTACAAAGCAAGATCAAAGTGGTGGGCTTGTAAATAGAGAAACGGTTTGTGAACAAATCTTATATGAAATGGGGAATCCTAAAAAATATATTTCACCTGATGTATGTGTGGATTTTACATCTTTCAAATTAGAGGATTTAGGCAATAATAGAGTACATATTTCCAATGTTAAAGGATTGGAAGAAACAGATACATATAAAGTTGCAATAAGTTATTTTGCTGGCTATAAAGCTACAGGTCAATTAACAATTTCAGGCCCCGATGCGATGGAAAAAGCAAAAAAAACAGCAGAAATTATATGGGAAAGACTTAAAAATGCTGATTGTGTTTATGAAGATACACAAACTGAGTTTTTAGGAGTAAATTCATGCCATAAAGATATTGTTAATATTTCAAAAAATATAAATGAAGTGGTTTTAAGATTAGGAGTTAAAGATAAAAATAAAGAAAAAGTTAATCGATTTGGTAAAGAATTAGCACCAGTTATTACGAATGGACCTCCTGGAATTACAGGGTTTTCTGGAGGGAGGCCAAAAGCTCAACCAATTGTTGCATATTGGCCGACATTAATCCCTAAAAACTTAATTAAAACAACTGTTAGTATAGTAAAAACATAGGAGTTATAATAATGTTAATTGAATTAAAACAAATAGCTAATGCAAGATCTGGAGATAAAGGACCAAGCTCAAATGTAGGAGTATTATTTAAAAATAATGATATTTATCAATGGGCAAAACGAAATATAACTGTAGAATTAATAAAAAACCATTTTAAATCAATTGCAAAAGGTGAAGTAATAAGATATGAATTAGATAATATTTTTGCATTAAATTTTATTTTAGGTGATAGCTTGGGTGGAGGCGGGTCCGAAACTTTAATAAACGATGCACAGGGAAAAACACATGGTCAGGCAATGTTATTATTGAAATTAGATGTTCCAAATCATTTAATATAGCCAAGATGGAAAATCAACTTATCGATTTAGAATTAATTGAAGATAATATATATATATTATCTTTTAATAATTCACCAGTGAATGCAATATCAATTCAATTTCTACAAGAATTTAATTCTTCAATTAATTTAATTATTAAAGATCTCAGTGCAAGGTGTTTAGTAATTTCAAGTAAATTAAAACACTTTTGTGCTGGTGCTGATTTAAAAGAGCGAAGTCAATTTACTAACCAAGAAACAATTCATTTTTTAAATAACTTAAATAATGTATTTAACAAAATTGATAATATGACAATTCCTGTAATTGCATCGCTTGAGGGTGCTGTGCTTGGTGGCGGTGCTGAATTAGCACTTTGCTGTGATTTTAGAATAGCATCTCAAAATATTAAAATCGGATTTCCTGAAACAAGCTTAGGAATAATCCCTGGTGCAGGTGGAACTTTTCGGTTACCTAAAATAATAGGACTAGCAAATGCAAAAAGATATATTTATACTGCAAAAATTATAAATTCGAAAAAAGCATTAGATATTGGATTAATTGATCAAATTGCAGAAAATCCATTAGATAATTCAATATTATTGGCGAGAGAAATAATAAAAAATGCGCCGATTGCAATAAATTCAGCTAAAAAATCAATAAATAATAGTTTTAGAGAAAATTCAAAAATAGGGCTCGAAATTGAAAGAAATGCGTATTTAGAAACATTAGGAACAAAAGATAGGCTGGAAGCACTTAAAGCTTATAATGAAAAAAGAAAACCTAAATGGCGAAATGAATGAATATTAAATATATTATATATATCTTATTTATTTCAATTACACTATCACAACATACATCAAAAGTACAAATTATTGCAAAATATGAAATGAATATGAGCTGGATAAGTCCTACTTTAATTGATTCATCTTTTTTTACTTATGATTCTTTTAATTTTGCAGGATTTTCTGATATTGCATCAGATTGTTATGATACTGAATTTGATGTTATAGAGCCTCCTGTTGAAATACAACGATGGTGTAGATTGGCTTTTCCGCATTATGATATAGGTGCAGGTGATTGTTGGGATAATAATTTTGGAGCAACTAAGTTCACGCAAGATATTCGTAATAAAGATGATATTTTTTTGGAATATAATTATCAAGAATGGAATATGGAGTTTAATGCAGAAATCCCAGGAAAAGTATCATTCTATTTAATTAATGATGATATTTGGGCTGATTGTAATTATATTATCGAACATAATTATACTAATTATAATATTACAATAGAAGATACTTTAACTTTTTGGTTTACGCAATTTGTAAATCCTCCTATGGAAATTAAATTAAAAATTGGTGAATGCATTAGTTTGAAGAATATGGATAATAATATATTAAATAAAAGTTTTATAATAAATAAAATTTATCCCAATCCATTTAATCCAGATTTTAACATTAATTATTTTAATCCGAGTAGCGGAAATGTTGTTGTTAATATATTTAATTTAAAGGGTCAATTATTAGAGCAATTTAATTTTTTTTCACAAACAGGAAACCAAAATCTACAAATAAAACCTATGAACCTGCAAAGTGGGAAATATTTTGTACAGCTATCAGTGATTGGCGAACCATCCAATGTTATGCCGATAATATATATTAAGTAAAGTTGTATGTGTTTCTATAAATCAATTATAACCTTTTTCCTCCAAATAGTAAATTAAACTTTCAGAAATTAATTTTACAAACCTATCTCCTTCATTTTTATTATATCTAATTTTATTTCCAAGTTCAATTTGCATTGCTGATAAATTTTCATTAAACTTTGTCGTTATATCTTTTATTGTATATCCACCATAAAATGGATTATTAATTTTAGTTATATAATTATTATATAGTAAAGTTTTATAAATTCCAGAAGATGATTTGAAAATCAAATCAAATTCATTTTCATTATATAATGTTTTATGATTACGAGTACTAAGCGAAACATCTATTGTATCGCAAGAAAACCCATGTAAGTCTAATAATAGAACTGATTTATTATTTTTCAATTTACTTTTTATTTCTTCATAAATGAGTTTATGATAGTTATTATATATTATTTTGGTTCTTGTACTACTATATGCTAACTTTGAATCTCTATTTAAATCAACATACTTACGATGAATATTATTTATTATAATCGTTGGTAATTTACCTGTAAGGGAGTAAAGTTCATCCGCAATATCTAATCCTATTGTTCTAGTATGAAGGTCATTTTTATTATTAAAATCTAAATAGGTATCTTTTCGAATTGGTACATAATTTAAAATTTTATTTCCATCGTGTGGAATTGTTATTAATATTGGAAGTCTCCCCCTAATAATTTCAAACGATGAATTATTATAATTATCATTATAACAACTACAAGATATTAGAAAATAAAAATAAAATAAAGTTCTCAAATATTTATTAATGTATAATGCGATATAATACAGTTTCAGAGCCAGTAATAATAAATTGAATAGCAATTACCATTAATAATAACCCCATTATCCTTTGTATAATTTTCGATCCAGTTTGCCCTAATTTATTAATTAATGTCTCTCCCCATAAAAAAGTTAGGTAAGTTACAATTAAAACGAAAATAATGGATGATATTAAAATAAATAGATGTTCATAACTCCCTGTTTTTCCTGTTAATACCATCGTAGCTGTTATAGCACCTGGGCCAGCAATAATCGGTATTCCAAGTGGACTAATGCCAATATTATCTTTCTCTATGCTTTCCTCCTCTTCTACGGGGGAAGTTCTTGTTTTTCCAATATTCCCTTCGAGCATCCGTTGACCTGTTTTAAAGAAAATAATTCCACCCATTATTTGAAATGCTTCAATTGTAATTCCGAAAAAAGTAAATATTGCAGTACCGAGAATTGAAAAGATTATCAATGTAAACATTGCCGTAATAATTCCATTTTTCAGTACGATAATTCGTTGAGGTTTATCGTATTTATCAGTTAGTGCGAGAAAAATAGGTAGAAATCCCAATGGATTAACCAAACTGAATAAAGTTGAAAAACATAATAATAGATATTCAATATTTGTCATAGATATTATTTTATTAAATTATTTAATGGTAGGTTTAGTCTAATTATAGTTTCGCCATCTTGAGATTTTAGAACTCCTATTTTGCCCAGATGAATATTTTCTATAATTCTCTTTGTTAAACTTAATCCTAAACCCCATCCTTTATTTTTATTACTAAATCCAGCAGAAAAAATATTATTCCACTCTGATTTTTTTATACCCATACCATTATCAATTACATCTAGTATTGCAATATGGTTTTCTATACTTAAATTAATTTTAATATCACCTTTTTTATCTTTACAGGCATCAATGGAGTTTTTTAATAAATTTTCGATAGCCCATCCAATTAATGTTTTAGCACCCATAATATGGACATGATCACCTACTACATTTAATTTTATTTCTGTTTTTGAAGGAATTCTATTTTTTATATATTCGCAAATTTCATTCGATAGATCCATTAAATCAATTTCAACAAATTTAGGCTTAGAGCCTATTTTATAAAATCTATCTGCTATTTCTTTGAGTCTTTGAATATCTAAATTCATTGAATTAATTATTTTAGAATCTATTTTTTCATCTTTCAATAAATCAATCCATCCTAATAATGATGAGATTGGAGTTCCTAACTGATGTGCTGTCTCCCGTGTCATCCCAACCCATAGTTTGTCTTTTTCATGGTCACCTATTAAATGTAACGAAAATAAAATTAAAGAAATAAATATAGCTAACATTCCTATTTGAATATACGGTATCCATTGGATTTTTTGAATTAGGTCGGGATCACCAAAATGAATCAAGCTAAAAGAATTAGAGTTCCATTTTATTGGAATTGGAGTAAAATAAGAGTCCATTCTTTTAATAATTTTTGTAACTTGTTTTTTATAAACGGGTGTATTTGGAGGAGTATTGATATTAATATTTCGTACTGCATAAATTTCATCATTTGTCGTAATAATTAATGGAAAAGTAATTGAAGGTAGTAATACTTCTAAAATCACAGTTAATTCTTCAACATTGCTTGAATTTACTTTTTCGGAATAAATTTTTGTAATTTGTTCAATTTGAGTTCTCGCATCATTTCTAATTTCAGAAATGAGATAATGGTTTAAACTAAATGTAATTAATATAATAATTAAACCTAAGAAGGCTATGAGTATTTTATAATTTTCTTTAATCATATTTTTTAGATTTAATTAAGCCAAAGAAAAACCCAAGCCCTATTATGAAAAATGAACATAATGAAATAATTCTACTCATTTTTAAATCATTTGGCTTAAATATCATTGTAATTTTATTTATTCCTTTATCTAAATAAATTCCTCTTAATAATCCATTAACTTCAATAATATCTACTATTTTATTATTTACAGAGCACTCCCACCCATTTGGATAATAAATTTCACTAAATACAATTAGACCTGCATTATCCATATTTATAGTAGCTGAGATTAAATCTGCACTTTTTGAATATTCCTGTAATATACCAATTCCATTTTCACCATTAATTATATCATCACTATTATTAATATATACTGTATTTATTGGTGAATATGTTGGTTTTTTCAAATTATTTATCAGTTCAGTATGTGTTGTATATTTATCAATAAAGTGAGGGAATATAATATTATTTGTACTCATTTTATTTAAATATATAAATGTATTTTTTAAATTTCCTTGATGATTTAACTTTCCAATGAATACCTCTGTAAACATAGGATGATTTAATGGACTTAAGCTGATTAAATATTTTACATTTAACATGTGTAGAAAACCAGGTGAATTAAAACCTACATCTGTCATCATTTTTTGATAATTTTGCAATTTTGCAGGATGGTATCCCCCTACATTTTCAATTTGAAATCCAGCCCACCGATTATCGTTTAGCAATGGGGGTAATGGAAGAATTCTAAAATTAGATTTATCATTTTGTAAATAATTAATAATATCATCATTTTTTTGTAATTTTTTATAATTTCTCGAAGACATCATTAATTGAGACTGAGTAAATTTTTGACTTGGATGAATAATTTCATTGTTTATAGGATATAAATCAATAATTAATAGAGTTAAAATTCCAATTCCTATTAATTTTTCATTTATTAATTTTTTATAGAATAAGAAAAATAAAATTAAAGCAATTAAAAATATACCTAATACATTTAATGCTCCATCATTAATCATTTCTAATCTAATTTTATCTAATATATTATGAGACTTCTCTGAACTAGATAAGAAGGAATTTTTTGTAAAAAATGAAATAATTATAATTAAAATTGGGATGGAAATATATTTTAAATAGTTTTTCCATTTTGATACATTTTTCAATAAATAATCTAAACCTAACCCTGCTAATATTACAGTACTAAACTGCAAAAGAATTAAAAACATTGCAGGAACTCTAAATTTATTGAAAAATGGGAAGTAATTATAAAATAATTTATAAATTGGTGTATTGTGTCCAAATGATAATAATAGAGATGCAGACCAAATAAAAAATAGTATTCCTATTTTTGTATTTCGAATATTAAATATTGCAATAAGCATAAATGTAATTGTTAGTATTCCCATATAGTTAGGATAATCTGTGAAAGGCATATTCCCCCAATAAGTAGCACTTCCAAAACCGTAATAATTAGGATTAAAAAAGGTTAACATTTCTCCTAAACTGAATGACCATGCAGTTGCATAGTCAAAGCCAGTACCTCCCCCGCTACCCCCTCTAATGGAAAAACTAGAATAAGAATGGGCAGGGTAATATAATTGAACAGCAGTACCAAAACCGATCATTAACGCTATGAATGAGTAAAAATAAAAATCAGATGATACTTTTTGATTTTTATTTAATAATCCTGTAATAAAGTAAAATAAAATATAAACACCGATAATCAGCCAGGTAAAGTAAGCAATTTGAACATGACCTCTTAATAATTGGAATCCAATTAATATGGATAGAATTGAGGTATTTTTAATATTGATATTTTCTCTAAGTCGATCTAATGCATAAAAAATCCATGGAATATAAGCAGAAGTCATCATTTGAGAACCATGTCCATGAACAATCATAGTGATTAAATATGGCATGAGAGCAAATGATAACCCTGAATAAACTGAAGCCCAATAATTTATTTTCCGATTATATAATATTAAGAAACATCCAAAACCTGCAAATATAAAATGTAATAAATAATTTATAAATCCAGGCATTCCTATTTGGTTTAGGTGTTTTAAAATAAAATTTGGTGGATAGAATCGAGATACATGTTGTAGTGAATGAGTAGATGGAACTCCAGAAAATATCCAAGGATTCCATTTTGGGTATTCTCCATTTTCAGCTTTGTATGTTTCCATTCCTTTTCCTACAGATGATGCAGATTGTGAGTCTGGAGTTGCGAATACATTATTTCCACTAATTACATCTTTAAAAGTAAATATGAGAGAAAAAAGCATGATTGCAATAAATATAATAATTTTTTGATAATTCGACATTAACTTTGTAAACCTTTAAATTTTAATTTTATTGAATCAATCACTTCTATATCTTCTCTTTCTAATTTAAATATAAATAATAAAAGCATATAAATAATAATTAATATGCTAAATGTTATACATAAATTTAAGAAATAATTGATTTGATTTAAATATGTAGATAAAAATATTGACATTACATATAAAATAATCCCACTTAAGATAGCTTTTAATATATTAAAACCAAATGGTTGTATTTTATAATATATCCAAATTTGTATAATTCGTACAATACAAAGAATAATTAAAGATATAGCTGTCCCCCATGCTGCTCCAATTAAACCTAGTTTTGGAATTAAATAAATATTGATACAAATATTTAAAAAAGCAACAAAAATAGTATTGAAAAGAACTAATTTTGTTTTACCTGCCATAACCAAAGTAGAACCCGCGGGATTTCCAATTGCTTGAAAAAGCATCCCAACCATTAAAATAACAATAATATTTGCTCCTATAATAAATTGATTTCCAAATAAATTCATAATTTGCTCGGAACGAGTGAGAGCTATTACAAAAAATGGCAATGAGAGAGTAAGCATCCATCTTGCCGTTAATTGATAAATATTTTTCATTTCTTTTATTAAATTATTGGCAATTAGCTCTGACATCATCGGAGTGAATATACCTGTAAAAGATACTAAAAATAATCGAATAATTCCTGTTGTTCGTACGGCAGGCTGATAAATACCTACTTCTTCTGGATTTAAATAATACCCTAACATTAAAATATCAATCCAATGCATCATCATTCCTAATAATCCGACTAACATAAGCGGAAATGAGAATTTAATAATTTCACTATCTAACGATTGATTTATTACATCTTTTGGTTTTATTACCATTATGCGTTGTAAAAAAATAAACATTAGGGTAAACCCAATAATTTCTGCAATAATTAAAGGATATGTTATTTGATCAAATAAAGTATAATTAAAATAATATAATGTAAAAAGGATAATTAGTAATGCTGTTGGTTGAATAACTTGAATTGTTATTACCTTATATTTTAAAATTTTAAATCCTTGAGTACTATGAGCAGCAATTCCACTTAATATTGAAAAAGGTAAAATGAACGCAAATAATTGGATTATATTTTTTATATCAATATTTCCATTATAAAATAAAAGAGTAATTTTTGATGATAAGACAAATTGTAGAATGAATACAATAAATCCAAATAATAGTGCATATTTAAGAGCTACATTAATCCATTTTTTAATTATTATTTTTTCATTTTCACCTCGATTATAGCTTACATATCGTAATATTCCTTTATCTAATCCTGCAATACCTAATACAGCAAAAATACGCGTAATTGCATTCCCAATAGAATAAATCCCTAAAAATTCAGGTCCAACTAAACGAGCAAGAATACCAATAAATGTAAATCGAACAATCCCTCCATACATTTCACCTGCAATATTTATTCCTGCTTCTTTTGCTATTTTTGTTGAATTTTTCATGAAATATTAAATAATTCGTCATATATTGAAATTAATTTTTCATTAATTACTTTAGATGAAAATAATTCATTTACTTTTTCTTTCCCCAAGATACCTTTTTGAATTAGACTGTTTTTATCTTTCAATAAATTAATAGCTAATGATATTATTTTCAATATATCATTTTCAATCCACATCCCATCACTTTCATTTATTTCAATTCCTTCAGCCCCTACCGTTGTTGTAATTACAGGAACACCACAAGATAATACATGTGGAATTTTCATTTTTAATCCTGCACCTATAAAAATGGGTGCAATCATGAGGAGAGCATTTGAAATTTCATTATTTATGTTTTCTACATATCCCTTATAAATTATATTATCATTCTTATTAATATGTTTTAGTAAGTATGTTGGTAAATATTTTCCAACAATTGTTAAAGTTAAATCAGGGAATTCACCTTGAATTTTTGGAAAAATATTAAAAAGTAATATTTCTAAAGCGTTAATATTAGGCTCTCTATTATAAGAGCCAATGAAAATTATATTCATTTTTTTTCTATTATTAACAGCACATTCTTCAAATTGAATTTGAGGTGGAACGATTGAGATTGAAGTATTAACTTTATTATAAATATAGTGCTTATCTTCTTTAGTTAATGAAATAACTTTATCAAATTTATTAATTATATTGAATTCTACCGATTTCCACCTTAGATAATCTATATATCTAAATGCTTTTGTAAATATATTTTTATTTTGCTGGTAACTTCTTTCATATAATTTAGTGGATACATCATGTAGGATGAGAAGTGATTTTATTTTATTATTTTGAGGTAAATAATGATACATAATATTATACTCAATTTGAATGATATCTATTTTATTCACCGCGATGGTTTTATCAACTAATTTTTTAAAGTTATTATTTTTATATTTTGTTAAAAAAAATGGTTTAAAAAGTAAAAATGATTGTAATAATGCAGGAATATATTTGATAAAATTAATGATATTTGTGGAAAGTTTTTTTGAATTTCGATTAAAAATAATATATGAAATATTTATTCCATGCTTTTTTAAAATATCAAGATACATTAACTCATTCGAATTAATAAACGAAATTAAAAAAATATTATAATTTTTAGATAATATAATTATATTTCTAAATATGAGTTGTGCACCTGCATGCCCTGAAAATTCAGATGGTAAATATGGAGTAATAAATAAAATTGATTTTCTTGAATTAGATGTATTTATCATCTATTGTTTATAAATAACTTTCAAGATTATACACTTCAGCATATTCTTTTATTAAATTTAATTGAGAATGTGAAAGTTGATCTTTATATCGAATCTGTTCTTTTTCAGCCCTCCGTTGAGGCACAAATCCAGCACCGCTTATATTTTCTCCTTCGATATATTTTTCAATTGAGTTGCTCCATGTTAAATTTAAATCATTGAATAGATTTTTATAATGGAAAATGGGGTTTTCACATGCTTTTTCATGATTGATAAGCACAGAGTCATTTTTTAAATTATGATAGCTTAAAAGGGTTGTGAGTAGCTCACACGCCTGAATAATCATAGAATGAAAAATAAAACCATTCTGTTTATTGTCATTTTCAAATATTATATCCACTTTTTTTTTAAATAGAGGTGAAGCTGAAATTCCTCTTAATGAATCAGGCATTTTTAATCTTAGAAAACTTGCAATTAAATTTGGTAATTTTCGAGTAATTATGACAATTTTAGGATTATAATTTTTCTGAATCCATTTTAACTGGCGAATACAATGAACCGATTTTATTAGTGGAATTTTTCCTTTTATATTAATTTTAGAAAAATATTCAAATAATTTAACTATGTATTTATTCGGTAAGGAACTTTGATTAATATTATATTCCAAATACTGAATCATGTCATTTTTAGGAATTTTATAACCACAATATTTTTGAATATTATTTTCCATGGAATCATTATTTTTTAAATATAAATATTTTAAAACGCGATGAATATATCCCTCTTCCCACTTACCTGTAAAAATATTTTTCCATAAATAATTCATAAAAAATTCATTATTCCCACCATCAACAGGAAAACGGTGATTATCTTTTAAGTAATAATGTGAAAATGGATTTATTTTTCGATTATCTGGTTCAAATATTGGATATAATGCAGTAGATTGACTCATTACATTAAATTGCCATGTTGTACCAGACCGAGGTAATCCCACTATCAAAATAGGACGGTCATTAAATTGTCTACCCATTATTCATTATTTTTCAAAATGAATCAATTTGCTGTAAACCAAAACTTCAAACTTCTTTTTAAAAATAAAATAATTTCACCAATACCAAAACAAATAAATAATAAGTCAATACGACCTATAGGAAGAAATATAATATAAAATAAATATATATTATTAAATAATAAAACGGTGGATTCTATAACAGATCCTGTTCGTTTTTTTAATTCAGGTTTATTTTGTTGTGTTTTAGCTAAAATTAAATTGCGAATTGTATATTCAGTTTGAGTAATAGCATGGATTACTATAAATAATAAACTTAATTTCCATCCCCAAGAAAATGAATTAGAAAGTTGAAATGACAATGCCCCGATTGCCATAAACTTTAAAACATGATCAGAAACTGCATCTAAATAATAACCCTTAATTGAAGGGTTTGTCGAATGGTATGAACCCTGTTTTTTATATCTAGCTAACATTCCATCCATTAAATCAAATATCCACCCCAGTTGAAATAGTATCACAATAACATATCTATAATGAATAAAATTAATACATATTAAACTGATTGCAGTAAGTTCAAAAATAATACTAATAAAGGTTATAAAATTTGGAGTCGCCTTAGTTTTAGATATTAATGAACATAAAAAAATTGCGATTGGATAGTGAATTTTATTTGTTATAATATCAAATGATTTTTTGAATTGTGCTATATCTTTATAAATGTGAATTAAACTCATTTTAAAATAGTTATAACTAATAGTTAGAGCGATGAATTATAAAAGTTATAATTTAAAAACATTCTTGAAACCCAATCGACTCTTCAATGCACTTTGGAATTTCTTCACAGAATTTATTTCCATATAATTCAATATCAATAGACCTTTTTTTCATTTCACATATACATTCTGGCAATTTATCAAATTTATTATATTGCAAATGAAGTACTTCTAAATCTGCTAATTCGCAAATTGACTTCGGTACAGAGCCAGTTATTATATTGTTATTTAGTGTAAAAAATTTCAATTTTTTTGCACCACTTAAATCTACAGGTAAATGGCCAGATAATTCATTATATTCAATTGATAAATTAATGAGTTCTGGATTATTAAAAAATTGTTCAGTAATCTCACCTGTTAAATGATTTTCATCTAAAGAAATATATTTTAAATTATTTGAAAATTCCAGTTGAGATAAGGGAATTGAAAGTTGATTCCGAATAAGTAATATATATTCCCCTTTTAATATAATTTTTTTCTTAAAATTATTATCAATTATTTCAATTCCTTTTAAAAGTAAATGGTTTAAATTTTTAAATTTAGTAAATTGTTCTAGGTTTAATTTATATCGATTATCAAATAAAGCAAAAAATGTAAGTTCATTATTATTCCATTTTTGCAAACCAACATTTAATAACTCTTCGCCTGTTTTAGCAATTGAAATAGATTCGGTTAATACATTCGTAATATTATTACATTCATCATAAGAAATTAATTTTTGATTACATGTATATTGAATATCCCAAATATCTAGTTTCTGATTATTTTTATTACACCCGTTGCATTGAGAATATAAATTTACCGAAAGAAATATTATAGAAAATAATAACACATTTTTCATTTTAACATTTTCGCTAATTTATTATCATTTGAATTCAATATTTTTTCATGATGGTTTAGTCTATTTTGGTTTAATTCCATTTCATTCAAAAGTGAATCAGTTGTTAGAATTTCATACTCTAATGCTGTTTTTTTTAATTCTAAATTTCGTTGAATTGATTTATGTGAAGAGGATAATTCATTGAAATTTCTTAATAATCCATTTATTACTCTTTTCTGTTGTAATATTCTAAATTTAGATGTTTGAGGAGGTTTAGTCTGGGATTTAAGTATGGTGAATGAAATACTTACCGAAGACAAAAATAGGGTTGAAAAAATAACAATATAGGCTAAAATTGCTTGTACCATTAATTTTTATATGCCCTTATATCACCATAAGTCCAATCAGGGTAGTCAGAAATATTAATATTCGAATTTACTCCGGGGAGCCACCTAATTGTCCAAATTGTAGATTGGTCAGGTTCCAGAGGAACCCATACCGTTCCATTTTCTCCGCCCAATTTTAATGACATACTTTCATCAGAATAAAATTGACATTCAATATGCCATGCTGATGGTATGGTCTGTGTGGTACTAATATTTTTTATATGACCTGTTACCTCAAACCAAGAACCGTTATTATAATTTTCTATTTGAGAAAATTCAACATAATCAATTTCTTGGACTTCTGTTGAACCAATCGTAGTATTTGTACACCCAATTATAGTAAATAAAATGAGAATTATATATATGAATTTCATTAATATACCCTTTAAAAAAGTGTATTAAATTACTTCTTTGAAACGGATTTAATCAAATGTTGAATTATTAATATAATTATATATTTGATAATTAATAAATAATTGTATTTTAAAGCAATTGGAAAATAAATATCTTATAGGAACTGATATTGGTGGAACTACTTTTTCATCTGCATTATTTAATGAAAAATATGAATTAAAATTAATTTCACCAAAAAATAATATTTCAGATTATAAAACGACTGACGAACTATTAGATGGCATAAGTGCTCAAATAAAAAAACTTGCGGGTGATAATTTTATAAAAGGTATTGGATTTGCTTGCCCAGGACCATTAAAATCAAGTAAAGGATTAATACTAAACACTCCAAATTTAACATTATTACAAAATTGTCATTTAAAAAAAATAATGGAAGAAAAATTACATCTTCCCTGTTTAATTGAAAATGATGCTAATTTATTTGCTTTAGGTGAATTTCATCAGTTTAATAAAAAAACATGTGTTGGTGTGACGCTGGGTACCGGTTTGGGGTTTGGAATAATAATTAATGAACAATTATTTACTGGTGGAAATGGTATGGCAGGTGAATATGGAATATCGCCAATAGCTCAAAAAAATTGGGAAAACTACATTTCAATCAGCGGTGTAGAAAAATTATCTTTTAAATATTTTCATACGATAATTAATCCAAAAGATTTAAATGAATTAGCAAAACAACACAATAAAAGTGCAGAATCCGTTTGGAATGACTTCGGTGAAAAACTTGGTGAATGCTTATCTCATGTTATTAATTTTATAGACCCAAATGCAATTTCAATTGGAGGTGGCCTTTCTCATGCCTTCCCCTTTTTTGAAAATTCAATGCGGAAAACTATTTCAAATTACTCGCCCTCATTTAATGAAAATAATATTTTAATTTTTGAAAGTAAGCAAAAGGAATTATCAGCAAAACATGGAGCTGTTAAATTATTTGAATTAGGAGATAATATTTAGAAAAAATATTAATTAAAGATTTAGAATTAAAAGAAATTCTGATATAAATTATTGTCATTGCTTTTTAAAATATATAACAAACATAAGAGGACCATATACTTCTAACTGATGCTACTTACTATGGCCTGGGACGGTCAATTAGCGGTCGGTCCTCTTCCTTTCATTAATTGATTTTTTATTGTAATTTATTGAACAAAGGAAATGATGTTATTATAAGTAAAAATATTCTTAAAATTTGTTCCTAAAATCAAAAAATTATTTTATTATCCATTTCTTTTCATCACTAATAATAACACTATTTTTAAATGGTATATATGTTTTTGGACCATAAATAGATTCTCTTGCACACATCCAAAAATCACCTTGAATCAACTCTGGAGTATTTTGAACACTATTATACCCACCCATCTCATCTAAAATCATTTCAACAATTTCCTTATCTGAAACACCATCAGAATTTTTATCTGGAAAATCAACTTTCAAATCTACTCTTATTTCGTCAATTTGTATTTGAGTAATATCATATTTCCCGAATCCATAATATTCTAAAATTAAATTTCCTTTTTCACTTAATACATATGTTGCTGTATAACCTTTATAATTAGAAGTATTTACAAAATCACCACCTAATGATATGGGTTTAGATTTAAAAGGATATCTTTTCAAAAATGGTGATTCATTAGAGATTTCTTCTGATTGATTATTGAAAACCATATTAGCCAGCCACATATAATGTTTATTCAATGCGTCATCTTTATCCAATTCACCTACAAAAATATCAAGAACATGAAATCTATCTAGGTTAATATTTTTAAAATAATTAATTAATTTATCTGGAGTTTGAAATGTCATTTTTACTATATCTACATATTTTTTATATAATTTATAAACACTGTCAATGCGTGATAAAACAATGTATTGAATAGCCAAATAAAATAATTGTTATAATAGGCCAAATTATAACAAAAATAATTACATTTATTTCATTATAAGTCAGACCGAATTTTTCACCCACCCATAAAAGAAAAGCAACGCAAAATAAAAATATTTTGTCAATTAATTTTTTTTGACCTCTCCAATTAATTGATTTATAATCTCCATTCAATAATTTTCTTTTCAAATTTCTAATTTTCTATTTAACTTTTCAGCAATAGAATTAAGTAAATCTTTCATCGCTATTTTATTTTTAAATTTCAACGGTATCTCATTAAATCTATAATATGCACCTGCTAATTGACCATATATTGCACCTGTGGTATCCGCATCATTCCCTAAATTTACAGCTAAAAAAATCCCCTCCTCATACGAATTACTATTATAAAATGCCCATAATGCCGATTCTAATGAATTTGAAATATAGCCTGTACCCTTAATTTCAGGTGGTTTTTTTTCTTTAAATGATCCGTTTGCAATTTCTGTTATCTCAGGGTGGAGGTCGTTAATTATCCAATAATCATCAATCGGAGCATATAATTTAGAAAGTAATAGTTCTTTATTAACTCCATTAGTGGCGCCGTAAATTAATCCTCCAAAATATCTACATGCATCAACTGTTATTTGCAACGGATGGTTTGTTTTTGAACTTTCTCCAGACTTTTCAATTGCTTTAATTGGATTATTTGAATAAAATAAAGGTACCGGAGCAAGTCGCATTAATGATCCATTTCCTGCAGACATTTTATTCTTAATTTTAGAAATAGGATTACCCGTTTTTGTATAATTAAATATAGCTCTCATCGTTGTTTTACCTACACCAATTGCTTTATCATTTACGCTTAAATATCCTTCAGAAAGCCACTTCCAATACATATCCATATTATCTTTCAAATCTAAACCATTACATTTTATTAAACTTTCAGCAAGACATAATGCCAAAGAAGTATCATCGGTAAATTCACCTGCTTTTAAATTAAAATAGCCACCAGAGTGCATTGCTGAAATAGGTTTAAAACTACCTGGCGGTTTAAACTCTAAAGGTGCACCTATCGCATCACCAATGGCTAAACCAAAAATGGAACCCTTTATGTTATTTAGTTTATTTTTAAATAGAATTTAAAATGGATAATCAGGGCTATTATTTTTCCCACCAAATTCTTTAATAGCCATTTTTTCCAATTCATCTTTCAATTCTTTTGGTATAAAAACATCATCAAACCACTTGTCGTCTTTTTTACTATAATGGCTGGGATTACTCATGAACATTCCACTTGCTCCTTCAACAAGTTTAAATCCTTTTATAACTATTCCTTCATTTGTTTCAATATCAAAGAATGCTTTGGTTTTGTTCCAATCACCTTTTCTCATGTTTTCAATTTTCATACTTTAGTTCCTCCAAATGTGTGTTTGTGGGCGTAATTTTCCAATTTCACTAGTCGAGATTCAAATGACTCAACAATGTGTAGCAAATTGCCCAAATCTGTATTTGTTAACAATTCTTGTGATTCTTTGGTGAATTTATCTGTTGCCATTTTCTGGTTGCCAGCAATTTCACCAAAAGTTTTTATTGCGTCTTTTTGTATTTTTTTAATGCCCTCCAATTCATTATAAATTTTAAGAATTTTATTAGACTTTTTATCAATCGATTGAATTAGATTAGATACATTTTCTTGATATTCTTCTTTAAGAATACCAATTTCTTTAATCTTATCTTGTAATGAAGTATTTATATCAGTTTTTAATTTATCAAACTCAGATTTAACATCTTTAAATATTCGTTCCGATTCAACTTCAAAACCACCCAATACTTTTTCTAAGTCCTTATTGACCTTATCTATTTTTTTGTCAATATCTCCTTGAGTTGATTCTACTTTGGTGAATAAAGACGAAACATGTTTTTGTAATTCAATTGCTTTATTCGACTGTTCATCCATTTTTTTTATAACTTTTTCAAACTGCTTGTTCATTAGACCTCCATTTTCTCAATTTTTCCTAAGACTGATTTAAACTTTCGATTTTGATTTCCAACAATTTCCAAACCAATTGTTGTCTCTATTATTTCAAATTCATCTGACTTATTTGAACTAAATATTCTAAGTAACTTCATTTTCCTTTTAGAATCTACCTTTCTAAATTGCTCCCTATAAATATCCATTGGGGCAATTTCTGCTGATTTGAATAACCCTATTATAATATTTTGAGTTAGATTGGTATCATCTATTACTTCAAATACTTTTTTTAAATATTTAGAATGTTGGATTTTATCCTTTTTTAAGTGATGAACGATAGACAGCATAAGATTAGTTGCGGGATTTTCAGATTCACCTATTTGTTCCAACCAAGCATCCGATATTGTTTCTACCATCATTGTGTAATTTTCTTTAATCATTTCATCTACAATTGAAAAGAAATGACTCATATTAGATTTAATGTATTCTCCGTTATTTGACTGCTTTGAATAAAACTCTCTAACATTTACTCGAAATTGTTGTTCGTCATATCCTGCAATCAAATCATTTGCATTTTCATCCCATGAATTATGATAACCGCAATTATCACAGTAATCACACCGAACTCCTTCACCTACTTTTGCTCCTTCGGTGCTAAAAACAGTCATTATATGGGAACGACGACACATGGTATTGGTATGCTCTTCAGTTTGAGAAAATGGTTCAAGTTTTGCATACTTTACTACATTCTCAAACATAAGATATTGGGATTCTTTCCAATCAGAAACTTTTTTAAAATGTTCTGCATCATCAATTGCTGTTTGCAACATCTCTTCATTCAGTTTTATTTCATACCCAAAGTCTTTCATGTAATTAAATTTCAACTCAATGTCATCTCTTTCATTAAGCATATTAAAGAATTGAACAACTTCATCAATTAAAATTTCCTTATTCAATACTTTTCTGATTTTTTGGACATAATCAGAAATATCAAATGGTCTAAAATTATTGTTGGGGGGAGAATCAATAAACTTAGGATAAATATGATCGAGTAGTTCAATATGCTCCTTAACAATGTCGTTGTTTGTTGATTCTAATATTTCTCGCATCGTCGTTTTTCTATGAATTAATATTTCTAAATAGGTTTGTGAAAATTCATAAACATAATTTAGAGTGGATAATGTTTCAATCAACAATTGTTCGTTTATTTGAGAGCGATGAATTCCTTTATAACCAAGAGCACTTGCAACTTGATCTTTCATATAATCCTTTTTAAGGTGGATCCATGGAAATGTTTTTTGACTTATAGATTTCTCTTTCAGGTAATCAATTGCGAACTGTAACTCATCAATAGTGGGATAACCTGATTCAATAAAGTGAATCTGTTTAGCATAATCACACTTCCTTATTCTACCATACGGACATTCTTTAAATTGTATCTTTCCAGTTGTATCATCTGGTTTATAGCATTCGGGAGTTTTATTCTCTTTAAGGTATATTTCGCAATCAGATGTAGGTGCATCCCAAAGTAAAATACAATGCGAATGTTCTCTATCTCTGCCTGCTCTACCAATCTGTTGGAAATATGATTCTAATGAGTCAGGAAAACCAAAATGTATAATGTATCGGATATTTGGCTTATCAATTCCCATACCAAATCCTTTTGTAGTAACTAAAAGATTTACGTTATTACTAATATACTCATCTTGAGTTTTGACTTTTATTTTTTCCCACGCCTTATCAAGTTTTCTTTTATCTGCAGAAGTTCGACCCTTACGATATCCTAACGATGAGAACCATGGTTTATTATCTATACCATTTTTATTTAAATATTCTGACAACCATCTTGCACCTTCACCTTCACGACATTTATCTGACCTGAACTCTTCGAGGAGGATATATTCCGATAATTTTTGATATTTAACAGAACCTTCACTTATTTCCTTTTCTTTAGCAATTTTTTTCACTGTTTTTTCAGCCATTTCAATCGCTGGTTTTGGGTCTGCATAAATAGTAAAGATTAGTCCAGCATCTTGGCTAATATCAAAAGAATCAAATCTATGAGGTAATATATTATCTAATACATATTTCAAAACATCATGACGCATAGCACCTTCTTCAAAATGATGTTCTGAAAATCCGTTTTTATCGTCAGGGTTTCGATAAGTTACTTTATATTTACCGCTTGAGAGTTCATATTGCATCGGTATCACTTCTAAACTCAACTCTTTTCTATCAACAATTTTATGAATTAAATTTTTATCTTTATCCATAGATAGCTGTTCCAACACATCTTCTTGAACTTTTTGAGATGCAGTGGCAGTTAGAGCGATTATGGATGGATGGTTTCCATCAATATGAGGTAAATCTTGTTGTCTATCTTTTAACCGTGAATATGGAGGTCTAAAATCATGACCCCACTCAGAAATACAATGTGCCTCGTCGATAGGAAAATAGTTAATATTTACTCCTCTTTCGATTAAGCGTTTCAATTCCAACTGGAAGGTTTTTTGTTGAAGTCTTTCTGGAGCAATATATAATATTTTGAGTTTTCCATTTTTAAATCGCTGTAAAACCTGTCCTTTTTCTTGTAAATCCATTCCACTGTGAATTCTATCTACAAAATCAAACCCAAACCTGTTTTTTAAACCATGAACTTGATCATCCATTAAACTTTTTAAAGGAGAAATAATTATAGAGACACCTGGTTTTAATAGTGCAGGAAGTTGAAATGTTAGAGACTTGCCACCGCCAGTTGCTAAAATGCCTAATACATCTTCATTTTGGAGTACTCTCTTTAATATATCAAACTGACCATCATTAAACTTATCATAATTAAAAAATCGTTCTAAAAAATATAAAATATTGTTTTCATCAATATCCTTAAATGACACTAGCCCTCTTGGCTCTGATAGTTCAGATTTATTGATAACTGTAGTTGTACGAGAATCAATAACCAATGCAAAATTTACAGATTGAGGTTTTATCCAGTCGATTTGTTCAATATTTGCATTTTTTATTTCAAATATATCACCAAAATGATAATTGGGAAGTTCATAATAGCGTGGAACCTTTAATATAAATTCTTCAAAATCTTCGCTTTGGTCACATACTTTCAGATAATAGTAATTTTTATCACCCTTCTTATACAATTTACCCGAAACTATCTCAACCTCTACTGAAATAGATTGTTGCTTTCCATTCTTTGAATGCTCGCTTAATGCTAAGTAGCCATTTGTTTTAATATTACTTACTTCTAATTTTTTAGAGAATATTGTATAACTCCATTTTAACTTTTCATTCTCATCGCCTTCATCAAGATTGCTTGAGAAAAGTTTCATTGTTTCAGGAATTTTCAAACTCTCCTTTCTAAAACTGTAACAATTATCACATCTTTTTGACAACCCATTAATTTTACCACATGGACTAACAATTTTGACATCCTTCATTTGTGATAACTCATATTGAATTTTCTTCAATGGGATGGTGTCTTTTAAATAGGCAGTTTCAAGCAGAATAAATGATGCAGTGTTTTTTATATTATTAATTATAGTTTTTGCAAAAGTAAGTTGGTCATTATATGTAGGAAATTCATTAATAATATTTGAAGCAATAACAACATCATATTTATTTAGATTTACATTATCTAAACCGCTATCGAGAACATCAGCTTTAATAGGAGTGTTAATTTTAACTTTTGAATTATTTGCAGATACTTTCTCTAAAAAACCATTAAAATAATCAATATTACTTTGATATTTTTCAATACTATCCACTTCCATTACAGGAAGTTTGTCAAACGGTAAGCCGTATAGATTTAAAACATTCACAAGAATTTGATAAAAGTCATATAAAGCCCAAGCAGTTGTTCCTACAGCAGAACCTATATCTAAAACTTTTATTTTCTTTTCTGAAAAACTAATTTTCCCAAGCCTAAATAACTCCAAGAACATTAATTGAACTTTATAGATATTATTTGGCATGTAATATGCTGAATAGTAGTCAGGGAAATACTTGCCTTCATAAGACGAGAATTTCTTCTTCCAAAAGGCTAATGCTAATTCTTTTCTGAAATTTTTATTTTCTCGCCAATTGTGTTCATGTAGCCTTTCATCAAGCCTTTCATCTATTAATCTTTGTATTTCGGGTGAAACAAATGCACGATTACCAGGGGCAATTATATTTTTTACCAAATCATAAATATATACAACTTGGTCATCGGGGATTATATTTGTTTTGAAAAAATTAAAAGGCATATACTATTCAAACAACTTTCCTTGTGGGTCTTCTTTTGGTGGATCTCCATCATAATAGCCAAGTAAGGAAGGAGAATTTGGATCATGATTATCAAAGTTCTTTTTTGCAGATTCATGTTGTTTAGTTGCGTAGCAATATTGACACCCATGCAAACAAGTGTCATATACTCCTATATCAATACTCTTAATGCAGCCACATTCTTTTCTTTGTCCTGCATCTTTTTTGTGCATTACATTTAAGTCAAAAACTTTTTTGATATAATTGTCATCAATACATTTACCATGTGTTACACCATAGTCGTCCATTTCAATTGCTTCTGAACAACTTTGGATTTCAAGATTGTTTGCCTTGCTTATATCAGAAAGATTCTTGATAAAATTCCCGAATTCCATCAAATTCTCTGGATGCTCATTTAATACTCCGTATTCATTGTATTCCTTCATATTTCGGAGTGTTTTCTGATAGTAATCGACTATACTAATAACAGACCTTGTAGTTTTACCTTTTAATTTTTCGGCAATATCACCAAAATACTCAATATGCCTTTCTGGTGTAAAATCTTTACTAATGATAATTGGGTCATAACGCCAAATGATTCTATCTTTGCCAACTTGATCTGCTAATTGTATAAATTCATCAAGCAATTTATCAAACTGTGGAACCTTGGTTTGGATTGTTTGATTATAGTTAACCAGAGTGTATTGGAAGTAATAGTTAATTCCTAAATCGTCAAGCCTTTGTAATCGACTCCTAAATGCTTTTGAATGTTTCGTCCAAAATATGATTACATCTATATCTTTAGGATTAAGAGATACATATTTAACTTGATTTCGATTGAATGGATTAAATACGGTGCAATACCCCTTTTCTAATCGATTATAAAACCAGTCAGAATAAAATGCGGGTATATCAGTTCTTCTACTTGCTGATATTATCATTTTAAATTCTCATATTTCACAATTAATGGGTCTATTGAAACGCCAATCCATTTCATCTTTGAGTCTTCTTCAAATTCTTCAGATTTTATCATTATTCCTTTCTTAAATCTATTGCTAATATTGCTTTTTTTAATTTTAGATTTTAATTTTGAATTAATTTGGTCAATTTTATCATAAACTTCTTTTTCAGCTAACTCCTTTTCTGCTCTATTACTACTATTTATTCTTTTTTTTAGGTTTGCTCTATTAATTTCTGACTTTTCAAAATGACCACTATTTGAGTTATATAATTTTTTGTGTTCATCTCGCATTAAAGTAAAGAATAATGCACCTAATTCACCATGTCTTATATAGCAATTTTCACACCCTCTGCAAATTGAATCACAAGTTGAATTTATCCTTTTATTAATAAAACAATTAAACAATGACATTTCATATGGTGGCAAAGTAAGAATTTCATTTTCTGAAATTAATTTATTACCTTTAATTATTAACTCTTCAATTGGACCTTTTTCAATAATTTCTTCCTGTAATCTGGTATATAATTCACCTGCGGGTAGATTTAAATCTTTAGAAAAATATCTACCTACACGTAATACTGGTAAAATAGATACATCTAATTTTTCACTTGGATCTTTGGGGTTATTTGGATAAAACCATGTTTTATGATAATTAATTGTATTATCATTATTTTTTTTTCTCTCTGTTAATTCATTATTAGGAACAATGATATGGAATAGTTCATCTCTTTTTCGACCAAATAATTGAAATGTAAGCGCCATTTGAGCACTCATTGTTTTTCGTCCTCCTGCAACTGTTGCAGTAATTCTAGTTTTTCTATCCTTGGTCCATCTTTTAAATTCATCATGTAATATATTAAATGAATTATTATTATCTTCAGTTGTCCGTATATCTGAAAGTGGATTATTATTGTCATCACAGAAAATTTTGATATCATTTTTGGTAAATGGAATTGTATTCTTGGGAAGTTTTAGTTTTCTCTCTAATTCTTCTAATTTTCCAAGATCAAATAATGCATTAATAAGTTCTTTTTTACCTTCTAATGTTGTGAAAACAATAACACGGTCAAAACTACGGTTTTGTTTATAATATGGAGAATAGTAATAAAATAATGATTCAGTTAGTACTTGTGGTGTAATTCCAATTACCGCAATAAAAATCTCTATGTAGCTTTGTTTTTGGTTCATAATAACTTTTTCTTTAAATCTCGAATATCATAGGCTTATTAATCATTCTATATCCTTCATCTAATATAGAAACATTAGCAAAAGTAGTATTGAAATTCTTTTCTTTTTGTAATCCATGGGCTTCATGAATATGACCAAAAGCATGCAATTTAGGTTTATATTTTAAAATATATTCATTTAAAAATTCACACCCACAATCAATATTATTATAATTTTGACTTAATATTCCAGATGGCGGACCATGTGTTATCAATACATCGCAATTTGGTGCATTTTCCCAATATTTTTTTCGCTGTATGGCTGAGTGCATAAACGCCCAATCTCCAAATATAGGAGTAAAACTACTACCGAAAAATTGCACCCCATTGATTTGAACTTCAGTGTTATGCAAACAAATAGCACCCACTTCTTCTAATTCATTCTTCCAAAAATTTTCATCATGTTCTATTAATTCATGATTACCCCAAATAAATAATTTATACTTATGTGGTTGTGATTGTATCCAAATTTTAAATTTTTCGATTTCATGATTTGAGCCAGAAAATGTAAAGTCCCCACAATGAATTAAAATATCTCCATGTGGTACATCAAACCTATAATTATTATGATTATCACTTAATATGACTAATTTCAATTTCTTCCTTTGTAAACTTAAAAACGATGTACTTTATCAATAGAAAATTTAATAGTAAAAAATAATATTGTAAAAGTTAAACTGATTTCAAAATATCCAGTAATAATTTGTATAGAAAATGGAAAAACCTTCAATACAAAAAATGATTCATCTGCAAATGAATCCCAATAATAATCTATAAATTTAAAAATGATAACTCCTTATTAATATTTACATTAATTATTTGTATAATTAATTTCTGTTTTCCTAATAAGTAAATCTATTGGTTTTCTTTATTTTAATTTCTGTTTAACAACCTTGTTATTCCAATCATCCTAACAAATTGTAAAGTTTAATTTTTCAAATTATTGCCCATGGTTAATATAAAAAAAAATCTTTCCACAAACTACCAACCAATGGATCTGCTCAGTAAGTTTACACTGAGTTAAACGAAGTGCGGAGAGAGTTTAGACCTTCTATGAAAACCTACACAAGGTTTCATGGGAGCTAGTCTTAATCCGCTCAAAACGCGGAGAGAGTTTAGACTTATATAGCAGATTAAGCTATATAATATAATACACTTCTGTCTTAATCCGCTCAAAACGCGGAGAGAGTTTAGACAATGTCTAAAAACAAAAAACAACCAAAAGTACGAAAGTAGTCTTAATCCGCTCAAAACGCGGTGAACTTCCTACATT
>CAZGWH010000002.1:0-85384 GCA_964529325.1 uncultured bacterium | reverse complement strand
ACATCCATTCTTGGTCACCGATTAAAACCGTTTGATATTCATTGCCGTCGTAGTCGGTGCATTCTCCCGGCTGGGGTGGTAATGGTGCAGAATCGGCCGTTAATTGTATTTTTGCGGTAGAGGTAAATAATTCCCCGGTTTCTTCGCCAAAGTTCCATATAAAGCATTTTCCTGCGCCTTCTTCGATGTCTCCGCCAATATCGCCTGTTACCGTACTTATTGAGGTGTAATTGGCTCCGCCATCGTAAGATACTTCTGCACTTACAGTAAATACACTAAAGTTGGCATCGCCCTGTAAGTCATAACAGACATCCACAAGTTTACTGCCGTCTGTTCTTTGGGCGACCGTTATATTTGTGATTTCCGCCGTTTGGGTAAAAGGAAATGTAAAAAGGAGTAAATATATTATATGCGTAAATTTCATTAATGTGTTCCTATATTGAATTTTAAAACCGTTTCGTACTTTGTAATTTAACACTTATTTTCCGTTTTAACAAATTCACACATCACACTGATTTTAAATCAAAGATTTAGTTTAATTATGCATGCTTAATCCATATCAGTAAGTCGAATTATTATCTCTATAGCAATTAATTATTATACATTTTATAGACACATAAAGCGTTGTTTCGAGCCCCCACCTTTTTATATAAAGACACTTTATTATTTAGAATACTTTGTAATAAACGCATAAGGTTTTAACACTTCAATTCCACTATAACCATCAACATCAAGTAAATGCTTATCACCACTTATTATTATTTTAGTATTTGATGCTTCTGCACAGTTTATAAATTTATCATCATCAACATCTGCAGTTATTTTTGGATATGGAGGGGATATATCTACCATCATTGAATGCAATGAAATTGTTTCTAATATAGTTGAAATATCAATCTTTGGAAATTTAGTTGATATCGATTCTGCTACTCGATAATGCAGTTATTTTGCCCTGAACCCATAAGTTTTATACCATTTGTGGCAGGCCAAATTATATTTTCAAAATACATACCGACTGCAACCAATACCGTATCTCCTTCTGCCGACATATCAATCCCATACTGAATACTGGCAAATGGATTATCAGCAGATCCGTCACCTGTATCATCTGAGCCGTCAGTTGAGATATGCCAAGTAGGTCCATCGTAGTCTTCTTCACAAAACTCCAAGGGGTCTGAGCCGTCCCAGTCAGGGTTACAGTCACCACAGTCGTAGCCGAATTCAGGGCAAAATAATTCAGCACTTCCCCAAAAGTCATCACAAATTCCATCTCCCAGCCCATTTTCTAAATACCAAATAGGATAGCACTGCAAATAACAATTATAATATCCCAGCTCTTCATCACTTATAAGGCATTCATCTCCGATTTGGGGGTCGGGTTCACACTCCCCTCCGTAGGCGATGCCGGTGCCTTCACGATGAGCGTAACATTCATTAGAATAGGTTACACCATCACACCCACATACAGGATTAAAATCACCAGTACACTCGCCATCTTGTTCAATACATTCACCTGCAATGGTAATAAAATTACAATCACCAGTGGGAGAGATACAGGCGTAACCATCAGCGCAATCCTCATCTCCATAACAGTTTTGTCCCCAACCGATTATTACGAATGATACTGTAAAAATTATATATTTTATCATTTTATGTATGTTCATTTTCTTTCTCCATTTTATTTCAAGTTCCAAAAATCCGTAAGAATAGACCTGTGTGTCTGTCCATTAATAGAATGTCCACATTGGTTCATCCCTACAGTTATTAAATTTTATTTTAATAAACTTTTTATTCCAATAATTTTTCCCCTGTCGGTAAACCGACTTCCACTCCTTCATCAAGGATAGGATTGAGCCTGTGCTGAGCATTTTTGCAGAAGTGGAGTGGTAAATATAATTTAAGTTCATCATCTTTTTGAAATTTTAACAAAATGAGCATAACTGATATTTAATTTGTTACTTGCTATTTGTTTATTCCCATAATATTGAGTGAGAAATAATAATATTTGTCTATCAAACTCAATATTAATATTTTTCCAATTTGTATTTTTTTTAGTAATAAAATAATGTATTAAAAATACAGGGATTGGAATATTATGATTTATACACCGCTGTTTTATATGATGAAAAGTCCTTTCAGGTAAATTTATAAACTTAGATGATTTACGAACAGATTTAAATTCACGCATCAATTTAGTTATTAAATGAAAGTGGAATATTTTTCGTATTTCATCAAGATTTTTATTTATTGCGAAACTAAAATCTAAATTATCTAATGGATTTACAATTAAATTGGGGTAATCTTTTAAAAACTGAATATGGGACTCTATTGCGTTTAATCTATCACCATTATATGGAAAATTTTGTTTTACTAAATCTTGTGCAGAATTAAATCCCCTCTCAAAAAAATATTGTACTAATGATATATTATTTTTTTCTTTATGTATTCTGCCTAAATACAAACATAATCCAGGTTCCATTTGGAAAATATTATTGAATATTATTTTTTCAAATGCATTTTGAAAATGGATTAATGCTTTATCCAATTGATTTAATTTTTGATAAATAAACCCTAAACTAGAATGAATAAATGCTAAAGTGTAAATATGAGTTGTTGTTTTTATTAATTCAGTTAGAATATTAATCGCAGTTTCATTTGATTTCATATAATATTGAAGTAAACCATTATCATGAGTTAATGCCAACTGAATATGAGTTAATTTTTTAAGTTTAGCATTTTCAATAGCCGTAGTATAAATAGAATTTGCTTTTTTATATTTCCCTTTTCGACGATAATAATTCGCTAATATTTTTTGATGATATAAAATATAAGAATTGGATTTAATTTTAGTAAAATAGTCAAGTGATTGGTTAAGAAGCGAAATATCTTTTAAGTTTCCTGTTCGCATATCTTGAACCAATAAAAAATAATCGGATATTTTTAATAAATATGTATTCGTTGAAACCAAAGAGATTTGAGGTAAAAGTAATCGTGCAATTTCAAAATTTCCTATAATTCCTAAAAACGAAACCATTTCTAATATTATTAATGCGGATAAGTTAGGATTTTTATTTTCATTTAATTTATAAGCATATCCTATTAATTTAGCACCATCCAATAAACGACCATGTCTAATTTGATAACGCCCCCTACCTAAAATAATTAAAATTGAATGATGAGTATCAAAATTGTCTAATTTTGCATTAGGGTCAGTTTTTTTAAGGTTATAATCTTGATGGATTAGTTTTATATGAGAGAGATATTCACGCCAAATGGATGATTTTTTATCAATTTTGGTATGTAAATAATCTTCAATTGGATTATTAGTTTTAAATATTTCAGGTATTATTGTCATTTAATTAAATTATCGTTCAACTAATTTCCAATTAATAATTGCATAAATACAAGTTAAATTTAATATTTATTGAATAAAATTGTGTTATTTTGCATAGTTATTCATATACTTTGTTTAATGTATAATTGAAAAAATTTATATTCTATCTATTTTAGTATTTATATGAAAGAATTATAATTATTAAATCGTCTATTAAATAGCTCTAAAAATTAGAGTGAAATTAACGAATACAAAAAAGGATAGAAAATGAAATCGCTCATAACAAAAACTATATTATTTATTTTAACTTCTGTAATTATTGGAAATACAATAAATGAAACTCAACCGATAGCAAAGAATAATTTAAATTCTATAATTACCCATATTCAAAAAATAACCAATTTAGCTCCTGTAAATTTTTCTGATATTTCAGAAGGCACGCTTGTAATTAAAGATGGTGAAAGTGGGCTTTATCAGCCAATGCCAAACTTAAATACAATTGTGAATGTTGATATAGAAGGTATGATTGCGTCCACTACAGTTGATCAACATTATATCAATGACACTAATGAAATTATAGAAACAATTTATGTATTTCCATTATCTGCTAATTGTGCTGTTAGAGATATGGAAATGATTATTGGTGATAGACATATAAAAGGTGAAGTTGAAGAAAAAGTTGAAGCACGAAAAAAATATGAACAGGCTAAATCTCAAGGAAAAAAAGCAGGACTTACGGAACAAGAACGCCCAAATATTTTCACAAATTCCGTTGCAAATATATTGCCGGGTGAACATGTCATTATTCGATTAAAATTAGTTGAAAAATTATATTATGAAGAAGGAAAATACTCATATAAATTTCCAATGGTTGTTGGCCCACGGTTTATTCCTGGAAATACAATTAGAGGTTATTCAGGAACAGGCTGGGCATTGGATACCGATATTGTACCGGATGCCTCTCGAATAACTCCCCCAATCATTCCTGAAGGAATGCGTACAGGAAATAATTTGAGTATCTCAATAAAATTAAATGCAGGATTATCAATTGAAAAGCTTTTAAGTCCTACTCATAAAATTGAAAGTGAAAATATTGATGAACATTATAATATCACTTTAGAACATCAAGTTATAATTCCAAATAAAGATTTTATTTTAGAATATTCAATTAAACCAGAAAATCAACCACAAGCAGCGTTATTTACTTCCACTTTTAATAATGAAGAATATTTTTTACTTATGGCAATGCCACCACAAATTAACGGAAATATAAAAATAATCAATAAAGAAATAATATTTATTTTAGATATTTCAGGATCAATGCAAGGGACTAAAATCCTTCAAGCAAAATCAGCATTAATTGAAATATTAAATCGATTAAAACCCGAAGAATCCTTTAATATTATTGCCTTTAATAATAATTATACCTCATTTAATTCCAATTCTTTACCAGCAAATGATGAAAATAAACATAGAGGATTAAATTTCATTAATCAATTATATGCAAATGGTGGCACAATGGCTCAACCGGCATTAGAAGCAGGATTTGATTTTACCCCACAAAACAATAAAATGAAGATGGTGGTGTTTTTAACTGATGGTTCTGTTGGAAATGAAAATCAATTATTTAATTTAGTTGAAAATAAATTAGGAAATAGCCGATTATTCACACTTGCAATTGGGCATGCATCAAATGGTTATTTATTAGAAAAAATATCTGAACTCGGAAAGGGGACATTTACTTATATTCATAATCAAAATCAAGTAAAAGAAAAAGTGACTGAATTATTCTCCAAGATTGAAAATCCTATAATTACAGATTTATTATTAGAATTACCAAGTGATTGTGAAATTTATCCAAAAACAATTCCTGATTTATATAAAGGGCAACCGTTAACTGTCATTGGAAAATTAAATGAAATTAGTGATGAAAAAGTTAAATTTTCAGGAAATTTAAATGGAAATCGATTTATTCAACATTTATCATTAGATTTAAATCAAGCAAAACCTGCTGAAGGAATATCAACAATTTGGGCAAGAATGAAAGTTAAAGAGTTAATGAATGATTTTAGAAGAGGTGGGGAAGAATCAAAACAACATATAATTGATATTGCTAAGTCATTTAAAATAGTAACTCAATTTACATCATTCATTGCTATTGAAGATAAAATCACAAACCCTGCATTGGCGTATAATATAAAAAATATCCCTGTTGAGATGCCTTATGGTTGGAGTTATGACGGCATTTTTAAAAGTGCAAACCACCGAAAGCCAATAATGGCTGAAAATATAAATTCAATACAAAAAGATAATGATGAGTCGATTGAAAAAACTTTACCACAAACAGCAACTCAATATCCAATTTTCTTTCTCACTGGCATATTTTTCATATTGCTTTCAATATTTATTAGTTTAATTTTAAAACTTAATACAAATGAAAATTAAATATTTCTCTTTCTTACTCCTAATAGTAGGGAGTTTGCTAATTGGAAATTCCCTGCTATTTTATTCAAAAGGTTTTATTGGGCAATTCCTTTTAGAAAAAGCATGGGAAGAAACAAAATCTACACAGAAAAATACAAAACCGTGGTCTTGGTCAAATACATACCCAATTGGAAGATTGATAATACCAAAAATAAAATTTGACCATATCATTATTGAAGGTGCAAGTAATGGAAGTTTAGAATATGGTTCTGGGCATATTTATGAAACAGCCTTACCAAATATGAATGGTAATTGTGTAATTGCAGGTCATAGAGATTCATTTTTTAGTGGATTAGAAAAGCTATTAGAAGGTAATCAAATAATTTTGGAGAGCAAAACAGCAGTTGTAAATTATGTTGTGAATTCAATACACATTGTAAACCCAATGGATACAAAGTGGCTACATCAATATGATTACACTGAATTAACGCTGATTACGTGTTATCCATTTAATTATATTGGAGATGCACCATTAAGGTATATTATCAAAGCTGAAAGGTTAAATTCAACTCAAATTTAATATTAAGGTTGAATTTGTGGTAAGAAATCATCACCTGATTCATCACTAATTTTATGGTTAACCGAATTAGCTTCATCTGTTAAAAAGATCGAACTTGTTCCATCTTCTGTTGATTCAAAAACCATATATACACCATCGATATCATTCAATATGATATTTGCAAAATTTGGGTTAACTTGGTCAAAACTGTTGTTTGCAAACACATCAATTACATTTGTTTCGTAATCATCAAGAGATATTGGTATTTTTTGAAAATAAATTGACCAAGAGCCATCACGATTACTTTCATAAACTATAAAGTTACCCATTTCACTATTTGGAGAAAATCCATCCATCACAAATCTTGGATTGCGTTCGATATAATTGTCATTTGTTAATTTAAGGCTATCACCTGTTTCTATATTATACCAATATAAATCAACTTGATTATTAACTTCACCAATATAAATAATTTGGCTTCCATCATCATTTATATCAGGTTCATATTCAGGTTCAGGGTGATTTGTAATATTTTGTTTTTGTGTCCCATCTTCATTCATTACAAATATCTCTAAATTACCCGCAATTGTTGAACTATATACTATTTTATCAGTACCTGAAATAATATTTGTAATATTGAAATCCTTATCACTTCCATTATTAAAAGTTAATTGAATTAAATCAGATCCATCTTTATTCATACTATAAATTTCAAAATTACCCGTTCGTACAGATTCAAAAATAATCCGAGAACCATTTGAAGTATATTGAGGATTATAATCGTTCCCTGGATGATTAGTCAAGTTTTGTAAATCTCGTCCACCAGCACCAATTGAGAATATTTCAAAGTTTCCATTTTCTCGACCATAAAAAATAATTCTTGCTCCCCATGGTTCAAAACTTGGCGAATAACTTTCACCCACTTCATTTGAAAATAATTGTAATCTCGGAAAACCCGGATCTTCAAAATCTAATTCAACACTGTTAATATTATTCACCCCATCTCTAAAGGATTGAAAAACAATTTGATTAAAGGGTGTTGCTTTTTCTGCAACATCATATTCTTCCTGACTACTAAAGCTTTTTTCCCCCCACACATCTTCAGTAACCACTAAAAAATACATTATCCAATCTTCTTCTTCCATAGTATAAATATATTGTGTCATTTGATTGTCAGTAAATGGACCTACTTTTATAATATCAGAATTATCTTCAATACAATTTTCATCAAACACATCATTATAACTAAATGCCTCTTCATGTCTATAGTATAATGAATAAGATTTAAAATCTTCATCCATACTACCATTCCATTCAATTACATATTGCCTATTTTCTGCATCAACATTCTCAAAGTAAATGCTTGTAATATATGGTTTATCTGGTGCTTGTTCAGAAAACAAACTATGTTCAGAAATTGTTTTTTGTCCCCAACCATCTTCTACTTCAACCCAGAAAAATAATTCACCCGATTGATTACATGAAACCTCTTCATCCCAAAAATAGGTCATTAATAAACTATTTTCATCAATATTTAAAACCTGTCCAAGTGTATCTTCCAAGGAATCTGAAACGGTAGAAGAAAACACTGTATATGATTTAAAATCTGATATCAAATTTTCAACACTTTCCCAATGAACAATTATTGTATCTGGTATGTTTTCACTATTGTCAACGCCTTTCCAATATGTCCAACCTGTAATTTCTACTTTTGGTGGTGGTATATCAATTAAATTAGTCATACCACTGCCAATTGCAATATTTCCAAATTTATCTTCTACCCCCACCCAAAACCAATTTTCTATAAATGGGCTAAAATTTTCACTAAAAGAAAATAATTCATTTTCAGATACAAAAGATGAATCTAAATTAAAATTTGAAGAATTTATATCTAAAATACTTATGAGTTTAATTTTATCACTTGTTTCAGATATAGAATGATAAATATTATACGAATTAAAATTAGTATTATCCAATTCATCTATATACCATTCAATATTTATTCCTTCTACAGAATAATCGATTGATTTGATATTTACGGCTTGAGGTGAATTATTTGGAGGCGTCATATAAATTTCACCAGAACTTGCTTGATCTGAATTATCTATTACTTTTAGCCAAAATTCATTATATCGATTAGGGTATAAATATTCAGAATTATCACCCGTAAACAAACCTAATCCATAAGAAGTTTGAGTAACATTTGTTACTTCATAAAAGGGTTCATTTGAAAATTCACAATCTGAACAATCAAACCACAATTCATAACGAGCGAAATCTACATCGGGAGATTCAGTCCAATTAAAAATCACCGAATCACCTACATAAGAAATTTGAGTGAAATTTAATGGTATTGGATAATAATCAAATAAATTAGAATAAAACTCAGTCAACTCAGACTCAAATCCAAATGAATCAACAACTGTGACATTATATAAAACTTCATTATCTGAAGGTTCATTATGACAATAAAAATGTGAATTAATATCAGGCTCACTTTCTAATATCTCTTCTGAAAACCCATCAGAAATATATATATTAAAATGTGAAAAATCTGGAATACTATCAATTAAAATAGAATCCCAAAAAATACAGTTTGAATTCTCATTATTAATTACAGAAATAATATCCAGTGGTAATGGGTTTCCCATAGATTGATCTAAATTTACAATTAAAGGTGAGCTTATATTCTCATTTTCACTTGAATCCATGGCTTTTATTTTTAAAGTATATACTGAATCTGGAAACTCAACTTGAGTTGAATTCCACTTTAATACATAAATATCAGATTCAATAGTTGATTTTGTAGAATAAATAACTGAGTCTAATTCTTCTACATATAATTGAACATTATCAATATCACTTGCTTCGTCAGTTACTTTTACTTTGAATTCTAATATCTCGTACCCTGGATTAATCTCTAAATTATCTGAATTAAATTCAATAAATGGATTTGAGTTTATTCTATATTCTTGCCAGTTAATTTGAGGCTCTTCTTTATCTGGAATCAAAAAACTTAAGTCACAGGAAAAGAAAATAAGTGATATAATTAATAATATTTTAAATTTTAATAGTTTATACATATATAATTTTATTTAATATGGATTTGATTATTTGATCTCCAGACTTTAAATGCTTTGATTAAAAAGCCTGCTCCAATGATAAATAATATAAAAGAGACTAATCCAATAAGTAATTCTTTTAATAAATACAATACAATTCCCAAAAAAATAAATCCAATTCCAATTTTTGCAAGCTTAAATTCATTCGCACGAGAACTCGAAAAAATATTCCCTAGAAAATCATAGCTAAATTTAAACATAATTTACCACTTACTTATCTCATTTTCTGTTGGAAATCTATTTGTTTTAAATTTAGAAAATATAAGTTTATTATTTAAGGTAACTTCAAAAGCTCCAGTTCTTGGAGATTTAATATTTCCTTTAATAATCACATTCAAAAAATTCAATTTTATCAATTTTGACACCCGGTCAAATTCTGGATGATAATTTCATTTTTCACAATATTCAATTTCAAATTGTTTCATAATTTCAATCTATGGTTTAGGGTAATAATTGCAAAAAGCCAATGATCCCAGGCATTAATAATAAATACCCGAATAATTTTATCATAAAATCAGCATCATGGTTTCCACTTTTTATAAATACTAATTTTGCACCAAAAATTGTTAATCCAAGGAAAAACATAAATAATATGGTTTGCAACATGCTGAAATTTCAACTATTTATGCCCTTTTTAAAAAGAAAAATGATTATTTTATAAGATTCTTTTGTTTTTACTGTTTTCAAGTCAATAATATTACATAGTAAAATGAACCAATCTTTCGACAATCTGAATAGAAATTTGATAAATAAAGTACTCGAGGACGATAATTCTTCAGTAATTGAATTTATTAAATTAATAGAACCATTAATTTGGGGTGCACTTTATAAATATGATCAGTTATCTGAATCAGATAGAGAAGACTTATTTCAAGAAATAATATTAAAATTATTTTCAAACAATAAAAAACGAATTAGAATGTGGGAAGGTAAGTCAAAATTTTCTACATTTCTTTATAAAATAGCTGTAAATACAATTTTAGATTATATAAAATCTGCTGGATATAATAAATCAAAAAATTATGAAAGTATCGAAAATATTGAGATTACTTCACATTTTACAGACTTTGCTGATATTTATAGCCTTAAACAAGCAATTAAAAGTTTAAAGGAAAATGAAAAACAAGTAATTGAATTATTTTATTTTAATCAAATGAAAGAAAAAGAAATTGCTGAGCAACTAAATAAATCAATTAATACAATTAGTAGTTTGAAGTTTAGGGCAATAAAAAAAATAAAACAATTTTTAGAAGAAATTTAATATAACCATCGTCAAATAATTATGAATAACGAATTAAAAAAATTATTAATAGAATTAAACTTAAATATTAAGCAGGAAACAATATTAGCATATATTGATGGAAATTTAAATAAATCTGAAAATAATAGAATAAAACAACTAATTGAATTAAATCCTGATTTATTAAAATTTGTAAATGAATTAACACGAGTAATAACAAATCCAATCATTTCAAAACCACCCACACATCTTCATAAATCTATTTTAACAAGGCTAGGCTATGAAGAAAAAAACATAATGGATATTGCTTTATCTATATTGAGTAATGGATTAGATATTATTTCTGGTTTTGAATTTTTAGCACCTATTTCTCCAATGCCTGCATTTAGAAGTAATACTAAAACTGAATTATTTTTTAAAAATGAATTAAATAAATATTTTATTACTTGTATTTGTACACCCATAGATGAGTTAACAATTTCAATTCATTTTAAATTGAAGGCTAAAAATGATTTTCCTATAAAAAATATTCAATTTAAACTAGTGCAAAACGATGAAATATTGAATTCACTATTAACTGATTCAACAGGTACTACAAAATCAGTGATTATTAATAAAGGTAAATATAAAATTTCAATCAATAAAAAGAAAAATCTTGGGGAAATCAACTTAAACATTTCCTAATCTCTATGTTAAAGTTCCAATTTATATCTACTGAAAATGATAATTTCAGGATTTTATATCAAAAAAACCACTCATCTAATACAATTGAATATATTTGTAATTTAAATGAAGTAATTAATGTTTCAACGCGATTAAATAGTCAATTAAATGAAATAAACCAACATTTCCATCTTCGAATTGAACTATTTAATGACTTTAAAATAGGTGCCAACGCTCTTTTCAATATATGTTTTTCATCATTTATAAATGATATTGAAACTGAAAAGAATACACTTTCACCTAAAATATTAATTGATTTTGATCAAAGTTTAGGATTTATACCATTTGAATTTCTTTATACTGGAGATTATTTTTTATCTGAATATTTTCAATTAATAAGAAATATTCCAAAAACACAATCATTTTCAAATAATAAAAATCAACAACATATTAATTTAATTGGTAATTTCAGTTGTGATAATGATATAAATGAATCAGTTGAAAACGAGTTAATTGAAATTTCAGAAATATTAGAAAATGGGAATCAATTATTTACAGGACCAATCTTAGGACCATTCCACAATAAAAAAGAAATTTCAGAAGTATTTTCATCGTCGAAAATATTTCATTATTCAGGACATTATATTCAAACTACTCAAAATCAAAGTGGTTGGAAATGGAATGATGATGAAATAATTGACATTAAAACTCTTTTTGAGTTAAATAATTTCCCTGATTTTATATTTAGTAATACATGTGGAATTGAAAAAAGAATAAATGATGCAAACTTTATTTATCAATTGAAAACAAATGGCGTGGAATCTATTTTATATACATCAGGATTAATAAACACTGAGTTTAGTAAAAAATTTGCAGTTATATTTTATAATGAATTTATAAAAGGGATAGATATTGGAACATCATTTTTAAATACAAAACAAATATTTATTGAAAAATATGGCTATTCAAATCCATGTTGGCTTCAATATAATTTATTAGGAAATTCTGAATTGTATTTGAAAAATATTAAAAAGAAAACTGAATCTGGTCCAATTTCTTTTGTATTAATTTCGTTAATCATTTTTATAATTTTTATTTATTCATTTTTTAATTTTTCAAGCTGGATAAATAATCAATTCGAATCTAAGCAATTATATATTAAACCAATAACCACAGAAAAATTTGAAATATTTAATTCATTTGGGAATTTTGTAAATCCAAAGAAACCTATAAATATTGAAAAAAATAGCACATATACATTTTATTCAGTAGGGTTTGATTCGTTAAAAGTAGATTTTGAATTATTAAATTCAAAATTAAATATAAATTCATCAATTTCAAATAATTTTATTTTTGACAATAAAATAATCGATATTTTAAAATTAAGTGAAGATACACTTTTTGTTCACCTTCCAAATAATGGATTATGTGAGATTCAAATATTAAATAATTTATCAGATTTTAATTTCTATATCGGATTTAATGTAAAGGATAAAAGGAATTATTTTAATTTAAATCCAAATCAATCTTCAATTAAAATTAGCCCCTATTTTCAAAATGAATTATTTTTATTACTTGTTAAAAATGATCATAAAAAATATTTCAAACTTAAAAATCAATTTCCTATTTGCGAAATAGATATAAATATTTCAGATATTTGGAATTTAAATTCTAATTATTGGCAATATTTAGGATTTTAGCATAATCATAAACTAAATAAGTAGTAATTTTACCTATTCAATTTTTAAATAATAAACGAGGTTAACAATGTCAGACAATACAAACTTTACACCTCCTAATCTTAATATACCTCCTAATTTGATAAGTGGATCAACTCCAATATTTATCATAATTGGTGTCGTAATATTATTAGGAATTTTCACATCTGCTTATAAAGTAGATGCTAATGAAAACGGAGTAGTACTCCGATTTGGAAAATATATAGGTACAACAACTCCAGGCTTAAAATTCAAACTCCCACTCGGAATAGATAAAGTCTATAAAATCCAAGTGGCTCGGCAATACAAGGAAGAATTTGGATTTAGAACTCGAAGATCTGGAACGCGAACACAATATTCAACAAAAAATTATCAAGATGAATCTTGGATGTTAACAGGTGATTTAAATATTGCTGAAGTTGAATGGATTGTTCAATATAATATTAAAGATCCTAAGAATTATTTATTTAAAGTTAAAGATCCTCGAAATACAATAAGAGATGTTTCTGAGGCAGTAATGAGTTTAATGGTTGGAGATAGATCTTTCACAGAAGCTTTACAATCTGAGCGAGAAAATATTAATATTATGGCAAAAGAAGAAATGCAAAATATATTAGACTCTTATGACTCCGGTATTTCGATTCAATTAGTTCAACTTCAAGGATTAGTCCCACCAGGACCAGTATCCGATTCATTTAACGAAGTAAATAGAGCAAAACAGGAACAAGAAGCAATGATAAATGAAGCAAGGAAAGATTTTAATAAAATTATTTATCAAGCTGAAGGTAAAGCTAAAAGACTAGTGAAAGAAGCTGAAGGTTATGCAATTCAGAGAACAAATGAAGCTAAAGGTGATGTAGAAATGTTTAATAATGTTTCTAAAGAATATAAAAAATCACCTCAAATTACAAAAGATAGACTTTATATAGAAACGATGAAAAAAGTATTATCAAAAGTGCCCAATAAAATAATTATTGATGCACAATTAGAAAATTTTCTTCCATTATTAAACCTTCAAAAGAAAGGTAATTAAATGAAAAAGCAACTTTTATTTTTAATTATTCCAATATTAATTGGAATTTCATCTTCATTTTATATTTTAAATGAAGGGGAACAAGCTATAATATTAAAATTTGGTAATCCAATTAGTGATAAACCCATTGTAGATGCAGGGTTACATTTTAAATTACCAATTATGAATACTGTAATCAAGTTTGATAAACGAATTTTAGAATGGGATGGTAAACCTGAAGAAATTCCAACAAAAGATAATAAATACATTTTTATAGATAGTTTTGCTCGATGGGTAATTTCAGATCCTTTAAAATTTTATAAATCTGCACGAAATGAAATGCTTGCGCAATCATTATTAGATGATATAATTGATGGTGCTATCCGTAATGAAATTACAGGAAAGGTAATGGAAGAAATTGTCCGTTACTCTGACCGAGAAATGCCAAAAGATAGTTTTGATTTTATGAATACTAATACAGTTGAAAATAAAACAGCAGAAATAATAATAAGTGGTGCAAGAAGAGATATAACACAAAATATATTAAATTCTGTGAGTGAAAAATTAATCGAATTAGATATTGGAATTACAGTTGTTGATGTTCAATTAAAACGAATTGACTATAATTCTAGAGTGCAACAAGATTTATTCAATCGAATGATAACTGCACAGAATACCATTGCTGAAAAATATAGAGCTCAAGGTCGTGGTCAAAAAGAAGAAATAATAGGACAGCAAATCCAAAAAGAGAAAGAGATTTTATCTGGCTCATATTTAGATGCTCAAAAAATAAGAGGTCAAGCTGATGCCGAAGCAGTTAGCATTTATGCTGATTCATATAAAAAAGCACCTGATTTTTATAATTTTATAGAATCTTTAAATGCATATTCCTCGACAGTAGATTCAACAACATCACTAATATTATCAACCAATAATAAATTTTTAAAATATTTAGGTTCAAATAATTAATAAAGTAGAATTGGAAGGTATAAAAAGAGCCGAGGGAAAGGTTCCCTCGGCTCCTGCCTTCTCATTACACCGTCCCAGGCCATGTAAGTAGCATGTAATGAGCGATTAGATTTAGCTAAAATTATAGCTTTAATAATTCTTAATCCAAATATTATTTATTCATTTTTTTAGCCATTGATAAATTTATCCAGCCTGTTTCTTTTACTTCCATAAATTTTTGATATTCAAAAATTGCATTTGTAAAATATTCATTCTTTTCACCTGTAATTTCATTATTATAAAAATCTTTACTTCTTAAAAATTTCTGAAATGAAATTATAGACTTTTTACCAAATAATCCATCTATCGGCCCATGATAATAACCATTTTCTTTTAAAAACTCCTGAACTAAAAAATATGCTTCATTATTATCTTTTTTAAATTGATAATTTTTATTTACTTTTTCTTTTAATAACTTAATATCTGTTTTGGTTTCAGTTTGGAAATATTCACTTAAATAACCAAATATTTCACTCACAGATAATTTATTGTCTATTCCTAAAACTAAATAAACATTTCCTTCATTTCTAAATGCTGACCAATTGTTATAGATCAATAATTCTTCATTCGTTTTGTTTGGGAATAAAAATGGATAATCTGTGATTGGAAATGATTGGGGACATTTTGAACATGAATATTCTTGAAATTGATTTTTTGTTGACAACGGAATAATATTCTGTTCCGTAAACATTAATTCAAGAATTGAAAATTCTGGATAATAAAAATCTTTTTCTCCTTCTGGTAAAGAAAATAATAAATCAATTTTTTGTATAAAACTAATATCATCAATATGATAATCCCATTCAAACTCAGTAATTTCTCCAGACCAACCATTTTGTAGTAAAATATCTGAAAATAAATTCAATGTAGTTTTAGGTTTTAAATTTATAGGGATTCTTAAACTGAATTTTTTATCATTTACATCATCTTCAAAAGAGGGTAATTCCCAAATTGAATTATCAACATTATTTCGGTAAAATTCATTAAACGTATTTAAATTAAATGTAGAAAATTCTCCTTGAACAAATTCAGTTTCTCCAATTAATTTAAATTTAATAGATTTAGAAAGTGCAATATTAAATAAAATTTCTTTATCAATTTCAAACCATGCTTCTTCATATACCTCACTTTTTGATACCATTTCTCTAAAGGCTTTATTAACATTATTTCCTAGATTTATTCGTTTACCATCTATAGATAATAATAAACTAAACCCATTCGAAACTTCTAATTCATCTATACCTCTTAATAGGACTTGTAAGGAATATATTTCGGTTTCCCCTTGAACCCACTTTTGTGGATTTATTTCAATATCAATTCCAGGGTAATCTTCTGGAATAATATTTTTTTCAAAGCGAATCCATTCATAATGATCAAATTCATCATTATAGGTTTTCACATTATAACTTGAACATGAAATTAGAAAAAAAGAAATAGTAAATATAAATATTTTCAATGCATTCTCCAATTGAGATTATATGTAATTATTCACTTTTAATATCGACATAAACAAAATATTCTTTATACAAAAAAAGCCCTCATTCGAGGGCTTTTAAATATTTGAATTAATCTGATTATTTTAACAATACCATTTTTTGAGTTAATATCAAATCACCAGCCTTTAATACAGCCATGTAAAAACCAGATGACATATTATCACCATTAATCTTCACTTTAAACTCTCCCGGCTTGTGAGAGCCCTTGAAAATCATTTCTACTAAATTACCTTGAATATCATATATTGCTAATTCAACATTTGAATATTCTGGAATTGTGTAAGAGATTTGTGTTACAGGGTTAAATGGATTTGGATAATTCTCACTTAAATAAAATTGACCTGGTAAATTTGAATTATAATTACTCAGTCCACATGAACCATCATCAATTAAAGCCTCAGGGTTATAATTTTCATAAGATTCTTCAGTACACCCAAAAACATTGTTATTAGCTGTTTCAAAAATAAATCCCATACATGGGTTCTCTACCCATGAACCACCTAATTCATTACAAATATCCATATCTTCAATATAACATTCCTCTTCATCTTCATCCCATTCAGCACCTTCATATTCACATGCTTCTTGGTCAGGCCATTCGTAATCAAATTCACATTCTCCACCCTCCATAACTACTGTTAATGTAGTTGCAAAATCATATTCATTAATTTCTGCAACTATTTCATCTCCTTCATCAAAGAAAATTAATTCATTTAATTCAACTGAATATTCAGTTATATCTGTAGAATCTTCCCAATTCCCACCTAATTCATTACACATATCCTCATCTTCAACATAACATTCCCAATTATAATCATCCCATTCAGCACCTGCATTTTCACATGCTTCTTGGTCAGGCCACTCATAATCATATTCACAATCTCCTTCACCAGCAAAATTAATAATCATGTCTGTCGGATTATTATCTTCATCATAAAGCAATGTAATACTCATAGGACCATCTAAGTCTAATGGAATAGCATCTAACCAAAAATTATATCCTTGTTCACCAGATGTACATTCTTCATATTCTGAATCCCAAAGTCCTCCATCACCACACATACATTCATCTTGGTTATCAATTTCTACAGGCTGAAATGTCCATCCATCCATACAAGTTGGTAATGCAATATAAATTCCGCCACCATAAGTACACATTTCTTCGCTAAATGTAGGCTCCATTTCATGAGTAACAGGGTCATAACATAAACCATCAATTGTATCAACTAATTCGCCAGTACAATCTTCCCCAGAATAAACCCCCATTTCGGTACCATTAAAAGTTACACAAGTCGAGCCATCACCTTCACATACACCACAATCATCTTCTTCTGCTTCACCACCACATTCACCGGCACAATCTAATTCATAATTGCACTCACCATCATCAGTTGCCATTTCATCATAGTTACATGCCATATCATCCATACAACCAACAACTTCTAATTCATCGCATACTTCATCACCATCTGAATCATTTTCACATTCATCATCACAATTATAAAATTCATCTGCATACTCACAACATGAATTATCTCCATCACATTCATCAGTTGCAGTTTCATCATAGTTACATGCATCTAAATCTGTACAACCTTCAATAACTGTAACTCCAGCAGATAATTCAGAAATATTATTATAACCAAAATTTGCCCAAGAACAATCTGTTTCTGTTCCTTCTGCATCTAAACATGTACTTATTGAAGCATCCATATATACATCATTTTCAGCATCATAAACTTTAAAGGATGGAATATCAGCTGGAATCACAATTGGATTAGTCATACCACCAAAGCAATATGTTTCTGTCCCAGGTGTAACACCATCAGCACCCATTACAACAATCGTCGAAGGAGCACCTACCCACTGTGCAGACCCAACTTGAATATTACTTTCACCACAAAATGCACCAAGTACTAATAATGAATCATTTGCATCCATTACTTCACCATTTACTAATAATTCATTAACAACATAAAATGCTTGTGATGTTGACTGAGTCCATTCAAATGGATCAAATAAACATGAGTCATCACTTTCTGTTGCATCAGGATTATAATTTAAAGCTTCCTCATCCAAACAGCCTGGTAAGGTTGAAGAACATTCAGATTCCTCACAAACAATCATTCCATCACCGCAATCAAATGATGCACCACTTCCATTACATTCACCACATTCATCATATATAGCAGAACCACCACACACATCTTCACAATCTAATTCAGCTATACAATTTCCATCGCAATCAAAGTGTTCATCTGCAAATTCACAACAATCACTACATGCTTCTGTTGCAGTATCATCATAATTACATGCAGAATCATCCATACATCCTTCAGTTGAACCAGATAATGAAACACATTCACCAATATTTACAGGCACTGTTCCGCCAGTAGAATTTGATATTACCACTGCATTAATACAAATTTCATCGCTATTTGGAGTAAATGTAATATCGGTTAAAACATGTTCCCCGGCTGGTAAAGTGATCCCACCAAAAGAAAAGCCTAACCAGGTTGTTTCTGAACCACTTACTGTCCATCCTGCATTCCCAGCTTCACCTCCTGAATAATCACCTAATGTTGCACCTATTAAATCAAATTGTGCACCACCTATTTCAATATCAGAATTATATTTAATTTCTGCAGTATTTGCCACCACATCAACATCTCCAAAAAACACATCAACACTTTGTGAAAATGACATTGAAATCAATAATCCCAAAATGGTTATATAATTAATAAACTGCTTCATTACTTTCTCCTTTTGTTATTTAAAAATAAATTTAATCCCTTATACATCTTAACCCTAAATTATATCGACTTATATGAGGTTCTAATTCTTCATGTTCCCACGATTTATGTTCAACACTTGAAACTAACATATTAAATGCACCACCTTTAATAAAATAAAAACCACTCCCATTATATGTTGATGTCCATTCTCTAATATTCCCTGCCAAATCATATACACCATAATATGAAGGACTATTTAATGTTCCATTCAAACCATTATAATAACCCACTGGAGTTGTTGCTTTATATAAATTATCCCATGGGTCATTACTACCGCTAAAATTTGCATTTAATTCATATATAACATCATCTTCAATATTAGTTGACCATGGATAATTAAACCCTAAATTTCCTCTAGCCACTTTTTCCCACTCTTGATCATTTGGTAATCTCGCATTTTCATATTCAGCATATTCAAAACTTCCAAACCAGGAAACTCCTGTAATAGGATGATTTTCAAATCCTGAATTCACAACAAAATCATTTCCATCATACGATAGTTGGCTATTTTCAAAAGAAAAATAATCTCTTACTTCTCCAGGCATAAATCCTTCCGTTTCATGATTAAATATCCCATTAATATTCCAATTATTACCCTCTTCAATTAAATTAATATTATCTAAATTCTCTCTTAAATATTTAATATATTGGACATTTGTAACTGGATATTTTTGTACTTCATATAAATATGAAATTTCCACTGATTGATCTTGTGCTCCATAAGTAAATTCTCCAGGGCTAATTGATAACCATTCAGATTCATCCAACCAAATTCTAACAACATTACTTGACGCAAACATACCATAATCATCCGTAATTAATAATTGATAATAATTATCTGTTTCATTAACATCCATATTAAAATATTGTGATTCAGTCTGTGTGTAACCAAGTTGATCCCCTTCGCCATATTTTATAATTTCTACAGCGTTGTTCATTTCAATATTATTTGCTCTCATCACAGTGTAATGGCTAAAGTCTTCATTATCACTTTGAGACCATTTCAATTGAAATAATCCATCCTGTGGAAAATAAGGTGAATATAAATTAATATGTTCAGGAGTTTCATAACCTTGATATTCAAATAAATTTGAAACCGAACTTAGTGATGTTTTATTCCAATAATCAGTCACTTCTATCCAAAAATAATTTTCGTTTTCAAATCCATAGTTTGTTGTTGGTAAAGTTAAAACTGTATCCATATTATTTGTTATTTCTTGAACAATATTTGCAGTTTCAATATTTGAAAAATTAGAATGATAAATGGTATAATATTCAAAATCAAATTCATTATTTTTATTCCATTTAATTTCAAGAATTGAAGGGTCAAATTGAATATTTAAAATTTCAGGTGTTATAGGAGCATGATTTATTATTTCAAATCCTTGATTATTTGCAGTGGATTGTCCCCAATAATCCCATGTAATTATATCAAAATAAATGGGTTCAGATAAATCTGGCGATTCAACATAAATATAATTTGTAGAAAAATCATTAACAAATGCATATTGTTCTGTTCCATTTTTAATTAATTCATAAGCAACTACATCATTTTCAACAGATAAATCCCAATATAATAACATGTTTTGAGTACTATAAAAAACAGAGTCAATTGAAACAGGTTGAGGTGCAGGGTCAATTTCATTTGCCATAGAATTTCCGATAACTGATAATTCAAATGTATCCGTAACCATTACTTTAAACCAATTTTCTACAATAGGTGTAAATCCATTTGCAATATCAAAATTTATCGCATGTGATTGGATATTTTTATTAAAGTATTCAGCTATTGTATCAAATGGACCTACATTAAAAAATGAATGTAAAATTGTATAGCTCTTAAAATCATTTGCTGTTGATATTTCCCAAGATATCGTTAATTCTTCAATACTATAATATATATCTATTACATCTACTGGTAAAGGTGAACCTTCAATTAAAGAAGATTCAATATCACTTATTGAAGAATAACCAAAAATATCATTTACCCTTAATATGTATTCAACACTATTAAATGGGTCAATATCGTAATCTTCATAATAAATTGTATTTTGATTCGTTGTTTGAAGAATAGTAATCCATGTAGATGAATTTGAGTTATTTCGTTTTTTTAATATATACTCCTTAAAATCACCCTCTATATTTTTTTCCCACCTAATTGTATTTTTTCCATTAGAATAAGAAACTTCAGTAATATTTGGTTGAATCGGGGCTGAATTAGAATTATCAACTTCAATTTGAATGGGTGGTTCACTAAATGTAACATTTCCATTCACATCAATTACTTTTAATTGAATATTATAAATAATCCCTTCTTCAAAATATGGTTCTCCATTTTCATTATTTTCAGATGTATTTAATGCAAAAGAATATGGGATTTCACTATCTACCATATTTTGATAATGGTCTGAATTAATCCAAAGCTGGACTTCTTGAATTCCAACATTATCTGTGGCCGTACAAAAAATATTTACAATTTGATCAACAGGGTTATCTTTATCTATTGTTACAAAAATATTTTCAGGGGGAGAAATATCCTTTTCTTCTACCACCGGATTATTGCATGAAATCCAAAAAACAGTAAATAAAGTTAATATTTTTAAAAAATTTCTCACAGAATGAGTAAAAAGGCCTCCGTAAACATCCCCAATTTTAATATATATTCAATTTAAAGAAAAAACAGTTTATCAATTCTTTTTCGATTTATTCCAAATTTCATCCATTTCTTCCAAAGAAGCATTAGATAATTTAATATTTCTCTTCGCTAACTCAGTTTCAATAAAATGAAATCGATTTTCAAATTTATTTATTGTGCCTTTTAATGAAGTTTCAGGTTGAATTTTTAAAAACCGAGCTAAATTCACAAAAGAAAATAATACATCCCCAAATTCTTCAGAAATATTTTTTTCATTTTTTTGTTCAATCGCTAATTTCAACTCATTAATTTCTTCATTTACTTTATCCCAAACAGGATTAATTTCTTTCCAATCAAAACCTACTTGTGATGCTTTTTCTTGTATTCGAGACGCTCGAGTTAATGCAGGCAACGATATTGGAACACCATCTAAATATTTATCTCTTTTTTTCTCAATTTGTTTTTTTTCTTCCCAAGTCAAACCAATATTACTTGATTTTATTCCAAAAAGTTCGGGATGCCTATTTTTTAATTTAGCATTAATTTGTTCAATTACTTCTGTAAAACTGAAAATATTCTTTTCTTCATAAATTTGAGCTTGAAATATTAAATGTAAAAGTAAATCGCCTAATTCTTCTTTTATTTCATTTTCATTTTCATTTTCAATTGCTTCAATTATTTCATACACTTCTTCTAGTAAATATGGTATTAATGAATTGGAAGTTTGTTTATTATCCCAGATACAACCATTTGGTGCACGAAGAATTTTAATAGTATCATATAACTCTTTTAATTCTTTTTTCATTTAATTATTTACTTATCTCATTTACTGAAATTAACATTTTTTCAATAAGCACTTTTTCAATTCGATGCCCATCCATTTCTTTAATTGTAAATAAATATGAATTATATTCAAATTGTTGACCACTGTTTGGAATATTTCCATGAAGCGTAAAAATGAAACCACCAAGTGTATCATAATCTCTATTTTCAGGAAATTCCAACTCAGTCTCTTCTTCTAAATCATATATTGAAATTTTACCTTCTGCTACAAAATTATCATCATCAATTTTTTTAACTTGAGATTCTTCATTATCATAAGGGTCTCTGATTTCGCCCAAAACTTCCTCAACAATATCTTCTAAAGTAATGATTCCTTCTGTGCCCCCCCATTCATCAACAACAATTGCAATATTTGTTTTTCTTGCTCTGAAATCTTTTAATAATTCATCAATATTTTTATTTTCGGGGACAAAATAAGGTTGCCGTGAAATTCTACTTAAATTAATTTGAGGCCGTGAACCTGTTAAATAGGGTAAAATATCTTTTGCAAATAATACCCCTTTTATATCATCAATATTTTTTTTATAAATTGGAATTTTAGAATATTGTTTATCCTTTATCACATCCATTACTTCATCTAATGAGGCTTTGGATGATAGGGCAATCATATCAACTCGAGGTGTCATAATTTCATGTACATTTTTTTCATGAAATTCAAATATGGATTGTATCATTTCAGATTCTTCAGCCTGTAATGTTCCCTCTTCCTCACCTAATTCTGTTAATAAAATTAATTCTTCTTCAGTATCAAATATTTTTTCTTTTTTAATCGGTAAAATTTTAACTAAACCATTTGTGATTGCATATAAAATTGAAACAATTGGAGATATTAAAGTGGACATCATTTTTAATGGAAAATGAAAAATTTGAGCAAATTTCAATCCATTTTTATTTGCAAATAATTTAGGTAGAATTTCTCCAAATAAAAGAACAATTACGGTAACAACACCAATATCTAATAATAATATTATAGAAGTTGAATAGCCATTATCTTCAGCAAATTTTGATGTAATCATTGCTGCTAATGATGCAATAACAACATTGATTATTGTATTCCCTGTTAAAATCGAAATTAATAATTTTCTTGGATTTTCTAATAATTTCAAAATATCTTCGGTGATATCCTTGCGGTGTGTCTTTATTTGAAATAATGCAGTTTCAGAACCCGAAAATATTCCTGATAAAATTAATAAAATAGTAAATAAAATAAAATAATAAATCAAGAGTAAAATGCCATATTGAATTTTGAAATATACAAATTCTCTAAGATCGTCATTTCAGATTTTTCTTTTTTGGTTTGATCATCAAATCCTATTAAATGCAATACACCATGGATTAATATTCTTTTAAACTCATCATCGACATCTAATTTTAATGTTTTTGCATTTTCAACAATTCGTTCCCAGCTAATATAAATTTCGCCATCAAGCTGTTCATTTTCTTCTTCTAAATTAAATGCCATTACATCTGTAAAAACATCCATATCAAAATATTTTTTTTTCATTTTACGCAATGTATCATCATTAACAATAATAAAATTGATATATCCATTTTCTATTTGATAATCATTTAATAATGTATTTACGCAATTACTAATATTATTATATTTAAAATTAGGTAGCGGATCGTAATCTTCTGAAATTTCTACTTTAATCACGCAGTTTTTTGTAATGATTTTAATATTTCTCGAGAAATTATTATTCGTTGAATCTCACTTGTTCCTTCACCAATTTCTAGAATTTTAGCATCTCTAAAAAATCGTTCTACATCATATTCATGTATATAACCATAACCACCATGTAATTGAATAGCATCCGTTGTAATTTGCATAGCAGATTCACTTGAAAATAATTTAGCCATTGCAGCTTCTTTTATTACAGACTCGCCTTTATCTTTTAAATAAGCAGCATGATATACAAGATGTTTAGAAGCTTCTATTCTTGTAGCCATATCAGCTAGTTTAAAACTAACCCCTTGAAATTTCGAAATTTGCTTTCCAAATGCAGACCGCTCGCATGAATAATTTAATGCCGCTTCATATCCACCCATAGCCGTTCCAATACTTAATGCACCAATTGTAATTCGTCCAGAAGTTAGCGTATTTAAAAATTGTTTAAATCCACTTTCAGGTGAACCAATAATGTTTTCTTTTGGTATCCTCATGTCTTCAAAATATATAGAGCGAGTATCAGAAGCTTTCCATCCCATTTTTTTCTCTGGAGGACTTAAATTTAATCCATCTGTTCCACTTTCAACAAAGAATGCTCCAATACCTTTATTTTCACCATTTTCAATATATTGCGCTGTAAAAGTAATTAAACCTGCATAACCTGCATTTGTACAAAATACTTTTTGCCCATTGATTACAAACTCATTTCCATCTAATGTAGCAGTTGTTTGTGTATTACCTGCATCACTTCCAGCGTTTGGTTCGGTTAATCCAAATGCGCCAATCATACGCCCAGATGCTAATTCAGGCATATATTTTTTCTTTTGATCTTCTGTTCCAAAATAATAAATACCACCTGTACCTAATGAAGTATGAGCCATCATAGTAGCAGCAGTTGAACAACAAACTTTCCCTATTTCTTCAATAGCGATTACTAATGCTCTTAAATCCATACCAGTTCCACCATATGCTTCAGGCCATGGAATTCCCATTAAACCTAAATCGCCCATTTTTTTAACAGATTCGCTCGGAAACTCACCCGATTTATCAATTTGTTTAGCAATTGGTTTTACTTCATTTTGAGCAAATTCACGAACCATTTCTCTGAGCATTTGATGCTCTTCATTAAAATATAATTTATCCATAATTTACCATTTTATTGCTGCTGACGCCCAAGCAAAACCAGAGCCAAACGCTGCTAATATAATATTTTGTCCTTTTTTAATTTTTCCTTGATTAACCGCTTCACTTAATGCAATTGGAATTGAAGCAGCTGTTGTATTTCCAACACGATGAATATTAGATATTATTTTATTCATTGGCATTCCTAATTTTTTTGCAACAAATTCTGTAATCCTAATATTTGCTTGATGCGGTACTAATACATCAATATCATCTATTGTTAACCCATTTGCATCCATCGCTTCTATTATAACCTCAGGAAACCGTTTTACAGCATTTTTAAATACTTCTCTACCATTCATAAATAATAAATGTTTACCATCATCTATAATTTTAGGAGTTATTCTAGGATTCACTTTACTTGAAGGGCTTTCAACCCAAAGTTCCTTTGCATATTTTCCTTCTGAATGTATATGAGTTGATAATATCCCTTTATCTTCTTCTGTTGCTGAAAGTATTACTGCACCAGCACCATCAGCAAAAATAACAGCAGTATCTCTCCCTTTTGTAGTCATATCCATAGCTGTAGATTGAACTTCAGCTCCAACTAATAATATATGTTTTGCAGAGCCCGTTTTAATATATTGTTCTGCAATTGATAATCCATATACAAAACCGGAGCATTGAACTCTTATATCCAATGCACCAATTGTATTAAAACCCATTTTTTCCTGTAATAAACATCCTGATCCTGGTGCATAATAATCAGGTGTTGAAGTTGCAAAAATAATTAAATCAATATCATCAACAGTTAATCCTGCCATTTTCAAAGCATCTTCAGTTGCAGAAATAGCTAAATCTGAAGGACCTTGATTTCCAGTAATATAATGTCTTTGTTTTATACCTGTTCTTTCAACAATCCATTCATCAGAAGTATCCATTATTTTAGTTAAATCATCATTCGTAACAATATTTTCAGGTAAATAATGTCCAATTCCAGAAATATATGCTCTATACATTAATTTGCTCCTTTGGTTTAATATCTTTTATCTCTAATTGAATAGATTTTTTTCCATTCCATTCATTTTCACCTATTTCAAAAACCAAATCTACAGGTTCTCCTGATAATAAATATTCATATTTCTCAACTAAATTAAAACCTATTGCATCATACACAGATTTATTATCTTGTATTGAAAATTTCAGGGTATCATTTTTTTTTCCAATTAATCGAGGCATTCCTTTTAAATTTACTTTTCTTGATAAAAATTTTGGACGCATGTTTCTTGGCCCATAAGGTGCCATCGACTTTAAAAATTTTAAAAATCTTGAATTTATTTCACTAATATCTAACGAATAATCTATTTTAATTCTCGGGATTAATTGTTCAGATTTAATTAACTCTAATGCTTTTTTTTGAAATGCCTTATAAAATGGCTCAATATTCTTTTTTTCAATTGAAAAACCTGCGGCCATTGGATGTCCACCAAAACCAACTAAAAATTCTGAGCATTTACTCAATGCTGAATGAATATCAAACCCTGGAATACTTCTGCACGATGCCCGTCCAATGCCAGTCTCATCCAAACTAATTATTATTGTTGGTTTATTAAAATTTTCTTTTATTTTTGATGCAACGATACCAACAACACCATGATGCCAACCTTCTTTAAATAAAATAACTGCATGTTCATTATCAATATTTGAATTTGATTGTACTTGAAATAAACAATTCTCAACAGTATTAATTGTTATTTCCTGTCTTTTTTTATTTTCTTTTTCTAAATCATCTGCAATTCTTTTTGCTAATATTGGATTCGATGTTGTCATTAATTTTACTGCTCTACCTGCATCTCCAAGCCTACCCGCTGCATTTATTTTAGGTGATACCCAAAATACAAGTCGGCCAATTGTAATTTCTTTGCCATTTAACCCACCAGAATTCAATAATGCATTAATCCCGATATTTTCTTTTAATTCAATTCTTCGAATACCATCATTTGCAATAATTCTATTTTCATCAATCATAGGAACAATATCTGCTGCAATTCCCAATGTAACTAAATCAGTATATTTTAGAGCTTTCTCATCAGGTATTCCTATTTTCCTACAAATCGCTAAAATTAATTTTAATGCAACTCCAGCACCACATAATCCTTTAAATGGGTAATTACAATTATTTTGGTTTGGATTTATTATTGAAAATGCATTAGGTAATATTTCACTCTGTTTATGGTGATCAGTAATTATGATATTTAATCCTTTTGAATTAGCATAATCGACCTTATCAACGGCTGTAATTCCACAATCACAGGTAATTAATAATTTAGCTCCAATATCAACGGCAAAATCAATTCCTTTATTTGATAATCCATAGCCCTCATTCATTCGATTTGGAATATAATAATGAACATCAACACCTAAAGATTTAAAAAATAGAAACATCGTAGAAGTTCCAGTGGTGCCATCTACATCATAATCGCCAAAAAGAAGAATTGTCTTTTTCTCTTCAATTAATTTCTGAATATAAATTACGGATTTTTCCATCCCTAGCATCAAAAATGGATCATGCAGACTATTCAAATCTGGATAAAAGAAATTTCGTGAATTTTCACGATTTATAATTCCTCTTTGAGCCATAATTGTAGCTATTGATTTAGGTAATTTAAATTCATCAATAATCTGTTTAAGAGAATCTTCTGAAGTTTTTTTTATTTCCCAATTATAATTCATAATTTAATTTTTTGGAGTCGATCTATAAGCCGAATTCTGTATTCCTATTGGATGATGACTATTCATCTGGATTAAATTTCACAATTTAATTCATGCAATTTACCCACCCTTTATGCGGACCACACAGGGCTGTTCAATTTTGCTCCGACTGGGGTTTACCTAGCTTAATTAGTTTTCTAATTAACTGGTGGTCTCTTACACCACCATTTCACCTTTTCTACTAATGTAGAAGTTTACTTTCTGTTGCACTTGCCATTCTTACGATCCTCTTGTTAAGAGGCAGTCTGTCCTGCGGAGTTCGGACTTTCCTCCCTTAATAAAATTAAAGGCAGTCATCCAATCGACCCCAAATTTAATCTTCGTTTTCCCAGAACAAAATAATTCCACATGTATGACATGTAATTATTTTTTCTGATTTTCTAATTTCAATTATTGTTTGTGGAGGCATAATATTATAACAAGAACCACATGCATTTTTATGTACACTTATTATTCCCATCCCTCTTCTCCCACTTCTCATACGGTTATAAAGCGAAAGAAAGCGAGCATCTATTTTCTTTTCTAAAACAATTCTCTTTTTTTCGAGTGATTTAAATTCATCCTCTGAATCTTTTAATGCCTCATTAAGTTCTGTTTCACACTCGATTAATGAGCTACTCGTTTCTTCTAATTTAATTTTATTATTTTTTAATGATGAAGAAAGTGTTTCTTGTAAAGATTTCATCTCATCATATTTAGCTTGAGTATTATTTAATAATTCTTTTGAATGATCAATTTCTGTAAGTAATGCATCATATTCTTTATTTGTTGTAACTAAATAAAGTTGCTTTTTATATTTTTTTAATTTAGCATTGGTATCATCCAAAGCATATTGGTTTTCTGTCAACTCATGTTCGGTTTCTGTTAGTTTAATCTCATTCGTTTCATTTTCTGAATTTAATTGAACTATCAATTGTTTTTGAGAATCTACCTGCTCGGGTAAATCTCCTTTTAATTCATTAATTTCATTTATTCTATAATCAATATCACCCAATTGAATCAATAAATCTAAATTATTATTCATATACTCCTAGTTTTTTATATAAAAAATGCACCTCTATGAAGGTGCATTCAATTCTTATTAATTAATTTTCCCCTAAATTCTGCCTCGAACAGAAATAGCTTCTCAATTTATATTTTAACTTGTTAATTTTCAATTCCAATATACCATTAAATTTAAGGAATATTATAAACATAGACCAAGACCGCAGACAATTGTTTTAAAGGAAAAAATCAATCATTTTTTTCCCAACAAATTTTGGATTTTCAAAGGGAAAAAAATGAGAATACCCAAGTAAAAATTCCGATGTTATAAAATTTGATTTTTTAACTAATTTATTAATTACAGAACTACGAGGAGCATGAGTTTTTTCAGCGTGAAGCAATAATATTTCTTTATTTAACTCTTTAATATTTCTCCAAATAAATTTATCAGCAATCATTCCTGAACGATAAATTTGGATTTCCCAATCTTTAGGAAATTTAATCCTGACTTTTTCATCATCCATCTCTTTAACTAAACCATCAATTAAAAATAATAAATCATTATCTGAAATATTATTAAATATTTTTTTAGTACGATATCTTTTTACTAATTCTAATTTTGAATTATAAATTAACCTCTGATTTTTACATGCTTGAATCATAGGATGATGTCTTTCACCGAAATCAGTCCATTGAATAAAACTCCACATAAAAATCATCCATTTAGAAAAAATAATCGGATCTAATAAAACTAATTTTTTTACCTTATTTGAATTCTCTAATGCAATTCTTAAAGCAACATGCCCACCTAAAGAATGACCTGAGAAATAATAATTCTCCTCTGGTAATGAATTAACAAATAGAAGCATATCCTCTTTTAAAGGTGACCAATCTAACAATTTATTTGGATTTCCAGGTTCATCCCATAATGGTTTAAATAATGGGCAAATAATATTGAAACGATGTCCTAATTCACTAAATAATGGTAAATAACATGTAGGTGGAAATGCATTTGCGTGAAGAAATATTAATTCTTCTTTATTATTTCCATAATTAAATTCTTTATATGGAATACCGTTTAATAGTTTAGATTTAATATCCATTATGTTCCTGTAATAAATTCAACTAGTAAAACTGCATCAATTATATTTAATATTAAATCATTATTTAAATCACCACAAAAATAAAAATTACTACTCAAAACTAAATTTATAATTTCAATAATATCATTAATATTTATATCTCCATCACTATTTAAATCACCCATTTCACAATGCATATCAATTGTAAATAAATGAGGGCGAGCATATTGTAAAACCGCACGCATCACTTCTATTTGATTTATCGTAAACATATTCATGCAATGCTCAGAACTATAATCCATATAATTTTCAACCATATCGGGTAAAATAATTTCACCTTCATCTTCGCAAGAATTCATTGAAAAATCACAATTATAAAATGAATAATTTGCCTGAGAAGGTGTATCATTAATTCCATCATCCATTTCACACCCATTATTTAATATTGCATCTCCCCAAATATGACGAAGACCTAAATAATGCCCCACTTCATGAACAAGTGTTCGCCCTAAATCATTATGGTTTAAGCCATCAATTTCAGCTTGTAGATTGGCTGGTCCAATTGCTGTATAATTAATTACAATTCCTTGTAATGCACTATCTTCAACTTGAAAAGAATAGTTACCCCAAAATGGTTGTGCATCTAAACTTGTAAAATTTAAAGCTTCATTAATTTCAATTGGAGGATAAGTAAAACCCATAATTTGTCCAAAATTACCTCCTTCAATATTACACACCCAAATATTTAAATATCTTTCTGTATCCCAAGGATCAATACCTCCTTCATTCGATTTTTTAACATTATTTAAAGTAATTTCACCTAATATTAAATCATCATATTCAATAAATTCAAATCCTAAATTCTGAGTAAAAGTACGAGTAATTCCATTTGTTGAATCACCTTCAGAATCAATTTCGGCTAAATAAAACTCAATTTTAGTATCACCTGCAATATCTAAGAAAATTTCTCGTGTTTCATTGGCATTATTATTTTGTCGCCGATAATCTAAGTTTAGTTGTTGAATTTGTTCATCAAAAACATAATCTGGTATATTTTGCTCATCATTATTGTAAAGCACATGAAATACAACTGGTATTTTATAAACATCATCATCAAACAATTGATTTATTAAATTTTTCGACTGACTTACTGTATTATTCATTTTTAATTTATAATTAATATCATTTTTCATTTTTTGGTGAATCAATAAATCAAAACCACAATGTGGTAAATTGAAATTATTTTCTGAATAAAAACTATTTCCAAATAAACGGACGACAAGATATAAATTAACGAAGACTATTTTTATCATTGTAATTAACCTTTATATATATTGTAAAATACAACTCTAATTACAAGCATATATTAAATGATTATCAACATAAAATCAAATCAAGGAAATAATGGAATCTGATTTCAGAAAACTATTAAAAAACTACTTTTTAAAGGGATGGATTGTAATAGATATTCTATTATTATACGGATTAATCCAATATTTCTTTTTTAAAGATTCATTTTTACTTACAATAAGAGTAATAAAGGATTTTATCATTGAATAAATCAATATTATTGGGGCTATTAACTATATTATTTTTCTTCATATTTTCTGATATCTGGGTAATTGAAAAACAACATACAATTGAGAGTTTTCCAAATGGAAATCCTAAATTAATTCATATAACTAAAAATATATTAGGTAATAAAATATTAATTCGATCCATTGAATTTTGGGAAGATGGGAAAAAAAGATATGATAAAAATTATAAAAATGGACGACCTGAAGGCAAACAATTATTTTTTTCTCAAAATGGTGAAATAACAGAACAATGGATAAAAAATGGTAAGCGAAATGGTATATACACACAATGGAATTCTGATAATGAAATTATTTTAAAAGAAAAATGGAAGAATGGTAAAAAAATAAAAACTATTCTAAGTTTAAATAACAAATAATGGAAATAACTGTATTAGGTGCTGGAGTTATTGGAATATCTACTGCATACGAATTAGCATGTAGAGGTCATGAAGTTACGGTAATAGAACAAAACAGTGGTCCAGCACAAGAAACAAGTTTTGGAAATGCTGGATTAATTGCAACAGGACACGCCTTTTCTTGGAATTCCCCAAATTTAATTTCAAATTTATTAAAACCAAATTCAAATGCAAAATCAGCATTTAAAATAAAGTTGTCTCTCTCTCCTGAATTATATAAGTGGGGAATTAAATTTTTATTAAATTGTTCTAAAAAGAAATTTATTGAATTTTCTAATTCTAAAAGAGAATTATGTCAATATTCTCACTCAATATTAAAAAAAATAATCGAAAAAGAAAATATTAATTGTCATTATAATGCAAATGGAATTTATTATTTACATCAAACAAATAACGGATTAAATAAATCAATATACAAAATTAAATTATTTGATGGATTATTTGAACAATACAGAATATTAAATAAAAAAGAATTATCCCATCCATTTATGAAAAACAAATTTATAGGTGGATTAATTTTTCAAGACGATGGATCTGGAGATTGTAATTTATTTACTCAATCATTAGAACAAAAATGTAAAAAGTTAGGGGTGAAATTTTTATATAATTCAAAAGTTAAAGATTTCAATCTTACTAATAATAAAATTGATTCAATCACAATTAACCACAAGGTTTATAAATCCAATAAATTCATTATTTCCTTTGGGTCATACTCATCTCAATTTCAAAAGCAATTGAACCTATCATTACCAATTTATCCAGTAAAAGGATATTCTATAACTCTGCCAATTATTAATGATGTGAATATTCCAGATAAATCAGGGATAGATGAAGATAATTTTCTTGCATTTTCAAAATTTGGAAATAAAATGAGAATTACTTCCAGAGCAGAGTTTTCAGGGTTTGATAAAAGTTTAAACTCAAAAGTTATTGAAAAATTAATTGCACTTACAAAAGAATTATTTGGTGATTCATTAGACTATCGTAATTGCATACCATGGACAGGATTAAGACCAATTACTCCAAAAGGAACTCCCTATATTTGTGCAACAAAAATACAAAATTTATATTTGAATACAGGACATGGACATTTAGGCTGGTCAATGGCATCAGGTTCAGCAAAAATAATTTCGGATGTCATCGAAAATAAAACTCCCAAAATAAATTCAAACCCATTTAAAATTTAAAAACTTAACTATTTCTTAATAGTTACTTCATCTAAAATTAATATTGTAATAATAAATTAAATCATAAATAAAAAGGAAATTTAATGAAAAATATATTCATAATTATTGGACTGTTAATATGTAGTTACCTGAGTGCAAATACAACATATTATGGAGATTTTCGATTTCGATATGAAATTGAGAATCAAGAATTAAAAAACAATCCAAGAGATAGACAACGGATTAGAGCCAGATTAGGCGTGAAATATATACTCAACGATATGGAGATTGGTATTCGATTAGCATCTGGAGCAAATTCATTACAATCACCACATCAGACTTTAGGAAGTAATAGTACAAATGATAATGCGGAATTTGGTTTAGATAAGGCATTTTTAAAATATAAATTTGGTTCATCCACTTTAACTTTAGGAAAACATTCATTAAATATGTGGAGACAAAATGAAGTATTAATGGATGGTGATTATTCTCCTGAAGGAATTTCATATAGCTATACTAGATATGGAATAATATTAAATACGGGATATTATCTACGGAATGAAAATAATTGGGATTATGGAATTGGTCAAGATGAAAATTTATTAACACATCAAATTGTATATAAGAAATTATTCAATAATTTATCATCAACATTTTCATATTCAAATGCGATATTAACAAATGAATCATACTCTATTGATTCAACATTAACACTAGATAATAACATCATTACAAATATATTATCAGCTCAATTCAAATTAGAAAACCACATTATTGGAATTGATTATCATTTAACAGATGTAGATTCTAATAATTCTGCATTTATTGCAATGTTTAAAACAAAATTAATGGGACATTCAATTGGAATTTGGTATTTTGATATTGCTGAAAATGGTGTCCTTTCACATGAATTTACACAGGATAATTTCCCAATAACAGATAAAGGATTTTCTGGTTATAGATTCCAAATTGGATTTAAATTGAAAAATTCAATTCATACTGATATTCGATATTATATTCAAACAATGGATTCAAATAAAGAAAAAATTAATCGAATACAATTAAATTTAAATGTGAAGTTTTAAATTATATAATACCCAAAATAAGATTTACAATGGTAACAATATCAAGGACATTAATTTCACAATCATTATTTACATCACCATAAATACTAAATGAACTTGCTAAAACTAAATTGACAGACTGAATAACATCTAATACATTTATTAGCTCATCTTGATTTAAATCACCACCCTCAATTATTGAAAGATCAGGTGAGTTTCCACTTTGATTTTGGGTTCCATGATAACATCCAACAATATATGGAAATGTAGATGTCGCATGATAGTGATAATCACCATTTGGACCATAATGACCATTGCATTCGTCTAATTTCAATGGGTCATTTGATTCAACAAATTCATGGTTATCCCACGCATAAGTCGTTGGGTCACCCGTTTGTACCCACCCACTACTATATTCAACCAATTCGGAACATTCTGCGTCAATACACCCCATTGGTCCATATATAGGATAACCATCATAGGCATATCCAACAACAGGATCAGGTTCATTAATTGGTAATGACATCGATAAACATTCAACTAACATTGCATGGTAATGGTAAACTCCCTGTTGAGCGGTATGTCCCATGCAGTAATCCATTATTCCATTATAAACAGGGTCACCATAGGGATCAGGAAATTGAGCTTCATTTGGTCCAAAAAATGGTAATCCATTTACGGCAATACCTGCAACACCTAGTAATGGTATTGTATTATTTTGACCATTATCAATTGGATACCGCGGAATATCCCAATTATAATTTTGAGCTTGTAGATTATTGGGAGTAATTTGAACAAAATTATAACCATTCTAAGTTTCCTTCCACATTTAGCCAATAAGCAGATTTTTCATCTACTGTATTTAAATTACCAGACCAACCATCATCTGTTTTAAATAAACCTACACCTTGGCCAATTATAAAATTAACATTAGCTCCTTGAGATTCAATACTTTCTAATAATAATGCAGTACTATCTATAATTGGATGACCAGCAAAACTAATAAGATTATTACCATAACTTAGATTAATCCCATAATTACACGAATTATCTTCGATATGTGCTTCAGGATTATAGTTTAGTGCATTTACATCCATACACCCCGTGATTTGAGAAAAATAATATGCTCCAATATCAGCAATTGTACCATCGGGGTCTAAGGGCGAATTTGGGTCTCCCGCATCTATGCATGGAGATGTGGATTGGAGTGTAAAGTCTCCGTTTTCAGGGTCAGTGAAAAGAGGGTCCGATTCAATATTCCCTTCACCAATTGGACTATATCCATATTGAATATTTGAAAATTTAATTATTGGATTAGGACTACCATGAATATTATTACTATTTGGAGCTGAATTATTAAAAATAACTGTATTGATAATATAGTCTGGTGAATAAGTACTTATACCACCACCATTTGAATTTGCATTATTACCATATAAAACACAATTAATTATATTAATGCTTCCATCATCATCTCTAAAAATACCACCCCCATTATAATTAGCATTATTAATTGAAATTATATTACTCGAAAAATTAGCAGTTGAATTTTCACAATAAATGCCACCACCCCATTGCCCTAAATTTTCAGTTATAATATTATTACATATTTTAGGAGAACTTGAATGAATTGAAACTCCACCACCTGAATAACCATCTCCATTTTTTATTGTAAAGCCATCTAAAATAGCCAAATTAGTTTCTCCACTTTCAAATGTCACAACACTTCCATTTTGCCCTCCATCGATAATAGTTGTTTCTCTGGCTTCCCCAATAAGAGCAATATTTTTACCATTATAGTTTATGTTTTCATAATAAGTGCCTGATGTTACTAATATAGTATCACCCGATTGTGAATAATCAATTGCTTCTTGGATTGTATCAAAATCTACTGGGACATTAATTGTTATTGGGAAATTTCTATACCATGTAGCTCCATTAATAGTACCATGGTTTCCATTACCTGAATGGTCATAAAGTATGTCACCTGAGCCAGCGTTGAAGTTCCAATAGCCGACTAAACCTTCTTCATCACCAGTGAGTTCAGCATACATATTCGCTTGGATTTCTTCTTGTGTGAGGGCGTGGTTGAAAATTGAAATATCATCTATTAAAGCATTTACATATGAAGGAGATTGGCTAAATAAAGTGCCAACATATAAATTAACTGAAGAAATATTATCTGAATAATTCAGATTAGCATTCCCCAATAAAAGACCATTTTTATAAAAATAGTTACCATTGACACCATCAAAAACAACTACTATATTTTGCCACTCATTAAATTCAACTCCATCAAATTGTGCACTATTTGTCCCATTTGCAGTAATCTGATAAGAATCATCAGTTAGAGAAATAAAGTAGTCACTATTACTAGCATTAAAGTTTTCATACTTAGATATCAATATTCCACTTGAATGTGGTTTGATACTAATCATTACGGATAGAGAAGATTCTTCAGTTAATCCAAAAACTGGATTATTTCCTAAATCAACATAATCATCAACTCCATCAAACTCGAGGGAGTAGTTTTGGGCTGATAAAAAAGTTAAAAGTGTAAAGCTGAAAGTAAAAAATGGATTTTTTAGCAATTTCATTTTATTTGCTATTTTCTTCATCTTGTTTTCTCCCTTGTTATTTTTTCTAATAAAACCATTAAAATGGTTATTGTAAACCTTCATTCTGTTTTACCACAATGAATTGTGGTGCTAATCTAATTATTTTCTATAGAACAACACCCAAATTTATTTGGGTGGTAAAACAATAACTAACCCCCATAATCGTTTTAACGATTTCCATTATCAAATCCATATTTTTTTATAAACATATCATATTCTTCTGTAATTGTCCGTCGGCTATGATGCTCATCTTGATTGTGAATATAATTTTTTACCGTTTCAATCTGAGAAGCACTCACCGAAAACGCACCATAACCTCTCTGCCACTGAAACCGACCTTGAATCAATCCATTCTCGTTTATCCAACATGATGATTCACCTTTTAATTGTTTTACCATATCTTTCAATTTTTTATCTGCCGGTAAATTAAATAACAAATGAATGTGTTCTGGTTGAACATTTATTTTTTCAATCAATATCTTTAATTCTTTTGCCTTTTCAACTAAATGATTGAATAATGCCACCCGTAAATCTACATGTAAATTTCTCTCACGATTTTTTGTCGTCCAGATTAGGTGTATCCAATTTTTTACAAATGAATGTTGCATATTTCCTTTGTAAACCGTTGAAACGGTTTTTCCTTTTCTTTCTATATCTTTTCACCCGAATAAATTCGGGTGCTTTTCCCAATCATTTTGAGAACACCCCTTTTTCACCACTAATCATTTTCCTTAGAGCAACGCCCGAATTCATTCGGGTGGTAAAACCATAACCAACCCCCATAATCGTTTTAACGATTTCTAATAATTTTTCAATAAATGTTTCAATATGGTATTTAGGTAATGGGATATTTTAGAAAATAATTGATGTAATATATTTAGAAAATTAAATATAATTCTTCGGACTAAAATAATCCCCGACATTTGATAAATATTTAAATGAGAATAATTACAATTGGTTAATATGGGTAAATTTATCTTCACATTGTATAAATGTTACATAATTCAATAATATGAGAACAAGATATTTTTTAAGGAGAGATGGTACTTTAATTTAGATTTATTTGATTTATCTTTACATACCTAAATTCAATAAACTCCTGTTTAAATTTAATTGATGATTTCTGTATAATTTCAACTTGTAAAGTTATATTTTCTTTAAAATCTTTTTCAAGTATTTTGCCTTGATATAAATTTATTATTTTCTCGACCAACCCAAAAGATTCATAATTTGATATTATTTCAAAAATATCAGTTTTTATCCAAGGAATGACTTGACTTTTTTTCAAACAATCTAAAGATGATAATCCATAAGCATTAATTAATCCAGGAATACCTAACTTTGAACCACCAAAATACCTAACTACAAAAATACTCGTATTTACTAATTCATGTCTTTTTAATTGATTTAATATCGGTATTCCAGAACTGCCTTTGGGTTCGCCTGCATCTGTAGAAAATTCATCAATCACATTATTATTAATTATCCTATATGCGTAACAAATATGTGATGCATCCGAATATTCAGTCTTTAACTGAATTAAATATTTTTTAACATCTGAGAAAGTATGAACTGAAAATGAGAAAGAAGTAAATATAGATCCCTTTTCTCTATACTCTCCAATTTCATTTTTTTTTATGATATTATTATCTATATAATATTATTTCAACCAAGTAATAGATTTTTGAATACAGTTTAAATCATCAAAACAAAAATTAATGATATAAATTCCTGAATGTGATATTGGAGGTAACAGCCCTGATAAATCGATTCGCTGTCTTCCTTTTACAAGTGGATTTAAATTAAATTGATTTTTTAGCTGCCCCCGAATATTAAATAATTGAATTTTTGGATATTGATAATTTTTATTTGAATCTATTATCATATAAAGTTCACTAAACTTTTTTTCGATTGCATTTGGAAAAATAGAAATAATTTTATTGTCACTAATTTGAGGATTATCATGCCACAGTATCATTGTTATTGATGAAGATTGATTTGATTTTCCATATTCATTTTCAGCTTCAATATAATATTCATATTCAATCTGCAGTTCTGCATCTAAATCAATATAATAATTAGTCGTTACAGATTGAATTAATGAGTCATTTCTATAAATATTATAAAATAAAATATCACCCGCATTAATTGAAGTATTCCAATTTAATAATATACTCCCTTCTTCTTCAACTGCTGTTAAACCGTAAGGTTGTGAAGGAGCTTGAAATAATTCATAATCAATCGTTAATTCTGCTTCATTATCATGGTAATATATTGATCTTAAAATATCATTTGTTTGCATCGGTATAAATTGGGTTGAAGTTAGGCCAATTATTTGGTTATTATCACCTATAATTACAATTTTCCCATTCGGATTAAACTCATGATGGTTTACTTGTAAAATTCCAGGTATTCCCGTTTTAATAGCAGATAATGAAACTTCTTCATTATATAAAAATATATTTTCACTATAACTTGAATACATAATACTTGGATTTGCACCACCCATTGGAACCATTAAGTTTTGGTCTGAATGATAATAAAATTGATTATCTATACCATTAAAATAATTTCTAGAAATAAAATCAACCCAGGAATCCATAAATGATATTTCATAAATTGATTGTAACTCATTATTCAATAATATTTTTGGATTTATATTATAATTTTCTAATTCTTCCCAGATATATCTTATAATGGTACTGTTCTCTAACTCATTTTCATTTAATTCTTCGACAACTGTATTTAAATAATGACCAAATGAAGCAACACTATATCCATTTGTTTCCTCAAAAACCGTTGTTGGAGAGCTATAGAAATCATCAACCCAAAAAGTATAATCATTATGGTCAGGAAAAATAATATCTTCAATCCATGTTGAACTAAATTCATGAAAAAAAACAGTACTCACACCACTTATAATTGCAGGCTCTTTATATTTCCTTTGAATTGCATGAAAAAATTCATGAGCAACTGTAACTTGCATTGCTTTTATTCCAGAAGTATAGAAACCATTAGAATAATTATTATCAATTTCCACCCACCCATTTGGAGCCTCTAAAGAATTACCACTTCCCCAATTAACACCATAATAACCACTACCACGATTTGAAATATAAATTGGATATGCCGGTTCATTATTTGCAGGGACATCTTTATAGCCCATTCTATCACAAATTTGAGAACGAACAAAATCAATAGTAATAGCTACAGAATCTACATAATCTGGAATTCCATTTTGGTTTATATCCTCTACATCAGGAGCATTAACACCAACGGTATCATAATGTATTGTAAATAAACCTGAGGCTGAGAAAATAAGGGTATCACTACTTGGTGGGTTAATTCGAGTTTGAGAATTTAATGTTAGACCACATTTTTGCTGTCCAATAGATATGGAGATTAAAAAAGTAATTATTAAATATTTTAAATACAATTATTTTTTTCTAAAGGAAATCTTAATAGGTACTCCTTCAAAACCAAATTTATCTCTTATTTGATTTTCTAAATACCTTTTATATTGTTCAGGGTATAAATCAGGATAATTACAAAAAAAAGCAAAAATTGGCGGCGAATGATGGACTTGAGTTCCATATTTTATTTTTAAATTTTTCCCCTTAATCGCTGGCGGAGGATAATTATATTGTACATAATCTAAAAATTCATTTAATTCATTCGTTTTAATTTTTTTTTGATATTGTTCATTAACTTTAATAGCTTCAGATAATACTGAATAAGTTCTTTGATTCTTTAAAACCGAAATAAATAAAACAGGGAAATGCCTTGTATATTTATATTTATAATGTAAATCTTCAACATATTCTTTCATTGTTTGATGATCTTTTTTAACAGTGTCCCATTTATTTACAACTATCACCAATCCTTTACCCCAGGTAATTACATTTCTAATTACAGCTTTATCCTGAGCACCTAATCCTTTTTCAGCATCCAATAATACCAATGCAATATCACATTCTTGAATAATTTTTTGAGTTCTTACTGTACTATAAAATTCTACTGAATCATCCACTTTAGATTTTTTTCTTAATCCTGCGGTATCAATTAATCTAATTGTTTTATTAAAATAAGTTAAATATGAATCTACAGCATCTCTCGTAGTTCCTGCAATTTCAGTTACAATAGATTTTTCTTCATTTAATAATGAATTCATCAACGAAGATTTACCCACATTTGGCATTCCAACAATTGCTAAATTTAAAAAGTCACTATAATCTTTATCTTTTTTTTGTTTTTTCGGAATTTTCAAACAAATTTGATCTAAAAAATCACCCATATTTCGTCCGCCAATTGCTGAAATATGTATAGGATCTCCTAAACCTAATTCATAAAAAGAATATAGTTTTTCTTCATGGGTCGTGTCATCTATTTTATTGATAATAAGTGAAAATGGTTTATCATTTTTTTTAATTAATTCTGCTAAATGCCTATCACTCGAAGAAATTTCTGCCTGACCGTCCATTAAAAAAATAATAAAATCAGCTTCAGAAAATGCTATCTCAGCTTGATTTCTTACCGCTTTTTCAATTTTATCTTCAGATTTTGGTAAATATCCACCTGTATCAATCAAATTGTATTTTTTTCCAGCCCAATCCATTACATCAAAAATTCGATCTCTTGTTACACCTTCAACAGGAGAAACAATTGCTTTTCGTTTACCAATTAATCGATTAAATAAAGTTGATTTTCCAACATTTGGCTTTCCTATTATTGCTATTGTAGGGTTAATTTTGTAATTCCTCTTTAAAAACATGTAATAAACTATCAGGGGCAACTTTCAATTGACAATTTATACTTTTTGAAATTTGTTCTATTGTAAGGTCATCAACTGTTAAGGTTTGTTCATCATTTAAAATACGGTTACTAAACCAAACACTATCACCTAAATCAATATCTCTTAATTGTTCAATTAAATCATTCCCTGATAAAAGTCCAGTAACTGTTACTGAATTTCCATAAAAATTATTTTTTATCGGTATTATATTTATATTCATATTTGCATGGCTATCAAAAAATGGAAGTAAATATTTTTCAAATATTGGATAAACTAATACTCCACAGCCAATTGAAAAATGAAATTTATTTTTATCTACAAGATTAAATATTTCTTTTTTTTCCATTTCAAATTTATCCAAAAAATATCTTACTTGGCCAACACCATTTTCAATTAAATCAAACTCACCATATTCTTTTGCACATGGTTGTTCTAATTCAGCTAAAATATACCATTCATCAGATAAAAAGAAGAATGAACCATTTGTTCCAGGAAAAGTATTTTTTAGTTTTTCAATTTTAGGAATAAGTTGTTTTGCATAATTTGGAGTTGCTGACTTTAACTCCATTAATCCTTCTCTATGTCCTGTTAATCCAACGGGTACAATAGATAACGATTTAACTATTGGGAAAAATTGATAAAGATCTTTAATTGTTCTTTCTAAAGCATTTCCATCATTTTCTCCTGGAACTAAAACAGCTTGACAATGTAATTCAATGCCATTGTCAACTAAATATTTTACTTTTTCAAGGAAATTATCATTCTTTTTATATAATAATAATTTTTTTCGCAATTTAGGATCAGTCGTATGTACTGAAAGGTACAAAGGAGACATTCGCTGTTCAACAATTCGATTTAATTCATTTTTCCCCATATTAGTAAGGGTTATATAGTGTCCATGTAGAAATGATAAACGGTAATCACCATCTCTAAAATACATCCCCTTCCTCATACCTTTTGGGTTTTGATCAACAAAGCAAAAGACACAATCATTTGCACATTTTCGGATTTTTAATTCTTCAAATTGAACACCTAAATCTTCATCCAATTCTTTATCAATATCAAATAGCTGTCTTTTACCATTAATTTCAAATTCAATAGATAAATTCTCTTCAATAATCCGAAATTGGTAATCTAATTCATCTAAGACCTTTTTCCCATTAATCTTTAATAATTTATCTCCAGATTTTAATCCAAGTGCAATTCCTAAACTATTTGTATTTACTTTTATAATTTGCATTATTTTGTATAAAAAAAAATCCGATAAATAATATTTATCGGATTAATTAAAAAATGAATTAAATATTAATTTAATATTTCTTTCTCTTTATTTTCAAGAATTCCATTCAATTCTTTAATACTTTTATCTGTCATTTCTTGAATATCATCTAAAGCTCGTTTTAAATTATCATCAGAAAGTTCATGTTCTTTATTTATTTTTTTCAAACTATCATTTGACTCTCTACGAGTATTACGAATCGCAACTCTACCAGCTTCAATCATATTATGAGCTAACTTCACATATTCTTTTCTACGATCTTCAGTTAATGGTGGGATATTAATCCTAATAATTTGTCCATCATTATTAGGTGTTAATCCTAAATCTGTACTTGTTATTGCTTTTTCAATTAACCCTAAACTTGTTGGATCAAATGGCTGAATTACAATTACCTGTGGTTCAGGTGTACTTATTTGAGCAATATTTTTTAAAGGAGTCATGCTACCATAATAATCAACTCTAACAGGTTCAACTAACCCCGTATTTGCTCTACCTGTTCTTATTGTAGCAACCTCATTTCGGTAATGGTCCACAACTTTAGCCATCTTAACTTGTGTATCTTTAAAAATTTCGTTAACCAATTTTTATTCCTTTTGATTATGAATTAAATTAATTTTATCACTATGTAATACATTAAATTTAATATTATTTTTACTAAACCATAAATTGTTAAATAAATAAAAAAAACCCTGCTCATGATAAAATCAAATATATTGATTTACCAATTGGCAGGGTTTTATAAAATAATATACAATTATTCTACTGTAGATTCACCATTAGAACTCATTTCTCCAAGTTGAAATCGAGAAAATCTTGAAATAGATATATTTTCTCCAATTGTAGCAATAACTTCTGTCAATAAATCTTTAACGGTTTTATCTGGATCTTTTACAAATGGCTGCTCTAATAAAACACTTTCAGCATAAAACTTCTCTAATCTACCTACAATCATTTTATCAATAATATTTTCTGGTTTACCAGACTGTCTTGCCTGATCAATTAAAAATGCTCTTTCTTTTTCAACAATTGTACTATCCATATCTTCACGCTTTACAACTAATGGTCCACTCGCAGCAATATGCATTGCAACATCTTTTGTAAATTGTTCAAATCCATCTGTTCGAGCCACAAAATCTGTTTCACAATTAATTTCCACAATGACACCCAACTTACCACCAGGGTGAATATATTGTACAATTGCACCTTCTTTTGTTGATCTACCCGCTTTTTTCTGAGCTTTTGCAGCACCAGATTTTCTTAAATGTTCTATCGCTTTTTCAATATCACCATCAACCTCTTGAAGAGCTCTTTTACAATCCATAAATCCAGCACCAGATCGTTCTCTTAATTCTTTAACTGTTGTTGCAGCTATCATATAATTATTTATTCCTTTGTTTCTTCTAAAGATTCTTCAACTATTTCAGAAACAACATCTTCGTTTATTTCTTCAACAACAATTTCTTCACTATCTACAGATGATTCTAACTCAACATTAACTACATCTTCACCTTTCATATCATCAATAGTTCCGCCACGAGCCTCAATGATTACATTTGAAATTGTTTCAGTTATTAATCGAATTGTTCTAATTGAGTCATCATTAGCAGGAATAGCAAAATCAACAACATTAGGATTTGTATTACTATCAATAATTCCAAAAGTTGGAATTCCAAGCCGTTTAGCCTCTCTAATAGCAGTATGTTCATGATTTCCATCAATAATAAATAATGCAGAAGGCAAATGCTTCATATCCTTAATACCACGATGAAGATCTGCTAGTTTAATTCGCTCTCTCTCCATCATATTTATTTCTTTTTTAGTTAAGCTTGCATAAAGTTCACCCGATTCTTTTTCCAAAGTAATTAATCTTCTAATACTTTTTTTAATCGTGGAGAAATTTGTTAGCGTACCCCCTAGCCATCGCTCAACAACATAGTACATCCCACATTTATCAGCTGATTCTTGAACTGCAATCTGAGCCTGTTTTTTTGTTCCAACAAACAACACATTACCACCAGACTTTACAATCTTAACGATTTCTCGGCATGATTTCTCTAATGCTCTATGTGTTTCTTGAAGATCAATAATATGAATACCATTCTTCTTGGCAACTATATATTTTTTAAAGCTTGGATTCCATTTACTTGTTGGATGTCCAAAATGAGCTCCAGACTTTAATAAATTATCTACATTAATTTGATACATATAAGTATATAATATCCTTGTTTAGCGTTTTGAAAATTGAAATTTCTTACGAGCACCAGGTTGACCATATTTTTTTCTTTCAACCTCTCTTGAATCACGAGTTAAAAATCCTGCTTTTTTAAGAGCTGGCCTTAAATTAGGGTCTATTTCTTGAAGAGCACGAGAAATACCCATTCGAATAGCTTCAGCCTGTCCACTAAGACCACCACCAACTACATTAACAAAAATATCATATTTATCATGAGTTTCTGTTAAATATAATGGTTGTTTCATAACCATCTTAGTAGTGCTACGACCAAAATACTCTTCAAAATCTCTTCCATTTATTACAACATTTCCTTTTCCTTTCAGAAAACGGACTCTTGCAACAGATCTTTTTCTTCTACCTATTGTAAATGCTAAGTGTTTTTTTGCCATTTATTGTTTCTTTATAATTCAATTTTAGTAGGTGACTGTCCTGTATGAGGATGATTTTCACCTGAATAAACTTTTAAATGTTGAAGCATCTTTCTTCCAAGGCTATTATGAGGCAACATTCCCTTAACGGCATTTTCAATAATTCGTTCAGGGTAGTTTTCTCTCATATTAGCAAGTGAGCGACTTTTTTGCCCACCTGGGAAACCGGTGTGATGCCAATATTCCTTATCTTTTTCTTTTTTTCCCGTAGCTTCAACCTTTTCAGCATTTATCACTACGACACAATCCCCCATATCCATATGTGGAGTATAGTAGGGTTTGTTTTTGCCTTTTATAATTTGTGCAACTGTACTCGCAAGACGCCCAAGTCGCTTACCTGAGGCATCTACGATGAACCAGTCTTTTTGCACTTCCGATATTTTAATTGATGTTGTTTTCATACTGTCCTAAATTACTAATAATTGGATACATTCAGAGCCTGTAAAATTACAGGTTTATCTTTCATTAAGTCAAGTTTTAATCCGAAATTATAATACTAATTTTTTAAGTAGATAAATGAAACAGATAGATAAATATATTATTAGTAATTTTTTAATTAAGTTTTTAATTACAATGGCTGGGCTTCTTGTAATTACTATTCTTATTGATGTAATTGACCATTTAAATAAATTTATTGACGCTAATATTCCACAATCAGAAATTATTAATTATTATTTTTATAGCCTCCCATGGTTTATAAGCATTGGAATTCCCATTTCGTGTTTAATTGCAACGATATTCAGTTTAGGTATTCTTCATAAACAAAATGAAATTACCGCTTTAAAATCTTCGGGATTAAGTATATTTAGAATTTCATTAAGTTTACTTGCTCTCGGGTTTTTCATCTCAGTTGGTTCATTTTATTTTGATAATTATTTAGTAACAAATGCTTTAAATACTAGAAATGATATTGAAAAAAAATATTTCTTAAAAAATAAATCAAAATATTTAAAATCAACTAAAAATATTTATAGACAAATTTCAAACAATAAATTTTTAACTATTCATCGGTTTTCCCAAAAGAAAAACGAAGCAACTCAAATTTCATTACAATTAAAAAATGGTAATAAATTAATTAATAGATTAGATGCACCTGTCATGAATTGGAACGATTCTTTAAACTCATGGAATATTCCCCTCTATACCGTTCGAACATGGGATAGTAATGAAATAATAACTGAGATAGTTTCAAAAGATACAATAATTCCATTTAATTTTTCACCTATAGATCTTACTCGTGAATTAATGAAACCTGAAGAAATGGATTATCAAAATCTATCTAAATTTGTAAATAAACTAAAAATAAATGGTATAAAAGAACCTAGATGGGAAGTGAATTTACATTTTAAAACGGCGTTTGCAAGTACAAGTTTTTTAATGATTTTAATTGGAATTCCACTGTCGATCAGAAGACAGCGATCTAATTTAGCAATCGGAATTGGAATTAGTATATTTTTTATTTTCTTATACTATGCTTCACTAAAATTTGGGCAGTCGTTAGGAATTGCGGGGCAACTTACTCCATTTTGGTCTGTATGGATTGTTAACTGTATATTTCTTGCTATCGGATTGTTTATGCTTTATAGAACTAAAACTTAACGAATGAAAGTTACTGAAAACCCAAATTCAAATCCTGTGGCAGTATATAATTTTCTACTACCTGTCCAAGAAAAACCAATATCAATATTTAGGGGTAAAAAATGAATACCAGTCCCTAATCCAAATTTATGATTATTATCATCTCCAGTTGTAATTCCAAATCGTATTGGAAAATGATGCCATTTCACTATCTCTATCCCAATAGAGTGAATCCATTTTTCTAAAGAAATACTTTCTTGATGAAATCCAGTTCTGCTTTCATAAGCAAGGAAAATATTATTATCAATATTTTTAGAAACCCCTATCCTTAAAAATGTAGGATAATCCATTTTTAACACAGGATAATCAAGTGGAGCTGTATAACTCGTATCAGATACAACAGTATCTGGAAATTCAATTGAGCCAGACATTAAGTCGGACGCATTCAAATTTTCAATTTTATATTTAAATACTTCAGTAGAATAAGCATTTAACCCCATTGAGTTTATAATTGGTTTCCCAATTAATTTATAGTTTAAATTATGTTTATCCCAATTTATATAACCAAACATATTAATTACTGAAAATCCAAATGACCACCCTGATTTAGATTCTTTTGTTAATATTCCAAAATCAATTCCATATCCACTTCCACCAGGATATAATTCCCGTCTTAAATCAAATTCTAAATTAATACCTGTTGAATCCGTATAAAGTGGTTCACTATCTTGACTCGTATATAATTTAATTAAATTAATTCCCTGTAAGTATTTAATCGTATAACCAATAGAAAACCCACTCAATTCTTTCCATGAGGAATAACCATATTCCATGATAGTCTGTGACATTATTTTAACTTCTATAGGAATCTCTGTTTCCCACTCATTTCCTAAAAAAAGCATTTTAATAAATCCATTACCAGTATTTATTTCAACAAATTGACGCAATCTCGTTGTAAATGCATAATTATTTGTTAAATAATTAATTGCTGGTAATTGAGTATTAATACTAAAATTTATATTAACGCTTTTATCTCCTAGTAAATCTAAAAACTCTAATTTAGATAATGATGAATTATTACTTTCTAAGTTTGCACCATTTAACTTATTATAAATATCTATATTTATTAAATTATTATTTATATACGAATTAAAGTTTATAATATTAATCTCTGGAGTTGAATATGCTAAACTAGCAGGGTTTATCCCAATAGAAGAAATACCACGAGATAAGGTTATCATAGACCCACCTAAACCAATATCTCTAGGGGATTCTTGACAAACCATAATACTTGAGCTTAATATAATAATTTTAATTATTAAAATTAACCTATTCATCAAAATGCACCTGTATCTAAAATTACAGAAATATAAGATGAAACTTTCAAATAATCGGTACTACGAAGTGTTCGAGGCTCTCCATTTGAACCTACAAATTCTAACATTGGTCGACTATACCTTTTGTTATTTGAAGTGAGCCATTCCATTTTATCTACTGATAATTCAATAATATCATTTCCAAATCCTGATTTAATCACATGCCCAGTATTTGAGTTAATTCCTTCAGCTTCAGGAATAGTAATATCTGCAATTCTACCAACCCAAAATAATTCAATTAAATTTTCATTTCTAAAAATTACTCTTAATGCTCTTCCTTCATCATTAGATAGAGATTCAACTTCAATACGGCTTACATTTAATGAATTTAAATAATCAAATGCTTCTGTAGAAATATAAGATTGATTTGTAATTAAGCTACCTGAAATAAAATCATCCAAATAATGCGGAAAAAAATCTTCTCTAGTGGAAATCAATAAAGATAATGTCATTGCTAAAGGTGTATGGTTTTCTATGTTCACATTTAAATTTGCACTCACTAATCCATTATTTATTTGATTTTTTGATTCCTCATTCATTGAACTCATTTCAGTTGTAACTGCTGGAACAATATTCATATCGGGTTCAAAAATAAATGATAATGGTAAATTTAATTTAAAATCACCCCAAACATAAGTTTCAGGTGCAAGCGTTCCAGAACCATCCAAAATTGATTCACCTCCAATAATTATTTCATCTGGGGCGAAATTCATAATATCTAAAAATGAGGATTCTAATAAAACTGTATCTTGCTTAACAATTTCTTCCTCATTATACCATGTTGAAATTTGATGTGTACCCGTCATTATTATATTAGATTTCACAATATCGCCAATAATAAACCCATCATTTATTTTAGGAGTGTACAATGAATCTTTTAATGGAACCTTTGTAGTATCATTACCTCTTACTCCAGCAAGAAACATATCTAGAGTAACAGGAATTCCAATTTGATTATAAATATTCATTTCTAATGTAACATCTGCAAATGTAAATCCACTAAATCCTTCAGGAACATCATCAATTTGAATCGATGGTGATGAGAAATCCATTTCATGCAAAATTGCATTTATGTAATCAAGTTGAATAGGTTCAACAACTATAGTATCAATTGAAAAAGAATACTCAATATTTGGATCTAAAACTATATCCTGAGATTCAATAACCCCTGAAAATAATAAATTCAATTGTTTAAGTGTATCGCTTTGAGCATCATTTGGGCGAAGCAATAATTCTTCAATACTTAAATTATAATCAACTGAAGTCTCTGTATTTAAATTTTGATTCCATTGGAAATTTTCACCATATTCATTAAATAATTCTGATATTCCAAATCCAATATTCATATCTGTAAATAAATTATTTGTAAACCCTAATCCAATATGATTTATGGTATCACCAGAAGATAAATATCCACCACTTAGCCAAATATTTTCAGGGTTTGGAATTTCCATTTGAAATTCTTGTTCATAAACAAACTCTTTTAAATTTCCAGCAATTTGACCAATCTCTGAAAAGTTTAAATCAATATTAAGTACAATAGAACGATCATGGTTTCCATTTAATGCCCATCCAAATTCTGTAATGCAAACATCACTTCCATCTTGGGGTTCAACGGTTAATTCGTATTGAAATAAAATTGATTCTTTTAATATGAGTGGATTTATATCTGTAATTATTCGCGTTCTATTTTCACTTTCATTTTCTCCGACATTGTTTATTTCTACTTGCCAAATAGATTCCCCAGCTGTAAACATATCAATTTTAATTGAAGTAATATTAAAAGGAAATTCATTAAAGACAAAAACAGATAATAATCCATCAGTCACTGAAACAGAATCTATTGAATTAAAAACTTCGATTTCATCTTCATTATAAATGGTTTCAGAAAAGCTTTCAGTTTCATACATACCATTTTCTAATAAAATATTTGGGAAACAATCAATTAATGCTAAATCAATTTCAGGTGTAGATAAATCAGATAGATGAGTAGCTGAATATAATGAAGTGTCAAACACTGAAATATTTATAGGTTCAATAATTATTCCATCTACCTCAGGAGTTTCCAAACCATCTATACGAAAATATGAATTAAAGGTAGAATCGATACCAACTCTACCTCCGTTTGGAGCACTTAATGAATCTTCAAATAATACAATTAAAGTAGAATCTTCACTTAAAAAAATTGTATTAGAATCAACCATTCCATTAAAAAAATAAGTTTCATCTTGGAGAGGAAAATTAATTGGTAAATGCCAACTTGGTGTATCCCATTTTTCTGGAAATTTCATCTCGCATGAAAAAAATAATATTGCTATTATTAATAGCCCAAATGGTTTATTGAATTTCATTTTAATTAATAACGGTAATGCTCAGGTTTGTATGGTCCATTTTGAGGAATTCCAAGATAACTTGATTGGTCAGCAGTTAATTTTGTTAGTTTAACTCCAAGATGTGCTAAATGCAACCTTGCAACTTCTTCATCAAGTTCCTTGGGAAGAACATGTACACCAGGAGAAACATCCTCAGTAAATAATTTTATTTGAGCCAACACCTGGTTTGTGAATGAAGTACTCATTACAAAAGAGGGGTGACCTGTCGCATTTCCAAGATTAACTAACCTACCTCTTGATAATAAAATTATTGAATGGCCATCGGTAAATTCAAATCTATCAACTTGTGGTTTTATATTAAATTCTTTTATATTGGATGAATTTTCTAAATAGGCTACATCAATTTCATGATCAAAATGCCCTATATTACAAAGAATAGCATTATTCTTCATTTTTTCCATGTGATCACCTGTAATTACATCTTTACACCCCGTAGTTGTAACAAATATATCTCCAATTTCTGAGAACTCATCCATTGTTGAAACTTGAAACCCTTCCATTGCAGCTTGAAGTGCAATAATTGGATCAATTTCTGTAACCACTACTTTTGCTCCATATCCACTCATCGATTGAGCACAGCCTTTCCCAACATCACCATAACCACAGACAACAACTGTTTTTCCTGCAATCATTACATCTGTACCTCTTTTTATTCCATCCGCTAATGATTCTCGACAACCATATTTATTATCAAATTTTGATTTAGTAACTGAATCATTTACATTTATTGCAGGAAATGGTAAACCTCCGCTTTCCATCAATTGATAAAGACGATGAACTCCTGTAGTTGTTTCTTCAGATACACCTTTAATATCTTTTATATATTGCGGATATTTATCTAAAATAATTTGGGTTAAATCTCCACCATCATCTAATAATATATTAGGGCCTAATCCATTACCAAAATCTAATGTCTGTTCAATACACCACACATATTCTTCCTCTGTTTCACCCTTCCATGCAAAAACAGGATAGCCTTCTTTTGCAATTGCAGAAGCAGCATGATCTTGTGTAGAATAAATATTACAGGATGACCATCTTACATCTGCACCTAAGTCAACCAGTGTTTCAATTAATACAGCAGTTTGGATTGTCATGTGGATACACCCCGCAATCCGAGCTCCTTTTAATGGTTTTTTTTCTTTATATTGATTTCTTATTGACATTAACCCGGGCATTTCAGCTTCCGCAATTGCTATTTCTTTTCTACCATAATTTGCTAAATTTATATCTGCAACTTTATAATCCATAAATGTTAATTCTTCTTTTTCTATTATATTATTATCCTGCATAAACACTTTCTAATTTTGATTTTAATTCTTCAACTTTATTTAGTTCTTCCCATGGATATCCATTTCTTCCAAAATGTCCATAAGCAGCAAGTTTACTATATATTGGAGATTTAAGATTTAATTCTTCAATTATAGATGCTGGTTTAAAATTAAATACACTTTTTATTATTTCAGTTAATTCTGCATCTGAAATCACACCTGTTCCAAAAGAATCTAATGAAACTGAAACAGGCTCCGCAACTCCAATTGAATAAGCAACTTGAATTTCACAACGATCTGCTAACCCTGAGGCGACAACATTTTTTGCTACATATCGAGTCATATATGCAGCGGAACGGTCAACTTTTGATGGATCTTTCCCCGAAAAAGCTCCTCCTCCATGGCGGGCATAACCGCCATAAGTATCAACAATAATTTTTCGTCCTGTTAATCCAGTATCAGCTTTTGGTCCACCTTCAACAAACCGCCCAGTACCATTTACAATAAAATTATTATCATAAGGAATATCATATTCATTTAAAACAGGAAGTATCACATTATTAATCATTTCATCAGAAATAAATGCTAATTCTTTTTGTTCTGAATTTTCAAATTTAACAAGCATATCTTCATGTTGTGTAGCAAGAACAACTTTAACAACTTTAATTGGAATATTACCATTATATTCTACAGTTACTTGTGTTTTACCATCTGGCTTTAACCAATCAAATCCATTTTTCCGAACAAATGCTAGTCTTTCAGCAATTCGGTGAGATAATTGAATGGGAAAAGGCATTAATTCAGGTGTTTCATTACACGCAAATCCAAACATTAATCCTTGATCACCTGCACCCTGTTCTTTATTTTCATCCGAATTAACACCTTGAGAAATATGTTCACTCTGTTTATCAATATGTAATTGAACTTTAACTGTTTTTGCAGAGAATCCATCTATATTATCATTATAGCCAATAGATTTAATTGTATCGATAGCAATTTGTTTATAGTCAGGGTGCATTCCGACTTCCGTTGTAATTTCACCTGAGATTACAATCAAATCTGTAGTTGTTAATGTTTCACACGCTACTCTACCTTCAGGGTTTTTTGATAATATTTCATCTAATATTGCATCTGAAATTTGGTCACAAACTTTATCAGGATGTCCTTCAGTTACAGATTCAGATGTAAATAAATATTTTTTTGACATTATATTATTTAAATCTCCGTTTTAAATATTAAATTATTCATTTTCGTCATAATCTTGATTATGGTTTTTTACTTTTCCCATCATTTTATCATGATGTTTTTTTGCCTGTGATATTATTTTGTCAACAGCAGACATTAATGATTTTTCAAATTTATCAGAACTATCATTTACAACTAAATCTTGCCCTTTTACATGAGCAATTATTTCTACATTTTCATGTGAATTTTCTTTTGTTAAAACAACTTCACATCTAGAAATATTATATGAAAATTTTGATACCTTAGAAACTTTATCGGATATTAATTCTCTTAATTGTGATGATGGTTTGAAATGCCTTGCAGTTATAATTAATTCCATTTTACACCTCCTTTATTGATAATTTATTAATTGGACCTGAATTTATTAATTCAGGTTGATCTGTAATATAAATTTTAAAATTGTTTATAAATAATTCTGCTAGTTTTATTGCTTCAACATCATATTTATCTTTATCTACCCATGCTTCTCGAGGTGATAATATTGAGCTTTCGACTCCATTTAATTCTATTGGAACATTTAAACCAAAAACAGGGTCAATCGTAAAATTAGAATTTTCAATTGAACCATTTAAAATAGATGTAATCATCGCCCGAGTATTTTTAATACTTACTCTTTTTGCACCACTCGATGCAGACCCACCAATCCATCCAGTATTTACTAAATAAACATTAGAACCAAATTTTTCAATTTTCTCTTCTAATAATTGTGCATATTTAAGCGGATGTAAAGTTAGAAATGGTCCTCCAAAACATGGAGAAAATGTAGCAACAGGATCGGTAATTCCTCTTTCAGTACCTGCTATTTTTGCAGTATATCCACTTATAAAGTGATACATTGCCTGACTAGGAGTTAACTTGGATACTGGAGGCAAAATACCATACGCATCACATGTTAAAAAAATCACTTTTTGAGGATGACCTGCCCTACTGGGTTTCCCTGAAGCAAACAATGAATTTTCAATATAATCTAATGGATATGATACTCTCGTATTTTCTGTTTTGGAGCCATCATCAAAATCAACAATTCGAGTATTTTCATCATATACAACATTTTCTAATAATGCTCCATGGCGAATTGCATTATATATATCAGGTTCAAACTTTGGATCTAATTTAATTGTTTTTGCATAGCAACCACCTTCAAAATTAAAAATACCATCATCTGCCCATCCATGTTCATCATCACCAATTAATGGCCGCTCAGAATCAGTTGAAAGAGTCGTTTTCCCTGTTCCACTTAATCCAAAAAACAAAGCTGTATTTTCATCATTTTTATCTACATTTGCAGAACAATGCATAGATAAAACACCTTTTAGCGGTAAATAATAATGTAAAACTGAAAAAATCCCTTTTTTCATTTCACCACCATATTCTGTTCCACCAATTATTGCAATTTTTTTCCCTAAATGAAAAATTATAAATGTCTCTGAATTCAATCCATGTTTTTCAAAATCAACATTTTTTACTTCCGACGCATTTATTATTGTAAATTCTGGTTCAAATTCTTTTAATTGTTCAGTTGTAGGTCTGATAAACATATTGTGACAGAAAAATGCTTGCCAAGGACATGATGCTATAACTCTCAATGGTAATGTATAGTTAGGATGGTCACCCCCAAATCCATCAAAAATATATGAATTCTCATTATTCAATTTAGAATTATAGTATTGAATTACTTTATCATATAATTCATCAAAAACTTCTTCCGAAATTTTTTGATTTACTTCTCCCCACCACAAATTATCTTTTGATGATGGTTCAACAACAAAATATTTATCTTTAGGTGATCTTCCTGTATATTGGCCAGTATCAACCATTAATGCACCGTTATGGCCGATTTTGCCCTCACCTTTCAAAATAGATGCTTCCATTAATTTTTGAACAGGTAGGTTCCGATGTAATTTCCCTGGAATTTCAAGCCCTAAATTATTTAATTGATTTTTAATTTTATTACTCAAATTAAATTAATTTCCTTCTGGATGTGCTAAATTATAAACTTTTCTCATATAATCTTTTTGAACATGTGTATAAATTTGAGTTGATTTTAAACTCGCATGTCCCATTATTTCTTTTACTGATAATAAATCAGTTCCATTTTCTAATAAATGTGTTGCTGTAGAATGCCTTATCGAATGAGGACTTAACCCATCATTGTTTGTTGCCAATATTAACATTTTTTTTATATCATTAAATGTTTTACGAACACATATATGCCCCGTTTGTGATGTTTTTCTCTCATTCGGAAATAGAAACTTAGAATTATTTATATATACTTCCATATATTTTTTTAATGCAATTTTTGCAGGAGACCCTAAAATCACCATTCTTTCAATACGACCTTTTCCCATAATAGAAATAAGACCTTCTTCAAGGCGTATTCTATTTTTTTCAATCGACACTAATTCTGAAATCCGCATACCTGTGGAATATAATAATTCTAAAATTAGTATATCTTTTACAGGATTTTTACTATGGATATCAGGCATTTCCATTAATTTACCCATTTCTTTCTCAGTTAAATATGCAGGTATTTTTTTTGGTATTTTTGGAAAACCGATACCCTTTGTTATATTATTTTCAATAATTTCTTGCTCAACTAAATAACGATATAGCGATTTAATAGAAGCTAATTTTCGTGATAATGTTATAGATGAAATATTTGATTTTGAAATTTTACTTAAATAAAATTGTATAGCAGATTTATCTATTAAATGAACTGAAAGTTCGTCATCATAAGATTTTAAAAAAATTGAGAAATTATTTAAATCATATTTATATGCACGAATTGTATTATCTGAAAAATTTCTTTCAATTTTAAGATAATCTAAAAATTCTTTAATATAATTTCTATGCTTCACCATATTCTTTTAATATTGATAAAACGCTTTTCATATCATCTGGAATTGGAGCAACAATCTTCATATTTTGCCCAGTTACAGGATGTATAAATTCTAACAATTCAGCATGTAAAGCAACACGATTAATTTTATTAAATATGCGTGTTAATAACTGATTATATTTTGAATGAAAAGACTTAATTCGTTTTTTACCACCTGAATAATCACTATCGCAAATAATGGAATGACCAATCGATTTCATGTGTACACGAATTTGATGCGTTCTACCCGTTTTTAAACCGACACTAATATAACTTAATGGAGGATAAAATTCATTTAATTTATAAATTGTCAATGCGCTACGGCCTTTTGTCAGACTCGTAGTAAATAAGGTTCTATCAGCAGGGTTTCGACAAATATTTGAATCAATTGTTCCTCTTTCGAATACTTTCCCCCATGTAATTGCTTTATATATTTTTTTAATTTCTCGGGATTCAAATAATTTTGCCATTTTAGTATGTGCATTATCCGTTTTTGCAACAATAATTACTCCTGTGGTATCCTTATCTAAGCGATGAATAATTCCAGGTCTCATAGAATTTATTGCAGATAATTGATTAAAGTGAAATAATAATGCATTTACTAAAGTTCCGCTTTTTACTCCATTTCCAGGATGAATAATTATACCTGCTTTTTTATTAATTACAATATAATGTTCATCTTCAAATAAAATATCCAAGGGAATATCTTCAGGTTCATTTCTAGTTTCAACTTCATTTTTAATTTCTCCTTTTAGATGTTCACCTTCGGAAATAATCCAACTAGGTTTAACCTTTTCACCCTCTATCCTAATAAAACCGTTTTTTATATATTTTTGAATTTTAGAACGAGATAATTCAGGGTAGTGGTGGCTTAAAAATACATCAATTCGCTCACCTGAGGTTTTGGCTTGAAGGTTAATTAAGAACTTTTCCATATTATTTTTTTATTTTGAAATTTCTTTTTCTATAATAAATGAATGGATGAGATATAAAATAATTCCTATTGTAATTGCAGAATCAGCAATATTAAAAATATACCAACGCATTGTTGGATTTAAACCAACATCAATAAAGTCAATCACTCCAGTTACTTGTTCAGGATTTAAAAACATCATAATTCGATCATAAATATTCCCTAAAGCACCACCTAAAATTAATGCCATTGAAAATTGCAATAACAAATGTTCATGTATTAATTGATATAAATAATAAATAATATATATTGTAAAAAAGATAGATAAAATAGTTAATATATGAACATATCCACCCAATTTAATTCCAAAAGCCATACCAGGATTTTCGCAATATGTAAATCGCAAATAATGACCTATTATATTCACGGGTATATATTGATCTAAATTTGATTTCACCCAATATTTAGATAATTGATCTGCAGTAAAGACCAATATTGGAACAAAAAAAATAAGCAATTTACTTCCCTGCAGTTTTACAATTGAAACATTGACTTGTGTGCGGAACCTCATTTAGTCGTTCTTCAGCAATTTTCTCATCACATGTTTTACAAATACCAAAAGTACCATCATCAAGCATTTCAATAGCCCTTTCTAAATATTGTAAATATTCAGTCTCTCTTTTTAAAAAATAAAATAATTTTTCTCTCTCTTGTTGGTCTGATCCTGCATCAGCCATATGAGATGAATAAATTGCATTAACAGAATCACCCGTAGTGAACCCTTCAGCTCGCTCTCGCACATCTTTGAGCTCTTCAGTAACTTTTACTCTTTTACCATCAATCATTGTTCTAAATTTATGTAATTCTTTTTCTGACCATTTATCAGCCATTTTTATTTTCCTTTATATTGAGAAATTGCAATTGTAGCAGATTTCCCATTTACATTTATTTTGGATTTATAATCCAATTGTTCAATTGAGCTTAAATTAATTTCTGTACCAAGAACCTCATTTAAAAAATACTCACTATTATCTGACAATGCATTTAAAATATTTATATCAGATTCAATACTAAATTCTATTCGATCTTCAACATTTAAGCCCGAATCTTTTCTAAGGTTCTGGACATACCTTACTAAATCTCTTACAATACCTTCTTTTTTCAAGGCATCTGTAATTGCTGTATTTATTCCAACTACAAAATTATTTCCTGTAGAAACAGCATAATCCCCAACGCCTTGTTCATCTAAAATAAAATCATTGGACTCCAAATTAATTTCATCATCCCCAAAAATTATTTTTATTGTCTTTCGTGAAATTACCATAGATAAAAACTCGTTTTTATTCTTATTTATTTCACTAACAATACGCCCAACTTTATCACCATATTTTTGACCTATATTTTTAAAATTAGGTTTTAAATCATATTTTATTAATTCATCTTCCTCTTTAACAAAGTTAACTGATTTTAAATTTAATTCTTCTAAAATTTGGTCTTCATTTCTTTTTAATAAAGATTGAACTTTATTATCGCAAAATAAACTAATATCAGCAAGTGGTTGCCTATTTTTTATATTTGCTCTATTTCGCGCTGACCGGCCTAAACTAACTACTTGTAATAATGTATTCATTTCAATCAATAAATCTTCATCATGTAGATCTTCTTCAAATTGAGGGTATTCAGTTAAATGAATACTTTCAGGTGCATTTGAATTAACATTTAAAACTAAATTTTTATATATTGCTTCTGTGGTAAATGGTATAATTGGTGCTAAAATTCTAATTGTTTTTTCTAATACTTTATAGAGCGTGTCATATGCAGCAATTTTATTTACATCATTTTCACTTTTCCAAAATCGACGACGATTCCGTCTTACATACCAATTTGATAAATCATCAATAAAAATCCGAACATCTTTCATTAATTTGAAAATCTCAAAGGATTCAATACAATCTTTTCCAGACTTTGCAAGTATATTCACTTTGGCTAAAATCCATCGATCCAATTTTGACCGTTGTTCCATTGACACTTCAATTTCATTTGGAATAAATCCATCTAATCGAGCATAAGTGATAAAAAATGAATAAGTATTCCAAAGTGTAATTAAATGTTTTCTTTCTTCATCGGCAACTGAATAGCCAAAATTTAAATTATGTTCGGTCTTTTGGGATGCGTAGATCCAACGCATTACATCTGCACCCATTTTTTCCGCGGCATCTTCAAACCATATCGCATTCCCCCAAGATTTATGCATCTCTCGGCCTGTTTCATCTCTAACTAATGCATGGCCTAAAATTGTTTTAAATGGGGCTTTCCCCTCCATCATTGCTGACATGGAAAGCAACGAATAAAACCAATTTCTAAATTGTCCGGGAAAACATTCAACGATAAAATCAGCAGGAAACCAATCATTCCAATATTCTTTATCCGTATTATACTTTAAAGTTGAATAGGGTACAATTCCTGCATCTAACCATGGATTCCCAACATCTTTTACTCGAGTACCTATTAGACCCGTTTTGGGATGTTTAATTTTCACTTTATCTATCCAAGGTCTATGAGGTGTATTTCCAGAAAACTCATCCCAACCTTCAACAGCTAATTCTTGAAGCTCTTCCTTAGAACCTACTACAAAAAAAGAACCATCTTCAAATTCCCAAATTGGCAATGCTAATCCCCAGAATCTTTTTTTGGAAATCATCCAATCACCCATATTATTTAGCCATTCATGTTCGCGTTCTCTACCCCATTCAGGAATCCATTGAATATTATCTACCGTATCAACAATTTTCTTTCGCCAATCCATATTAATATACCATTCATCGACCATTCGAAAAACAAGTTCATCGCCTGACCTCCAACAATGAGGATATACATGTGGATATTCTTCAACATAAAATAAAAGTTCACGAGCCTTTAAGTCTGCAATTATTTCATCAATTGTTTCATGATTAGTTGCTGATTTACCATTCAACCATCCAAATTTTTCTGAAAAACAGGATTCATCATTAAGTGGAGCAATATTTACCATATTTAGTTTTTTACCAACTTTATGATCAATATCACCACAACCTGGTGCCATATGAACAATTCCTGTTCCTTCTCCAGAAACAACAATATCATTTCCAATATTATCTTTTCCAGGGTTAACTACTTTATGACATTTAATTGAATTTATTCCTGCTTTTTCTAATTCGGAATTTGCAAATGGATAGCCACCATACATCTGTTGTGCTTCTAAGTGATCATAAGGTCCTTCATATTCCCAACCCACCATTTCAGAACCTTTTACTGTCCCTAAATTTTCATAACCTCCGCGTTCTTTAAATATTTGCTCAAGTGTTTTTAATTTAGGAACACCTTTTATCCAGTTTTTCTTTTCCTTAAACTGTTTATCTAATCGTTGATATTTTAAATTATCTTTTGCAAAATAATAAATAGAACCATCATTTGCTTTTAGTTTCAAATAATCTAAATCAACATTTATGGCAGCCATTGTATTTGCTGTCAAAGTCCAAGGTGTTGTTGTCCAGACTAATAAATTTTCATTTTCTTTATTTTTTAAAGGGAATTTGACAAAAATAGCTCTATGTGAAACTAGCTTTCGCCCTTCAATAATTTCCATTTGAGAATATGAAGTTCCAGATCGTCCAGACCAAGGCACAACATCTGCGCCTTTATAAATTTTACCTTCATCATATAATTTTTTGAGGAAAGACCAAATTGTATAATTATTCTCTTCAGACATTGTAAAATATGAATTTTCCCAATCCATCCAATATCCTAAGCGTTTAGACTGTTCTGTTTGAATTCCAGAATATTTAATTACGCGATCTTTACACATTTGAACGAATTTTTCAATTCCATATTCTTCAACTTCGCGCTTTGTTTTAAAGCCTAATTCTTTTTCTACCTCAACTTCAACCCATAGTCCTTGGCAATCAAATCCATTTTGATAGCGTAACTCATATCCATTCATTGCATGATAGCGTTGGAATAAATCTTTTAAACTTCTACCCCATGCATGATGAACACCCATTGGATTATTTGCAGTTATAGGACCATCAATAAATGACCATTTTGGTCCGCCTTTATTTTTATCACGGCATTTTTGAAATGTATTATTTTTTTTCCAAAAGTCAAGAATTTCGTGTTCGAGTTTTACAAAATCTACTTTTGAAGTAATCTCTTTGAATGATAATGGTGTTTTCATAAGCCTTAAATTTACGGAATGAAAATTATTCATACATAAAACTATATATTAGAAAATTCTTTTAAAATTATATTTAATTTGAATTATAATTCATCGTAAAATTAGAAATGAACTTTTTTTGATTAAATGTGTAGGAGAGTTATGAGAATTAAATACATTTTATTTATTTTAATATTTTTTCAATTATTCCATGCAACGGATGAAAAAAAGATTGAAAATAATGACAAACGAATGGAAATTAAAAATGGAGTTTTAAATAAAAACTTATTGAATTCAACCTTTCAAAAGCATCCAAAATATATTCAATTAAAAAATAATTTAAAATTAGAATTAAAAAACCTACGAAATTCACATTTTAAAAATGATTCACTTTATAAAAATGAAGTCAAACAAATAAAAGCTATAAATGATTCTTTAATTTTAAATTTATTTAGAACTTTAATAAAGAGTTAATAATCTCAAATTAATTATCTAGAATAATATTAACAATTAATAAAACATCTAAAACATTAATTTGACCATCATTGTTCAAATCAGCAACCGCATTAAATTCATTATTCAACACCATATTGACAGTAGCAATAACATCTAAAACATTAATAAGGTTATCACCATTTAAATCGCCTTGAGTTATATCATCCATTATACATCTAATGCAATTTCCATCTGCTCGTTCTCGAGTACCTATAAATGAATTAGTTAAACTTATTCCCAATACTCTAGATGAACCACCACTTAATGTACTTGTACGGTACCCAGCAAAGGTGCCCACATTCCCAATTTGCCCACTCACACGACTTCTTGCACCTGTTAAGGTTAATTTCAAAGGTGAATTAAAAGCCCCTTCTGCATCATTGCTTATCCAACTTAATCGTTCGTCTTCAAACTCAGATTCGGTGGGCAATCTAAATCCTTGAGGACATGGATTATTGATACCATTTTCACCCTGCCATAAATCATCATTTGAAGGAGAACGCCAATCAGGATCTGCAAGTATAAACAAAGAATGGCCTGGGTCATCAGAAGTTGATGGTATAGTCGTTGTTGAAGAAGTTCTAGATTCATGTCCATCAGATAACCTTCCCCATTGAAATAAATCACCAAATGCATCTGCATCTGTAATTGAATTAGCGACTTGACTTGCACCTAAATTTCTATCCATCCAAACTCTACCTGTAATTGGGTTGGTTACAGTCTGTGCAATTACCAAACTTAATAATAAAATAGAAAATACAATATACTTATAATTTATTTTAAAAATAGAATTAATCAAAAATTTCATTTATCACACCTCCTTAATTATTTAAAATAATATTGACGATTAACAAAATATCTAAAACATTAATTTGACCATCATTATTCAAATCAGCAAGACTATTAAATTCGCCGTTCAATACCAAATTGACAGTCGCTATTACATCTATTACATTTATAAGGTCATCGCCATTTATATCGCCATTCAATATTGTTAATATATTAGATAATTCAAATCTAAAAACCCCATTTGAATGTGTTGCGACGATTAGATAATTTTCATTTATTGCCAAATCAAAAATAGTAAGATCTGGAAGACCATCATTAATTGCATCCCAACTCTCACCATCATTAAGTGAATAAAATACACCTGCTCCTGTTGATCCCGCGACTATTAATGAGGCATTAACTGCAAACCCCCGAAAAGAGGAGGATGCAATTCCATTTGTTAACAGTTCCCAACTCGCACCGAAATTAGTAGATTTAAATACTCCAGTACCATTTTGTCCACCAGCAAATAGAATATTTCCTTTACTTTCAATCGCTCTAAAGTTAGATGAACTACTTCCATTATTAATTGGAATCCAACTATTCCCCCAATCAATACTTTTAAATAAACCATCACCATTTGTACCTACAAAAAGTGTATCTTCAATATTAGTAACACATCAAACATCATATCCACTTAATCCAGCAGATACCCAACTATCACCTTGATTATTTGATAATGATACACCAAATGGACTTACATGGATTAATCGCGAATCAATATTTAATAATCCATGAGTTAATAGACTTGTTAATCCATTACTTTTTGAAATCCATGAATCACCATTATTATCACTTCTAAATACACCTTGGCTTGTACCAGTATAAATATAATTATCGTCAAATGTGAACGCACGAGTTGGCCCATTAGAATCATTCCCCGAATTTGAGAAGCTATAAGTTTCAGATTGATTTGTAGATCGGTATGTACCTGAAGCTCCACCAGCAAAATCATAATTATTATGTGATATTATTGCCTGCATATCTAAGTTCTCAGTTCCAGTAGATTGTTGCCATTGTCCAGATAATAGAGAAAATAGTATTAAGTATTTTATTATATTTTTATTCATTAGCTAGTATTCTTATTTAATTTTAAAACAGATTGACTACAACTACTTATAAAAAGTTAACTGTTAAAATTAATTTTTATTATATAAAAATAATTATTAATTAAATATGTATATACAACAATTTATTTTCAATCTAAAACGACACCACTTGCAGTAAATAAATGTGATAGCTCCTCTGTTTCTTCATCTACTGAATTTGAATAAATTCCTTGAGCAATTACTTTTCGACCATGACCGTCTTTAGGCATAAAAAATCCATAATCTTTAAATCGTACAAATATATCTGTTTCATCAGATTCATCTTTTACTGTCATCCAACAACCCTTTTTTTGACAGACATCTGTCAATGTACCTGAAATTAAAAACTCTTTTCCTTTATTTTCTTCAGGTGAAGATAATATGTTTGATAATGATGTTTTTTCTAAAGAAAAATTTACTTCGTCTCCAAACTTTTCACCCTTAACACCATCAGATGAACATCCAATAAATACTAAAATAATAAATGAAATTAATCTAATTTTCATTTCTTTCCTTTCTTTTTCTTTGTTAAATAAAAAAACATATAAAACCCTGTAACTGAATACACGAGTAATGCGACAGATAATAAATCATAATATACCCAACCATATTTACCAAAAATTTCGCCTGAATGTATATCATAAATCACCCACGATAATGGTACTGAATCACGGTCATTTGAGAATTGTTGAGTCACACCTTGAGCTCTTCTCATATTATCTAATTTTTGTTGATATCGATCTGGTAAAATGGAAGTAGGTACGCGGGTTTGAGAGAAAAAATTAGTGTCATGTTCATGTATTAAAATAATTCCTGTTAGTGTAATAAGAAAAAAAACGATACTTGTAATTCCCACCACCCATCTCAAATTACTAAAACTATACTTATGGACTAATCGCCATGTTTTATAACTCATACATTTCCCATTTTATTCTCTATTAAAATTACAATGAATAAAAAATTGGATTACAGAAATAAATTATAAAATTTTTATTAAATAAAAAAAAGGGAAGCTAAAAAAGCTCCCCTTTAATTTAAAAAGTATATTTAAAAAATAGAATTACTTCAATAAAGTAATTTTTCTCATTTCAGTAAATTTATTTGATTGTAATTTAACAATGTAAACACCATTTGCTAAATTTGAAGCATTCCAATTTATTGAATAATTTCCCATTTCTTTATAATCATTTACTAATTCATCAATTAGTTTACCATTTAAATCAAATATATTAATATTTATTTGACCATTTTGATTTAATTGATATGAAATTGTTGTTGATGGATTAAATGGATTTGGATAATTATCTAAAATTGCAAATTGACTTACTGTTTGTAATTCTACTTCTTTACCCATAGATGATGAAACTACTAAGTCAGATGAATTTTCAGATAATTCAAATGATTCAGTTTCTAACTTACCAGTCATATTATAAATTAGAGTTATTCCATTTGCAGACTGTACAATATCATTTCCATTTATTGATGATAATAATTCACCGTTAAATTGAATTCCACCGACTGAACCACTAACTGATAATTCATTTTGTTGTAATTTTGCAGACGCAATACCATCTTCATTCCTAGTATTTAAAATAATATTTACGATTTGTAAAATATCAAGTACATTGATTAATTCATCCGTATTCATATCTGCTGGAACAAAATTTTCTCCTCCCAATGCATTCATTCCTAAAATATGATTTACAACTGAAATAATATCTAATACATTTATGACTTCATCTAAATTCACATCTCCGTATAGAATTTGAACCTCTGCTTCTTCAACAATTATGGTACCCCATAAATTTGAATTACCTGGGTTTGTCCCACAATGGAATGTATAAGTTCCAACATCTGTTAATGAAAAAGTTGCTATTGGGTTACTTGAAGTTACCGTAACCGTTGGAAAGTACATTGGTGAATTATTATCCGATGTCATTGGATGTGCTCCACCTCCACCATATTCAAATGTAATAACTTGTTCAGGTATAACTGTTATCGTAGATGATGGTGTTATACCTGGTGAATGTGCTAAATTCATATATGCATCTTGCGAAAATGCAAAAGCACATAAAAATAATATTGCTATACTTAGTTGTTTTGTCATTGTTGTCTTCTTTCTTTTTTTATTTACTCAGTTAAATAATAAGATGATATTTATAACTAAAAATTACACAATAAATTCAATGGGATAAAATAAATTTATCCCACTAAATTTTCTCCTCTGTAAATTAAATTACTTCAATAAAGTAATTTTTCTCATTTCAGTAAATTCATTTGATTGTAATTTAACAATGTAAACACCATTTGCTAAATTTGAACCATTCCAATTTATTGAATAATTTCCCATTTCTTTAAAATCATTTACTAATTCATCAATTAATTTTCCATTTAAATCAAATATGTTAATATTTATTTTTCCACTTTGATTTAATTGATAAGAAATTGTTGTCGATGGATTAAATGGATTTGGATAATTATCTAAAATTGCAAATTGACTTACTGTTTGTAATTCTACTTCATTACCCATAGATGATGAAATTACAAAATCAGATGAATTTTCAGATAATTCAAATGTTGTTGTTTCTAATTTACCAGTCATATTATAAATTAGAGTAATTCCATTTGCAGACTGTACAATATCATTTCCATTTATTGAAGATAATAATTCACCGTTAAATTGAATTCCACCCACTGAACCGCTAACTGATAATTCATTTTGTTGTAATTTTGCAATTGGTTCAAGAAATTCTATTTTGCTATCTAAAATAATATTTACAATTTGAATTATATCTATAATATTTACAATACCATCTTGATCCAAATCAGCTACGACTAACTGTTCAGATGTAAATGGATTTGTGCCTAATATATATCCAACCGTTGAAATAACATCTAAAATATTTATAGTGGTATCAAAATTAACATCACCATAAATAATATTTTCTCCTTCAACAATAAATTGCCCCATTAAGCCTTCATCTTCATGTTGAAGCATGTGGCAATGATACATATATGGTACTTGATTGTCAGCATGGTCTTCAAATTTTGCAATGAATCGAACAGTCTCTTGGTGTCCTACTAATACGACATCTTTTCGTCCTCTTTCATTTTCGGGAGGAATATTACCATTTCTATCTAAAATATAAAATTGTACATCATGTATATGGAATGGATGCGATACTGGTGATTGATTTGATATTGACCAAATTTCAGTATCACCCAATTGAACCACTTCATTTATAACAGTCATATTGAATGATTCATTATTAAACCAATATGGACCAGTTGTAGCCCCCGTCTGCAAATTAACTGGTGAGATAGTTATAGACCTAGCTACAGTTGCATCAGCTTCATTTAAAGGTGTTACATCAACTAACATATTAGGAATTGATAATACAGGATTGTTAGTCTGTATTCCAACATTAATTTCTAATAAAGTAAAATCAGCCCCATTTAATTCATTAGAATCATATCCAGGAGGTGGTCCTCCCATTGGAGAAGATAAATCTAAAGTACCATAAAAGGAATCAAGAATTTCAGAACCAAAACTTTTTAATTCAAATGTTTGTCCTTCCAATTCACTTAAATCTACTAATATTTCAGCTCTTTCTGCTGGAGCAAGTAGTACTCTTGTCATACTCACTGGTTCAGATAATAAACCACCATCAGAACCAATTTGATAAAATGTTGCATTATTAGAAAAGCCTAGATTAAATACACGCATTGATGAACCATTTAATAATCTCAACCGAACTACTTGAGCAGGTAATTCAACAAATGCATCAACCGTTGAATTTGCCATTGGCACACTATCAATGTGTTCACCGATTACAATTTGGTTTGAATTATCAAATTGTTTGGTTTGTAAATTAAGAGGAAAATCATCTACGCCATAAGTACGAGGTAAGTTTAATAATGCTTCTTCTTCATCTTTAATAATAATGAAACCTGTAATTCCTTTTGTAACATGTTCATTTGTTTTTTCATGAAGGTGAGGGTGATACCACATTGTACACGCTTTATCCATTACAGTAAAATTAGGATTCCATGTATCACCAGGCATTATTACAGAATGAGGTCCACCATCATTTTGAGGTGTTATATGCATTCCATGCCAATGAATAGTTGTTTCTTCATCCAAATTATTAGTTACATTAATATTAACATATTCACCTTTTTGAAATATTAATGTTGGGGCAAGATTTCCACCATTTGCACCCATCGTTTGAGTTTCATTTCCATCTAACAATTGAGTTGTTCCATATTGTAATGATAGATTAAACTCATTACCACTTATTGTTTCTGGTATGATTAATTGATTTTGAGCATTAATTAACCCAAAAGTTATTGTTATTAAAATTGATATTTTTTCAATTTATTTTTCATTTTACTACTTTACTCCTTTTTTTATTATTACTTGGTTTAATAATTAGATGAATAAAAGTATAAGATGTTACAAAGTATTTATTGAGGTAGCTAAATAAATTAACCACCTCAAATAAATTTTGTTATTGTGGCACAGAAAATAACCACGGTCTTTTAATCTCTATATCATCTATGTGACCAGAAATGGATTCATCCTCATATATAACATGCATGTGAGTGAATGTTGTATGATGAGTAAATACTGCCTTATGATTTTCAGAATAAAAACCAAATATTTTTGCTATTTTCTGATTATCAATTCGTTTCCAAGATCCAGCCAAATGAGCGTCATGCCCACCTTCTTCAGTTGGAGAAGAAATAATATGCCAATTTACCATTTCAAAATTACCTTCAATAATAAATGGAAAGGGTTTACTTGAGTCTATTCCCAATCTCTCTGCATTAATTTTAATTATATTGTCAATTGAACTCATATTAACAGATTCATTTACTTCCATCTGTTGCCATTTTTCAACTTGAGTTGTAACTAATAAAAGTGCTTTATCATTAATTGTAATTTCAGTTTGACTTGTTGGTGTTTCACCAATATTTGCTTGATTTATCAAGACTTTATTATCCATGATAATAATTTCTCCTTCCAAACCTTCCATGGCCCCAAGACCATAAGTATGGGGTGTTGAAATTACATCGGGTAGTGAAACAATTCCTTCTCTTTGTCCCTCATGCATTATTTTATATAATTGTCCATAAATATTTATTGGTGTAGAAATTTTATTTTGCTGACACCCAATCAATAATAAAAATAGAAAATTAAAAAATAATATTTTTTTCATTTATTCGTCGCCAAATGGGTTTGAAAAATCTGGATTTTCAATAAACTCAGTATCCGAGAATGTTTTTAAGAAATTAATTAAATCTGTTTTTTCAGATTCTGATAAATTTAAACCTGCTGCTGCATTTGCCATTTCAGGGTCTAAATTTGGAGAATCAGCATGTACACCACTATTATAATGCTCAACAACATCCTCTAATGTTGCAAACCGACCATCATGCATATAAGGTGCTGTAAATTCAATATTCCGTAAAGTAGGTGTCTTAAATTTACCATCATCTTCTGAACTCCCTGTAACTTCACTTAATCCAAGGTCTGTTAAGTCAGAATCTAATCCATTATTTCTAAATTCATTATCAGTTAAATTTGGTCCAGAATGACAATGAACACAATCACCTCTTTCAGAAAAATAAATATCAAATCCATTTTCTTCAGATTCTGTATAACCCGAAAAATCGCCATAAAAGAAATCGTCATATCGTGAATTAAATGATAATAAAGTTCTTTCAAATTGTGAAATTGCTTTTACAATTCGTGTTGAGTCAATATCTTTTGAACCAAATGCCATACTAAATAATGCTGGATATATTGGATCTGCTGAAATTTTATCTTCAACTCGTGGCCATGTTGTGTTTAATTCTACAGGGTTAACGACTGGTCCCAAAGCTTGAGCTTCTAAACCAACAGCTCGTCCATCCCAAAAGAATGTTGGTGCCCAACCTGCATTTATAATTTGCATTGCATTTCGACCACCCAATTCTCCAGTAATACCTTCACTAAATTGCTCAGGGTCAGTAAATCCTGCAGATTGTAAATGGCAACTTGCACATGACTTTGTATCATCATCTGATAAATGTTTATCATAAAATAATTTTCGACCTAAAAATATACCTTCAACAGTCATTGGGTTATCAGCAGGAATTGGCATTTCACCCAAATATGAAGATGCATATTCAGGAACATCCAATGTTACTGGAGTTGATTGATATCCTTCAAGAATACCGTCTTGTGTGTTTTCTAAATCTTCTTGCGAATTCTCTAAATCTGCAACAAGTTGTTCTAATTCTGCTAATTGCTCTTCAAGTGATAAAATTTGGTCATCATAATTGACATCTTTTTCACATGCAAAGAATACAAATGCACTTATTAATAAAATGATTTTTTTCATTTTCGTTTTCCTTTTATTATAATTAAATAGTTAAATGATTAGCTATACTACATATAGCCAAAATAGTTGATGTTATTATTTAATCAGAAGATTCTGATTAAGAGGGTAAATCTAAATAAGTAAAGGTTGAAATCCTGGAGGATCAGGATTATCGGGTACCTTATTGTTTATAATGAGATGGATATTACTATAATTATTAAATTGGTGGGTATTAATAAATATAGAACTTAAAAACAAATTTAAATCTATTTTATAATCTATTTTTAAGGAACTAATTAAATTAAAAAACTTTTTTTGGCATTTACCATTTTTACTTGTTTTTGGACAAGAAAAAGGAGTTGTTGAACCACTTAAAGTTTCACCTGTCATTGGGCATTTAAATTCATTTCCAGAAAAACTAAGTTGCTTTGTTTCACCATTACTGAATTGAATTCCAACACTAAGTGCCATTCCAATTATTATTAATATTGCTAATACTTGCTTCATTATATCGTTGAATATAAATGGATTTAAACTTTAAATAAAAAAAATTCTTGTAACATTTTATTTCAATTATAAAAAAATGATTATTCCCATACTACTCATAAAAATTTGAAATAGAAAAGTTAAACTTCCAATAATAACTGCTGTTTTTCCGTAAGTGAAAATATCATAAAATGTAATTTTTAATCCAATACCCGCCATCGAAATTAATAAAAAATAATGACTAAAATTAGAAATGATAGAAATATAATCTATTGACAATAAATTAAAAGTTGGAATAAGTGAAAAAAGTAAAAAACCATAAATAAACATAGGAATTCCACTTAGTTTAATTTGACTCTGTTTTTTATTCTTTTTCTTTAAAATAATAAATACGAGTACAAACATAAAAGGAGTTAACATTAAAATTCTGACCATTTTAACTATGGTCGCAGTCTGACCTACCGAATCATTTACTGAAAACCCTGATGCAACAACTTGTCCCACAGACTGAAGTGTATTTCCAATTAATACGCCAATCTTTAAATCTGAAAATTCTAATATTTGTGTACCTAAAATGGGTAGAATAAAAAAACCAAAAGTACCTAATAAATTAACAATTGTAATTGATAGTCCAATTTCTTCTTTTTTCACTCCCACAATTTTTTGAGTTGCGGCGATTGCTGAACTTCCACAAATTGCATTTCCAATACCCAACAGAAGTGCAAATTTCTTATTTAAATTAAATATTTTACCTAATAAAAGTGAAAATGAAATTGTAAAAATAATTCCAAATACTATAAATAGAATCACTTTTATCCCTAATTCGCTCAAAATTAAATAATCAAGTTTCACACCTAGAAAAATAATGGCTAAAGAAAGAATATGTTTTTCACTAAATGTAATTCCCGCATTAAACTTAGAATTTAAATTGGCTAAATTACCAATTATTATTCCAAGAATAATTGAAAGTGAAATTGATCCAATTTTAATTATTGAAGAAAAAAACTGTGCAAAAAACCCGATTAAAATACAAATTAATATTCCATATAAATATTGGGAATAGATGTTTATTTTCATTTATTAATTTAAAGTTTTGACATTACTGAATTGAGAAAATATAATTTCATCTTTATTAAAGCAAAACCCACTTAGATTTTCTTCAAATTATAAAATTTAAGTCTGGAATTATTTATCTGGGGAATCTGAACCACATTCCATATTTGCAGGAACGGCTATATCAAACCGATGAGGGTATGGTCTGTTTTTATTTTTCTCATTTTCAATAAATTTTTCTTTTGTAATTCCATCACCCACATTCGGATTCCATTTTCGTTCTTCACCAACAGTAGAAATAGTTAATCCCTTGTAATTGTGTGCAGGGTATATTAAAGTTTCATCGGGCAGAGTAAATAATTTTTTACGACAACTTTCATAAGTACTATTTGCTGAACCACCTTGAAAATCAGTCCGTCCTGTTCCACCAATAAAAAGAGTATCACCCGTAAATAATTTATTATCAACCAAATATGTTGTACAGCCTACAGTATGCCCCGGTGTATGAATTGCAATTATAAACTCATTTCCAATTTTAACATGATCACCGTCATCTAATAAAACATCAGCACAATCAATCCCAGATTTTGATCCATAATATACTTTTACATCTGTCAATTTTCTAATTTCATTTGCAGAAGTAACATGGTCTGCATGAACATGAGTTTCTAAAACAGCTATTAATTTTAAATTTAATCTATCAATTAATGATAAATCCCTTTCCATTTGTTCTAATACAGGGTCAATAAATATGGCTTCTTTAGTTTCATCATCAAATAGTAAATAAGTGAAAGTCCATGTATCTTGGTCAAACAATTGTCGTGTTTTTATCATAATATTTTCTAACCCTCTACCATTTCTAATTTACCAATTTTTTTCTTCAAATTAATAAATTTACTAAAAACAGTACTTGTATAATCTGTAATTGGTGTGTCTGAATAATTTTGAAATTCTAACCTTAATCGTTTAATTATTTCATCAGATTCATAAATCCACTCTTTTCCTAACTGTAAACACGGGACTTGCAACTTCCCACCATTTATCTCCAATTCAATTGAGTTATTATCTTCATAAGAATCATCACATTCCACTATATTCAAGGAATTATATTCTCCAATTTCACTTGCAAAAGATAAAACCTTCATAGAAAATGGGCATGATTTTTTTATATATAATTTCATTTTACCTCCCAGGTAATAATTAGACACCTCATGAAAAACCACTATTTTTACTACCACAAGAATCACCAATTGATGGTGCAGATAATTTTAATTTTAGCTTTTCATTACATTTAGGACATTTCACATTATCTTTTTCATCATAAGATTTTAATAAACTTAAATGATGTTCACATGTTTTACAATAATAAGAATAAATTGGCATTACTTAGATTTCTCCTCTTCCTGAGGAATATATCTTGAACCTCAAGTTGATATACCAAATTTCTTAGATAAAAATCTATTTAGCATAATCCATGCAATATAAAAAAGAATAAAATAAAGTACATCCATCATAAACTATCAATTACCATTTTTAATAATGAATTTATATGTTTCGCTTCATCAATCAAATCATCTTCATCTACAAGAGATAACATCTTCTCAGCGTTAATTGCAGAAACGGTTGTTGACTTATCACTATTCTCCCATAAAACCACATTGCACGGTAATAATAATCCAATTTCTGGATTCACTTGCAATGCTTCATGTGCAATTTTAGGATTACATGCACCAAGAATACGATAAGGTTTAAAATCAACATCTAATTTATTTTTGAATGTATCCTTAACATTTATTTCAGTAATAATTCCAAATCCCTGCGATTGAAGAGCGTCTCTTACATTAGAATCTGCAATATCAATATCATACTTTACTGTTTTCGAATATCCAATACTCATTATTTATTTTCCTTTTTTTTCACCCATAAATCTGGCAAATACCATACAAATCCCATTAATGCTCCGTATGCGGTGCTATTGATTGGTCTAGATGTAATTGCACATGAACCTGAATTACAACCAATAAAATAATAATAGGAAAAGCCTAATAGTGCACCAGTCATAGTGGCCAATAAAATTTTATTAAAATTATTCATTATTTCAACTTATTCCATGCAATCATTCCACCTTCAACATTAAAGGCATCTATTCCATTTTCTCGTAAAATTTTGGTCGCCTGTCCTGATCTATTACCACTTCTACACACAATATACACAGGTTCATTATTTGATGATTTTAATTCTTCTACCGTTTTATTTATTTCAGATAATGGTTTTAATTGAGCAGATGTAATATGACCTAAAGGTCCATCAAATTCACCTACTGTTCTTACATCAATAATAGTAACCGAATTATCCTGTCTTAGCTTTTGCTTTAACTCCATAACCGAAATTGAATTAATTGTTGAAGTAATTGAAAAACATGATGAAAATAACATTCCAATTATTAATATATTAATAATTTTCCAATTCATTATTTATATGCTCCTATTCCACCTAATAAATTAAAAGCATTAAATCCATTAGAATTTAATACAGCAGAAGCCATAGATGACCTTGATCCAGTTGCACAATAAACAATTATTTCCTTTTCTTTGTGTGAATTTAATTCTGTAATCCTACTTTTTAATTGTCCTACAGGAATATGAAGTGAACCAGTAATACTATTTATTTTTCGTTCAAACCCTTCCCGTACATCTAAGAGAATACAATTTTCTTGCTTCACTTTTTGACGAGCTTCTGGCCCTGTAATTGATGGATTATTCATCATATTTTTTAAAAATTTAAACATTCATACCTTTCATTTATTTTGGTTTATATACTTTTGATGAAAGCAATTATGTTTGGTTACAAATTTATTTTAAATTTAATGATTTAATTAATCGATTAGATAAATTATTTGGTATATCAGAGTCTTGTTCATGAGATTTATAAATATTAACTACTTTTTTTATGGAGTCAAAATGAATTCTACATTCAGGGCAATTCTCTAAACTCTTCTTAACTTCTTCACAAATTTCAGAATCAATATCTTCACCAAACTGTTGGCAAATTAATTTCATTTCTTCTATAGTATGTGCATGTTTCATGAAACTATCCTTTCCCTGAAATAATCTGTTAAATGTTCTTTTAAGAACATCCGTGCTCTCATCAGCCTAACTTTAACATTAGTTTCTGATAAATTTAAAATCTTAGCCGTATCTTGAACCGAATTACCTTCAATATCTCTCAAAATAAAAATTACTCTTAATTTACTATTCATCTTTTTTAATAAAATATTTAATTCATTTCTAAAATCTAAATCCTTTAAATCTTTTTTATCCAAATAAGGAATCTCAAACGAAGGTAATTCATCATGTTTACTATAATCCACATTGTCAAGATTTACATCAAAATGTGAGGGGTGATGCTTCCTAAGCTTTTCTAAAGCTGTATTAACTGTAATTCGATATAACCAAGAGTAAAGAGTAGAATCCCCCTTAAATACATTAATTTTATTAATCATTTTTAAAAATGTTTCTTGCAAAACATCTTCTGCATCTTCTCTATTTCGCATAAATTTAAATGACAAACCATAGAGTTTCTCTGAATACAAATTAATAATAGTTGATAAAGATTTTTTATCACCTGATTTTGCGAGTTGAATTAACTCTTCTGTAATAGAATCCATGCCATAAAATTATAACCATGCCTCTATTTTTTCTATGATATTATTTTTAGGAATTAATCCAACAACAGTATCTTTTAATTTTCCATTTTTATAAATCAACATTGTAGGTATTCCTCTTATGCCAAGCTCTCTTGATTTATTATTTTCATCTGAATTTAATTTACAAATTTTAACATTGCCTTCAATTTCATTTGAAATTTCATCAATAACAGGTCCGAGTATTTTACAAGGTCCACACCATGGTGCCCATACATCCACAAGTGTAACCCCATCAAAATTTATCACTTCATCATTCCATGTATTATCTGTTACATGCACTGTCTTACTTTCTGTTTTAAAAAATCCAAACATTCTATTCTCCTTTTATTACTTTGATGATTGAATTTTCATTTGGTTACAAAAAATAAATTGACTGATTCTAAATACCTATAATCTATAATCATTTCTCTCTTTTAGAATATCAGATAAATATTGAACAAATTCCCAATCATTTCCTTCAGCATCCTTAAAATAAATTCGTTTTCGATGAGGATGGTTATTAGGAATTGTTGAGTTTTTATAACCTGCATTTGTTAATCGATCTTTAATTTCCTCTACATTCTCAACTTCAAATGCAATATGATTTACTCCTGGAAATCCTGCATACGGAATCCACGATTTAGAAGGTTTTAATGTCGCTTGTTCTAATGCAAAGTAAATTGTTTCCATACCAATATGAACCCACCTATTCCCATCTATTTCTATTGCATCATATCTTATTTTAAATTCAGGAAATGCTGTTTGTAAAAAGTGAATCATCGCATCAATATCTTTGACACATAAATTTGCATGTTCTATTTTAATTTTCATTAAGTAATTTAGAATTTATAATAAATTAAAATGTAACCATTTTCAGATATATTCATCATAATATTAAATCAAAAAATGAAAAATAAAAATGAATATTACAAGCAACGCAAAACCAATTATTAATGAAATATTAGATGACAATAAAGGGAAATTTCTACGAATTTATATGGCTGGTGTTGGCTGAGGTGGGCCACGCTTAGGGATGGCTCTGGATGAGCACCAACATACAGATAAAAAATATAATTTAAATGGAATAGAAATTATTGTAAGCGAAAGTGACAGAAAAATAATTAATGGCTTTACTATTGATTACATCGATAACTATAATGGAAAAGGTTTAGTTATCAACTCCTCTAGTTCTTGTTAATTAACACAAAATAATAGTAAAACCAAAAAGCCCCAGTTTCCTGGGGCTTTTTAATTAAAACAAAAAGTGATTTAAAATATTATTTCAATAACATCACTTTTTCAGATTTAGTAAATTCACCAGCAATAAATCTTACAAAATAAATACCACTCGGTTGATTACCCGCATCCCAAGAAGCAGAATAACTTCCTGCATTTTGGAACCCATTTTGAAGTTCTGCAACTTTTGATCCAGACGCATCATAAATAGTAATATTTACATTTACATCTTCAGGAATTGCATACTCAAATTGAGTTACAGGGTTAAACGGATTTGGATATAATTCAGAAACAATATAAGTTTCAGGAATTACAGTTGTTACTGTATTCACAACTGAACTATATAAATCAGTTACTACACCTGAGTTTACATTAAGTGTTCCAGTATAAGAAATAGCCATTTCATTTGATAATTGTTTACCATCAGTTGTAAATGCTAATACTTTTGAATCACTATAATATAAATTCCAACCACTTGGTAATTGAGAATTATTAATTGTGAAATCACCATCAACATCTAATTCAAATCCTGCAATTGAACCATTCGATTTTATAGTAATATTTTCTGATTCAACAATTACAGATGCCTCATTAATAGAAGTACCTTTTGCAACACCATCAGCTAAAATAATATTTACAATTGCAATGATATCCACAACATTCGCTGAACCATCAAAGTTCATATCTGCAGCAGCAAATTCATTTGGAGTAAGTTCTTCACCACCCACAATTGAATTTACAACAACTAAAATATCAAGCACATTTATAGTTGCATCACCATTTACATCACCCATTATAACGGTCATTTCAGTTGTTGCACAATCACCTACACCAACAGAAATTGGGTCACCATTTGCATCAGATAATACAACCGTTTCAAGACACACATCTGCATCACCGGTATAATCAAATGTTAAAGAAACTAATGTGCCTTCACCAGCTGGGATTGTAGCTCCATCAAATGAGAAACCAAGTACGATACCATCTTCACCCATTTGAATTTGGAATCCAGCATCTGATGCCATACCACCTTCAGCACTCGTTAAAGTAATTGATGACGGATATGAAGCAACTACAAATTGGAAACCAGCAACATCTAAAGATGAATTAATATGAACATCTAAAGCACCCGTTGCACCATTACCCGTAAAACTAACCATCGCATCAGGCGCACCTAATGTTGAAGAACATGTATTCAAAGTCATTTCAGACTCACCTTCAGTATAATTTGAAGATAACTGATAACAATATTCTGTACTTTCCATAACATCATAATCTGTGTACATTGTAGTAGATGCACTTAAATCTGCAACTAATAATACTCCATCACGATAAAGATTATAACTCAATAATTCTCGAGTCGTACTTTGATTTGATAAATTAATATTAAATTTATCCATCTCCATTGGTCTTAATTCTCGTGAATTACGAACTTGATAATATTCTTTTGTTGCTTCTCGGCTTTGTTTTAAATCATTATAGAATTCTATTTTCATAGAAGAAGTTGCACCTTCACCTGTTCCAACAGTACCATTACCACATGCACCTTCTTCAGCACACGCAGTACAATCGATTCCATAATAACTCAAATCATCACAAGTATATCCATAACTTAAATAATAACCACAAGTAGATTCTCCACAACTTACAGGAGCACAATCAGCTTCATCACTAGCATCTACACAATCTTCCCAACCATCGCAAATCCAACTTGCTTGTACACAACCTTCAGGTGAATATTGTGTCCAATTAGATTCATCATCACCACAATAGAAACCACCAGCATCAGCACATGCTTCTGCACCTCCACCGGTACCGCCTCCGCCACCATTTCCAGAACATACATCTTCTGTGTAATATTCATTTCCAAATTGACAACATTCATCAAGTACTTCATCAGAACCATCACCACAATCAGGTCCCCATGTAGCATTTCCATAATCTACTGATCCATCGCAATAATATGAAGCAGGGATACAACCACCATCAGCACATTCCCATTCATCTGTACCACATCCATTTGGATTTCCACCACCATCACAATCACCACCGTCAAAATCAAAAAATTCACAATTTAAATACATTCCCCATTCACCATCATCACAGTAAGTATCAGCAATCCATGAATTTGCAGTTGCTTCATCAACACATTGTAATTCACAATCTGTAATACAACTTGCACCTCCACAACCATCACATGGCTCACCAACACCTTCAGGGTCAGGGTTTCCACCACCACCAGAAGGAGCAGACCAACTAATTGTAATTGAGCCAAAATCACCAGTTGCATTTACATTTGTTGGTGGACCAGTTTGTTCATCACCACCACCGCCACCTAAACATTCATCCCAATAGTCAGGACAACAATCGCCATAACTTTCACATAAATCATCACAGTAGCATGACCCTGCATTTTCGCCACAGAATCCAACACAAGAGCCATCATTTCCACCACCGCCACCATCACAAGCACCTTCTGCTTCACAGGCAGTACAATCAATATTATAATACGCTAAATCATCACAAGAATAACCATAATTCAAATAATAACCACAGACAGACTCAGCACAACCAATTTCGCCACAATTATCATTATTTCCGATCGGATCAAGACAATTATTTGCAGCACAAGGGCCAGTTACAGCATCACAACTATAATCTGCATCAACACATGTTGATTCACAGCAATCTCCACCGTCCCACTCACATGTTTCATTATTATTCCCAGTGTCACAATATCCATCCGCAATCCAGGTTGAATTTCCTCCAATATCATCACATTGAGCAAAAATTGCAGATAATGAAATTATACTCATTAATAAAAATTTAATTTTCATTTATTTCTCCATTTTGTTTTTATTTTAATAAACTCAAATTTGTGCACATCAACAGAACAGAAGTTCACAAAATTGCTTTTTCTCACACTTAATTATAAAAATAAATATTTAAATAAAGTTAATTAAAATATGTAACAGCTTTTTGCCAAAGTAATAATTTTCTTTAAATTTATATTTTCATATAAAATATTGATGAAAATTCATCTTAATTTTTAGTTCATAAATATTTATACTTAATTTGAAATTCAACCAAAAAGATATACTATTTTATTCACCACAAGAATTTTCTACTCTCATTGAATTAAATAATGAAGAATCAATTCATTGTTTAAAAGTGATGCGTTTAACTTTAAATGATGAAATAAATGTGACAAATGGATTAGGTGAAATTGCGAGATGTAAAATAATAGAACCAAATATTAAATCATGTAAATTAGAAATTATAAATATTTCAACTATTCAAAATACAATTGGACAAAAAATTCAAATTGGAATATCTCCTACAAAAAATATAAATCGCTTTGAATGGTTTATTGAAAAAGTTGTTGAATTAGGAATAAGAGAAATTACACCTATTATTTCCCAACGAACTGAAAGAGATAAATTTAATTTTGATCGAATAAACAAGAAAATAATTACGGCATTAAAACAATCATATAATGCACATTTACCAAAATTAAATCCTTTTATAAAATTTTCTAATTTTATTTCAACAGAAAATAATGATCAAAAAATAATTTGCCATAATGAAAATAATCATATCTCATTTTTAAAAGATGAAATTATTAAAAATATTAATTATACTATTGTAATAGGTCCAGAAGGTGGCTTTACAAATGAAGAAGTATTATTAGCAGAAAAACATAATTATAAACAAATGCTTTTAGGAAACTCAAAATATAGAACAGAAACTGCTGGTATTTTAGCCTGTCATACAATTCATTTATTTGCATGAATCAAAGCCAAATTCAAATATTAAATAAATATATGAAAATTGCCCTTCAACAGGCACAAATTGCTTATGATAAAAATGAAACCCCCATTGGTGCAATTATTGTCCATGAAGGTAAAATTATTGGGAAAGGATTTAATCAAGTTGAAAAACTTCAGGATGCAACAGCACATGCTGAAATAATTGCTATAACTTCTGCAGAAAATACTATTGGAAACTGGAGATTAAAAAATTGTGATATTTATGTTACCTTAGAACCATGTATTATGTGTGCGGGAGCTATAATTAATTCGCGGATTAGAAATGTATATTTTGGAGCTTATGATAAAAAATTAGGTGGATGTGCATCATTATATAATTTATGTAATGACCCAAGAATAAATCATAAAAGTGGTATAAGAGGTGGAATTATGGAAATTGATTGTAATTGGATATTAAATGAATTTTTTCAAAAAATAAGACAAAAATAATTTATCCTGAATTATCTTGAGTTAATCTTTTAAACAATTCAAAATCAGGAATTACAAGTGTTCGACCTTTTGTATATAAAAAGCCTTGATCCTTAAATGATTTAATTATTCGTGTAACTGTTTCTCTTGAATTTCCAGTCATATTTCCAATTTCTTTTTGAGTTGGGAATCGCTTGACTGTAACGGTACCATCTTTAATTATGCCAATGCGTTCAGCAATTTGATAAATACTATTTGCAATTCGATGTTTTGAATCAAATAATGATAATGACATAATTTGTTGATCTAAATGACGAATTCGAGTAGATAATTCTTGTAATAATGCAATTGCAATTTTACTATGTTTCCGAATTAAGTCAATAAAATCTATTTTAGAAATACAAAGTACAACACAATCATCTTGAGCTCTAACATTTGCAGACCGCGGATGTCCATCAAATGCTGCCAATTCACCAAAAACTTCACCTTCTTCAAGAAAAGCAAGAATTAATTCTCTCCCTGCTTCGTTTGTTAATGTTATTTCAACTGTTCCTTTTTTAATAATAAAAACAGAATCAGTATCATCTTCCTCGACTAAAATATATGATTTAGCTGGAAAATGAAGGATGGTGATAATATTCTCAACATAATCAAGTTCTTTATCATCGAGTTCATTAAAAATAAATATATCTGCAAGGAATTGCTTTATCGACATATAGTATTATACTTTAAATTATTAATATGTTCAAATGAAAAAAAGGGAAGGCGAACCTTCCCTTTAATATGATACAAACACTCAGAGGAGGTAATATGTATCAATTCTCTAATGCTTTAAAAAGCCAAACTAAAACTGAAATCACTAAAAGTGAAAATGAAACCAATAATAATATACTCATATTTATCCTCACCTATTTTGATTGTTAAATTACAACTATTAGAACATAATAAATTGTGATGAATAACGCTAAATTAAAAAATAATTTATAATCATGAAAATTGCATTAATTGACTCTTTTTTTTCGGGTTCTCATAAAAAATGGGGGCAAGATTTAAAAATGAATAGTAAACACCATATTGAGTTATTTATTATGACAGGTATCCACTGGAAATGGAGAATGCACGGTGGTTCAATTACACTTGCACAAAAATTCAATAAATCAAATTTTATTCCAGATTTAATAATTGTTACTGATATGATAAACCTCGGTGATTTTAAATCACTATTAAATAATAAATTAAAGCACATTCCAATAATTCTTTATTTTCATGAAAACCAACTCATGTATCCAAAAACAAAACTTGATACAGATAAGATTAATCAACGAGATAACCATTATGGGTTTATTAACTTTACAAGTTCACTTATTGCTGATAAAATATTATTTAATTCAAATTTTCATAAAAATGGTTATATAAATTCACTAAACAAATTTTTATCTAAATTCCCAGATTATTCCTTGAAAAATAATATTGATGACATTTCTAATAAATCTTCTGTTTTACCTATCGGAATTAAATTAAAAAATAAATTAAAACATAAACCTAAAAATGATATGCCCGTTATTTTATGGAATCATCGGTGGGAGCATGATAAAAACCCAGACGAATTTTTTAAAATTCTATTTCAATTAAAAAAAGATAATGTAAAATTTAAATTAAATGTTATAGGGGAGAATTATAAAAATTCTCCTAAAATATTTTCAAAGGCAAAGGAAATATTAAAAAATGAGGTTATTAATTGGGGTTATGTTCAATCTCGCGAAGAATATCATAAAATTCTTTATGAATCTGATATATTACTTGTTACATCAATTCATGATTTTTTTGGAATTAGTATCATTGAAGCAATTTCATTTGGATTATTTCCATTATTACCATATCGGTTAGCCTATCCTGAACATATTCCAAAGGAATTAAATAAATACTGTTTTTATAATGAAAATGATGATGTCATTGCAAAATTAAAAGAAATTCTAATTAATAAACCAAATGATTATGAAGAACTATTATTCAATCATATACAAAAATATGAATTAAAAAAAGTAGTCAACAATTATGATGATTATTTTGAAAAAATTATGTAGGTCGATATTTTAATGACAATGAGAGCGTAAATTCGGATACAATATTCCCTCCACATTTAGCCTCAATTTTTAATGGAATACTTTGTCTCTCTCCTGTTTTAATAGCGTTTTCAACCATTTTCTTAACTTCTGCACCTTGAGTACAAATAAAATCTACATCTTGATCTGGTCGTTTTAAAAAGTCAGCTTTCATATCTTTAAACACGAGAGAAATATTTTTTCCACTCTCCTGAATATGATATAGACCTAACATGCCACATGCTAAATCAGCTCCAACAGCTAATACTCCTAAATACATTGAGTTTAAATGATTTTTAGTTCGCCTTTTTAATTTAATTCTCAATATGCATTTTTCATCATCTAATTGAATTAATTTAGGGTTTACAAATCCAATGACTGGAATTTTAAATAAACCAAAAACTCTTAATACAAAATTGGCCTTAAAAAGAGTATTAATCCTCATTATTCATCACAATTTTGTTCATCTAAATCAATATTTAACATACATGATGGTAGATTATTACAAAGTTTATTATCATTAAAATAAAATTCTAAATTGACGGCAATTTCACAAATACTACTATCAATCTGGGATATTTCATTATTATTTATCCAAAGTTTTTCTAAATTTAATAAATTGCTAAAACTAAAATCTATTTCTGTTAATTGATTACTATATAAATATAATTCTTTTAATTCTGTTAAATATTGAAAACTACTTGGTAAATCAAGTATTTGATTATTATACAAATCCAAATACCATAATTGTGTCAAACTCCCAAAACTTGCTGGAATAGATGTCAAATTATTATTTTCTAATTCAATCCATTTTAAATGATCTAAACCACCTATTGAGAATGGAATTGTATCTAAATCTAAATTTTCTAAATCCAATTTAATAATGCGTTGAACTAGCCCTTCCCCCTCTAATTTAATTTCCCAAGTTACACGATCATTTTTTAATTCTTCAGCAATAGAATCCATTATTCCATTCATTAATACTAATTCATCTAAAAATTCTTGATCATTTTCATCGGGGTATGCCACACAATTTTGATTCATTACATCATAATAATCTTGAACACATGATGGAATAGATGAAGTTAAACAAATTGTATTATTCGAAAGTGTTAATTCAACAATTGGACAAGAACATAATGAATCAGGTAGAGCATCTAATTGATTATCATCTAAATTCAATATTTCTAAACTATCTAAATTCCCAATTGATTCAGGAAGAGATAAAAGTCCTAATCCAGATAAATCTAAAGATTGAATTCTATAATATGAAATCCCTCCTTGATTATCAGTAGTAAAATTACTGATTAAATTTATATCAATTGAAGCCCCTAATATCGACTCTAAATCACTAATGAATATTTTTTCACTAATCGAAAGTTCAATATCACTCGGTGGTACTGAAATGTTATCATCGCTACCACAAGCAAATATAAATAATAAAATAAAAGTGATTAAATAGTTTTTCGTAATCATAATTTGTCCTTTGTTAATATGGTAATAATTTAAAATTTTAATCCCTATTCTTGGAATTACTTTTTAAGTTCGCTCCGATGGAGCTAATTTTTATTCGTTTATTTTTTATTACAAATATGCAACTCCTACGGAGCATTACTATTATAATTCTTAATTTCTTGACCCGTGGAATCTGTTTTTTTATTCCACAGGGTTTAATTATTTTTGTATTTATGACAAGGGGACATGTCCCCTTGCTAAAAACATTCTTTTCCCTTAAAATATAATTTTATCCATAATTAATTTGTAAAATCCGTAAAGTTAAAAGTTTTTCCTACTATATGACAAGGGGACATGTCCCCTTGCTGAAAACCATATTATACCATTTTCATATTTCCATTTTCAAAAATCGATCCTGAGCCTCCCCTCGTCTTCGCTCAGGGTAACATCGGC
>CAZGWH010000001.1:0-179808 GCA_964529325.1 uncultured bacterium | reverse complement strand
TTTATATCATTAAGACTATAAAATCTAGTTTATTTACGAATCTGAAAATAATTAGAATAATAGACTCAAGTTAATTTATTATTCTATTCTAACCGAGTGATCTATAATTGGAATAGAAAATATTTTATCATGAAGAAATAAATTTCAAATGGGTTGTATGACTTATTTAGGTGTTCACTTTGTTGTTGGAAGTTTTTACATAATTTATGATGAAAAGACTATTTTTTAATTTCCATCGTTAAATTTATTATGAGTAATGTTCAGTAAACTAAATGTTAAAATTAGGTTTATTTTTCTTGTTCTGATTAATATATTAGGGGCAAATTTTCCTCTAAGCTTTGCACCTTAGAAACCAAATTCAATACTCTTTTTTTTATTCTGTACACAAACTGTTGTGCAGAAATTTCTCATTTTTCATTTATTTTTTAGGTAGAATTTAATTTGACTATTTTATTAAAAAATGGTAGAAAATCTGATAATTCAGATTTAGATTTACTAATTTCAAATGGTATAATTAATAAAATAAATCCTAACTCCTTTTCAGCAGATCAAATAATTGATTTAAATGGAAAATATATTCTGCCAGGCATAATTGATCCTCATGTTCATATGCGAGATATGGATCAATCATATAAAGAAGACTGGGATTCAGGTACAAAATCTGCCATTAGAGGTGGAATCACTACCGTAATGGATATGCCAAATACTGTTCCACCTACTACTAATAATGAAAACTTAGCTATAAAAAGAGATTTTGCAAAAAAATCAAAAGTGAATTATGGATTTAATCTTGGGTATATTGGTACAAATAGTACTGATATTAGAGAAGTTAAAAAATTTAATGCAATAAAAGTTTTCCTTTGTGAGTCAAGTGGTGGAGTGCCTGTTGAAGATCCAAAACAATTAACAAATGTATTTAAATTAGCTGAAAAAATACAGGTACCACTTATTTTTCATAGTGAATCTGGAAGTTGTATTCAAGAATGTACTTCTCAATATGAACCAATTATTAAGAACCATCATTTAATTAGAAATCGTAAATGTGCAATTAAAACTACAAAAGCAGTTATTGAAATGTCATATAAATATAATTGTAAAGTATATTTTGCACATGTAGCTACTGCAGAAGAAATGGATTTAATTTGTGAAGCAAAAAAAATAAATATAAATATATTTTGTGAAATTACACCTCATCATTTATTAATTACACGAGAAAAATTAGACCAAGTTGGAAATTGGGGTAGAGTTAATCCACCTCTTCGTGATTTTGAGGATAATCAGCGTATTTTAAAGGCAATATTAGAAGGAACTGTTGATTCGATTGGAACTGATCATGCACCACATAATTTAGATGAGAAAAATAGAAGTTATTCCAATGCACCATCAGGATTCCCTGGTTTTGAAACTTGTCTACCACTTTTATTAAATGAAGTAAATTCAGGGAATTTATCACTTGAATTAGTTGAAAAAATTACAAGTTATAATTCGTCCAATATTTTCAATATAAAAAATAGAGGGAAATTAAAAGAGGGTTATTTTGCAGATATTACAGTGATTGACTTAGAAAAAGAATTTATAGTTAATCCTGGCCTTTTTCAAACGAAAGCAAAATATTCACCTTTTATTAATATGAAATTAAAAGGCGATGTTTTTATGACAATTGTAAATGGTGAAATTGCATATAAAGACGAGAAATATAATAATACAAAAGGAATTGAAATTGATTACAGATGAAAAAAAAGATATTATTCGCCAATTATATAAAATTGGCGCAATTAAATTTGGAGAGTTTAAGTTAAAATCTGGATTAATTTCGCCTTTTTATTTTGATCTACGGCTAATTGTTTCTTATCCTGATTTAATGGATAAATTTGCTACTGAATTATGTAAGCAAATTAATAATTTAAAATTTAATCTTGTAACTGGAATTCCATACACTGCATTACCCATTGCAACACTTGTATCTTCAAAATTAAATATTCCGTTGGTTTATATTCGAAAAGAAAAAAAAACTTATGGTACAGCCCAAAAAATCGAAGGACGATATAATATAGGCGATACCATATTAGTTATCGACGATTTAATAACAACGGGTAGTAGTAAAGTTGAAACGATTGCAGGTTTTGAATCGGCAGGATTAAAAGTAAGTGATATTAGTGTAGCAATTGATAGAAGTATTGATGGTTCTGATTTTCTAGCAAAAAACAATGTAAAATTGCATAGTTTAATAACTTTAAATGATATTATAAAAATATTGTTAGAGGATGGATCTATATCTGATTCTCAAGTGACTCAAATTATTGAGTTTCAATCAACTCAAGTTAATGATAAAAATCCTAAAAAAATAATTAAAAATAATATTACGAAAAGGTTAGAAAATTTAATTGAGAAAAAAAAGACAAATCTAACTGTATCGATAGATGTAACTACTCAATCTGAATTTTTCAATATCCTTGAACCAATATCGGATGATATATTAATGGTTAAAACACATATTGATATCTTATCAGATTTTGATACTGGGTTTATAAATAAATTAAAACAACTCTCAATTGAAAAAAACTTTGTGATTTTTGAAGATCGGAAATTTGCGGATATTGGAAACACTGTTTATCATCAATATAATAATGGTATCTTTAATATTTCTGACTGGGCAGATACGGTTACTATTCATTTAGTGGCTGGTAATGGGACATTAAAAGGTATTTTTAAAGATAACCCCATAAATAAATCTAGTTTTTTATTAGCTAAAATGTCATCTAAAGGTAATTTAATGGATGCAACTTATACTAAAACTGTAATTGAAATAGGTGCAAATTCCCCTGAATATGTATCTGGGTTTATAGGTCATGATAAAACCGTGGAAGGATTAAAATCATTGAAAAAGGAAATTCCGAGTGGATTTTTACTTTTAACTCCAGGTGTTAGTTTATCATCTTCTGGTGATGATTTAGGGCAACAATATATTACAGCAAAAACAGCGATTCTTGGTGGTTCAGATATAATTATTGTAGGTAGGGGAATTTGTAATCACTCAAATCCAAAACAATCAGCAATTGAATATAGAGAACAAGCCTGGGAAGCATGGGAAGAAAGAAAAGAAAAGGATTAATATGGAAAATTTAATAAGTATGCGAAATTTAGGAGTGGATAAAATTAATTCACTCATTGAATTAGCCGAAAATATTGAATCAGGTAAAGTAAAATCTGATATGACTGGTAAAGTAATGGGGGCATTGTTTTTTGAACCGTCAACTCGTACACAACTTTCATTTGAAACTGCAATGAAACGATTAGGTGGTGAAGTGATTACGATGTCAGGAACAAAAGGAAGTTCTTTAGAGAAAGGTGAAACATTATCTGATACGGTAAAAATAATTAATCAATATTCAGATATAATTGTAATGAGACATCCACTAGAAGGCTCTGCAAAATATGTTTCTGAATGTGTTGATATTCCCGTTGTAAATGCTGGAGATGGTGCAAATCAACATCCAACTCAATCAATGCTAGATTTATATTCTATCCATAAAACACAGAAATCACTTGATAATTTAAAAGTATGTTTATTGGGTGATTTAAGATATGGAAGAACAGTCCATTCATTATCTTTTGCTTTAGGAGCTTTTAATCCTGAGTTTTATTTTGTTTCACCCGAAATTTTGAATATGCCTTCATATATTTTAGATGAACTTGATGATTTAGGGATTAAATATACACAAACAGATTCTTTAGATAATATTGTTGATGATTTAGATATACTTTATGTGACTCGAATACAAAAAGAGCGATTTACTGATCCTGAAGATTATGAAAAGGTTAAAAGTTCGTATGTTATTACACCTGAAATATTATCAAATGTTAAAGATAATTTTAAAATTTTACATCCTTTACCTCGAGTTGATGAAATCTCCGTTGAAGTAGATAAATTAAAATGCGCATATTATTTTCAACAAGCAAAAAACGGTGTTTATATGCGTCAAGCAATTATAACTAAATTAATGGAAAATAACGCATGAAACAATTAAAAGTAGACGCAATTAAAAATGGGACTGTGATTGATCATATTCCAGCTGGAAAAGCACTAAAAGTTTATGAAATTTTATCATCGCATTTTAAAAAAGTAACCACGATTGGAATGAATCTTTCCAGTAAAGCATTAGGACGAAAAGATTTAATAAAAATTGAGGGTAAGGAAATATCTACTCGAGCGGTGAATAGAATTTCAATTGTTGCACCATCAGCAACTTTAACAATAATTCGTGATTTTGAGGTGTTTAAAAAAACAGAAGTGCATATTCCAACATCAATTAGAAATGCGGTAAGTTGCCCTAATATTAAATGCATTACTAATTTTGAAGAAATCGAGACTAAATTTACACGAGTGAAATCAAAAGATGTGTCGTTGCGTTGTGATTATTGTGAACGATTATTTACATTGAATGAATTTGAGGTTTAAATAATAATTTGAAAGTATTAGTTTTAGGTTCGGGTGGAAGAGAACATGCATTAATTTGGAAAATATCTCAATGTTCAAAAGTTAATAAAATTTATTGTGCTCCTGGAAATGGAGGAATAAATGAATTTGCTGAAATTCCTATTTTAAACCCAAATGATAATAATGAAGTTTTAGCATTTGTTAAAGAAAATAATATAAATTTAACTATTATTGGTCCTGAAGCGTATCTTGTCAATGGAATTGTTGATGTATTAGAAGATGCGGGCTATAAAGTTTTTGGACCAAGAAAAAATGCTTCTATCTTTGAAGAAAGTAAAATTTTCACTAAAGAATTTTTAATTAAATACAATATTCCTACTGGAGATTATGCGAAATTTAATTCCAGTGAATTTGCTCTCCAGTATTTAGAATCTTATTCTAATTTTCCAGTTGTAATTAAAGCCGATGGTTTAGCTGGTGGTAAGGGTGTGATTATTTGTAAAACAAAATTAGATGCTCAAAATGCAGTTAAAGAAATAATGGTGTCTCATAAATTTGGTAAGGCTGGCCAAAATATTATTATAGAAGAGTTTTTAATTGGTAATGAAATTTCAATTCTTACTTTTGTCGATGGTAAAACAATGATACCAATGGTATTAGCAAAAGATTATAAAAAAATAGGAAATGGTGAAACAGGATTAAATACTGGTGGGATGGGATGTATATCACCAAACCCGAATGTAACAGTCGATATGGAAACAGTTTGCCAAAATGAAATATTAGATCCAATTATGAATGGATTAATACGTGAAAAAATGGATTTTAGAGGAGTATTATTTATAGGAATTATTTATACTAAAAAAGGCCCCAAAGTATTAGAATTCAATGTAAGATTTGGCGACCCTGAAACTCAAGTAATTCTACCACGATTAAAAAATGATATAACAGATGTATTCCTTGCAGTTATTAATAAGGATTTAAAAAATATAAAATTAAATTGGTATGAAAATTCAGTCTGTACAATTGTGTTAGCTTCGGATGGATACCCTGAAAATTATAAAAAAGGTGTAGAAATTAAAGGATTAAACAAGTGTAAATCAATTGTTTTTCATGCAGGAACTAAATCTGAAAATAATAAATTTTTTACAAATGGTGGTCGGGTATTAAATATAACTGCAAAAGGTGAAAGCCCTAAAGAGGCAATTAAAAATGCGTATTCAGGAATTGAAAATATTCATTTTGAAGGTATGTATTTTAGAAATGATATTGGTAAATAAATTAATCCCCATATTCTAAATTAATGTAATATCCAGAAGAATAATATACATCTCCTTTTAAATATTTATAATCTCCCGTCAATGCACCATCTGAATCATAAAATTTCCATTGTCCTTCACGAATGCCATTAGAGTACAAACCTGTAATTGCTTTTTTACCGTTTGAGTAAAATTCTTGATAAGTACTATCAATGATATTTTTATTATAAAATAATCGACAGTCAATTGCACCATTGTCATGAAAATATTTCCATTCACCAGATTTTTTACTATGTAAATATTTTGAAACTGTTTTCAATGTATCTGATTTATAATAAGTCATTTCTACTTTTAAAGAGTCACCATAATGAATTGATAGCGTATCACCATTTTCTTTTAGTGATATTTTTTTATGGACTATTTTTACCGAATCTTTTCCTGAAATAAAATGAATTATTTTAGGGTTACCTTCTGAATATGATTCTACTATTAATTCTGTAATTGAATCTCCACATCCTATTAATAATAATAATAATAAATAAACCGTAATCTTCATTTAATACCTGAATTTATAATACAAAACTTAAATTAATTTTTACTATACTAAAATAATATTTTTATTTTTTTATTCTTCTTAAAGATTATCTAAGATTAAAAATAAATTGAAATAATATAGACTTACAGAAATATCATTGTAAATTAAGAAATTATTTAAGTTACAAATTTTATAATATATATGTTAACTTTTCACAAATAATATACTCAATTAGGGATATTAAAAAATTAAATATTAAGGAGTTAAATGAATTTTATTAAAAATATTATTATTACATTACCAATTATTTTGTTTTCACAATCAATTCAATTTTATGGAGCAGATAATTTTATTAAAATTGGTGATAACTTAGGTGGTTTTGAAGGGTTTTTAGAATCAGGCGACCGGTTTGGTAGAGATCATGATGTTATTGGAGATGTAAATGGTGATGGAGTTTTTGATCTCGTAATTGGAGCAAGGTCTGATGATGATGGTGAAATTGATGCAGGAGCAGTTTACATTCTATTTATGAATTCCGATGGCACTGTTCAATCTCATCAAAAAATTTCTATGTTAATGGGTGGTTTTGAGGAAACTTTATTACCGAGTAGTTATTTTGGTTATGGTGTTGCAGGAATCGGTGATTATGATAATGATAATATACCAGACATAGCCGTTTCAGCTCCCACACCTGAAAATAAAGCTCTCTATATTATTCATTTAAATTCAAATGGAACTGTTAAATCAGTCGTTAAAAATGAAAATATAATTGGACAGGGTTTAAGTGCAATTGGAGATATTAATGGTGATGGACGGATTGATTTAGTTGGTTGTAATCCTGGGTCTAATGATGGAGGTAATATGAGAGGATCTATAGATTTATTATTTTTAAATTCTAATTCTCAAGTAATTACAGAAAATACAGTTACGATTAGCTCTACTCAAGGTGGATTTGGAGAAGGTCTTTCAAATGGAGATCAATTTGGAGGCCGAGAAGTTGCTATGTTAGGCGATATAGATGGTGATGGTACACTTGAACTTGCTGTGGGTGCATTTAGAACAGGAAACCAACAAGGAGCAATTTGGATTTTATCATTAAACTCAGAATCTTTTAATGTAGAATCAAAAAATAGAATAACTCAAAATGAATCTGGATTTAATGAAATATTGCCTGAAAATGCAGACTTTGGTCATGCATTGTGTAATGCTGGAGATTTAAATAATGATGGAATTCCTGATTTATTTACAGGAGCGAATCAATTAAATGAAGGTTATGGGTATATTTTATATTTAAATAGTGATAAAACAGTAAAGTCATATACTCGAATTAATAATAATGAAGGTGGATTTAATTTAAATTTAGAACCTACGGGTAGATTTTCTAGATCAATTTCTTTTATTGGTGATTTAGGTAATAATGGTCAAATTGCAATAAATGTTGGAGGTGGTGCAGGTGAATCAGGGTTACTCTTTTTATTATTTTATCAACAATGTAATTTTAATTTGCAAGATGGATATAATTATTGGAGTGGAGGAAATACACTATTTTCAAATTGGAATCATAGTTCTCAATCAATTATTGGCGAACCATTATTTATTGAACAATGTATGACTAAATCCTTTGAGTTAAATGCTAATTATATGACTCATAATCCTGTCGATAATCGATGTATTTTAAAAGATTCAACAGCAATTTTGACTGAAAGCAATGAAGAAAGTTTTGCATATATAAAGAATTGTGATTTTTCTATTTTATATGGAGATGTAAATAATGATGGATTAATTAATATTGTTGATATTGTAATAATTGTAAATTTAGTTTTATCAAATGAATATAACGATATTGCTGATGGAAATGGGGACCAGTCTGTAGATGTTTTAGATATAATAATCTTTATTAATCTTATTTTAGGTGAGTAAAATAATAATAACTGAAATTAATTTTGATATAAGCCTCTTTTATAGAGGCTTATTTATTTAGTAGATTATGAAATGAAAATACTACTTATAATTGTAACACTAACAATAAACTTCGCTCAAAATATTCAATATTATGAAAAAGATAATGTAAAATTTGCAGATGTGGAAGCTGAAGAATTTACATTCACATGTAGAATTGGAGGATTAGAAAATGCGAAAGAAACGATAATTTTATTACATGGATTTCCAGAGACATCAAGAATGTGGCAGGATTTTATTAAATTACTTGATGTTAATGGATTTAGGGTAATTGCTCCAGATCAACGCGGATATAGCTTTGGAGCTCGTCCATCACAAATTTCAGATTATTCAATGGAAAAATTATCTAAAGATATTATTGATATAGCTGATTCATTTAAATTAAATTCTTTTCATTTAATTGGACATGATTGGGGTTCGGCTGTTGGTTGGCAGGTTGTTGCTAATAATCCAACAAGAATATTAACTTGGTCGGCACTTTCGGTACCGCATTTAGATGCATTTATAAAATCAATTGCTAATAATTCAAAACAGCAGAAAAAAAGTGAATATATTAAATTTTTTAAAAAACCTATTTTACCTGAAATATATTTTAAAATTTGTTTTTATAAGAATTTAAAAAAAATATGGAATCAAAGTACTACTGCAGAGGTTGATTCATATTTAGAAATATTCAAACAGAGAAATGCATTAAAGTCTGCTTTAAATTGGTATCGTGCTAATTTTAATGAAACTCAAGATATTATTGGTGAAATAATAACCCCTACATTAATTATTTATGGATTAAATGATATGGCAATTGGTGAAGATAGCGTAGATAATTCAATACCATTTTTAAAGGGCAAATATAAAATAGAAAAATTAAATGCTGGACATTGGCTAATTCAAGAGTCTTTTAATGAAGTCTCTGAAGCTATTTTAACTTTTATAAATGATAATAATTAAATTAGTTATTATTTTATCAGTTCTTTTCAGTCAGGAAGTTTCTTGCTCAAAAGAAATTAATTATTATGAAAATGGAAATATAGAATTTTGTAGGCTTTCACAAATAGATACATTGTCTGGACAAATACTTCCTGAAAATACGGGAGTTCATTTTACAGAAAAAGGTATTTTAAATTGGTGTTTTTTACCCAAAGATTTAATCATTCAAGGGCATTTATGCAGAGGTGGCGGACATAGTTTCATGACAAACTTTTATCCAAATGGACAACTTAAAATTGCTTGGTTAGCTGAAAATGAAGTGATTCAAAATATTCCCTGTTCAAAATTTAATTTTTTTTCTGCAATATTTTATAGCTTTCATGGTAAATCGGGGAAAACTAGTTTTTATGAAAATGGCCAATTAAAATATTGTGAGCTTTATGAAAAAAAGACGATAAATGGAATTCAATATCAAAAAGGTGATGCTGTTAGTTTCGAATTAAAGTAAATTATCTAAATTTAAAATAAAAAAACAATATCGTACTAATTAACAACCCGGGATACATTGGGTCCAATTGAAATAAATATTGCGGGTAACCCCCAATATCAAGATTATTAAATCCATGATAAAACCATAATAAAGTAATTATTAATGGGAATGAAAATTGCACTTTAGGCTTTTTTATTTTAATGTGATATAATCCTGATAAAATAGGAATAAGCAATACAGGGACAGCGATTGACCCCAATACATACCACATTTCAATTGCATTATTAAAAAATATGGAAAGTATAAAACTTAAAACAGAAATGATGATTAAGCTATATTTTGTATTATTTACGCTATCATTTTTATTTTTTAAATTTAATATTGGTGGTAAATCCATTCCTAAAGTATAGGCCGAAATAAATGTAAAACTATCGATCGTTGACATAACAATTGAAAATAAAGATACAATAAATATTGAATATGCCATAGGTGATAGAACTAGCTTGGCTAAATCTAAATATGGACTTGTATCAATTTTAGGTAATATTGCAGATGCATATATCCCCGTTGTAATTGTCATTATATCAAAAACAATCCAAAATCCAACAGAAATTAAGATTCCCTTTTTTACGGTTTTAACATCTGTGCCTGAAAATGATCTTTGAAAAAATCCGGGGTCAATAAAAGTGATTAGTGCAATAAATCCCCATACAAAAATAGTCGTCCAAGAAAAATTACCTGGAATTTGAAATATCTCAATTGGTGCATTTTTATGTAAAAAATCAATTCCACCATAATTTTGGTTTAAATTCCAAAGTATTAATCCAAATCCAAGAAACATTAAAATAAATTGTAATTTATCTGTTCGAACAATTGATGAAAACCCACCTCTTATAGAATAAAGAACCGAAATTGAAATTCCAATTATTATAGCAACATATTCGGAGATCGCCCAAAAACTTTGAATTAATATTGAGAATATTTTTAAATAGGGTGCAGGGGATGCAATCAATAAAATTAATATAATAGAAATTATTGCAGGTATTTTACCAAAATGTAAATGAATTAAGGATGGAATTGATTGGATGTTTTTAGTTGAAATTTTAGGTGCAAAAAAAAATGCAAAACCAATTGCGGCGATATAATAGAAAACGCCAAAAATGAGAATAGTAACAATTCCATTTTCATAAGAAAATCGTCCAACTTCTAAAATTCCACCATACCAAGTGCTGACAAGTGTTGCTATAAAAGCGGGCAGAGTTAATCTTCTTCCCGCAAAAATAAATGAGTCTTTATCTGATTTTGATTTTTTGAAAAAGCCTATTCCATAAATAATAATGAAATAGCTTAGAATTACTCCCTGTATGAGAGTCGGCTTAATCATTAAAATTGATAACTTAGTTTAATTCCAATTTCTCTAGGGTTACTATAACTTAAATATAATTTATCTTCGTAATTCGGCGGTTCTAATCCAAAATAAAACCCTCGAACGGCATAATGCTCATTTGTTATATTTTTACCCCAAAATGAAATAGTAAAATTATTTTTTTGAAATCCTATATCCAAATTTACTATTGAATATCGCTTTGATTTTTCATCGTGACTATCCGAAAAATAATAATCATCTTTAGAAGTAATATTACCATTTACAAAAAATCCTGAATTATGCTTGTAATGAAGATTTAATGAATTATTGAAATTGGGTGCCATTGCTTGTTCTCTATTTCCAGAAGATTCCATTATTGGATTTGTAAAAGTAGAATCATCATCAACATAACCAATAGGGTATAAAAATTCATTAACATGGGTTTTCAAATAGCCCATTGAGTAATTTAATTCCAAGCTCGGTAAAATTTCAATTGTTGTTTCTAATTCAAATCCACGATTATACCCAGAAGATGCATTGGAAGTAAAATAAGTAAAACTACTAGGATCGCCCACAATTTGCTGGCTTGAAATTTGAACCTGTAAATCAGATCGTTTCATATTAAAAAATGCAATATTAATTTTAGCCTTACCCCAAGTTAATCGTCCACCAATTTCAAAATTTAAATTATATTCAGGATTAAAAAAACGAGAATCTAAATTGAGATAGGGGTGTTGATTAATTCCTCCCGCTTTATAACCTTTAGCGATTGATGAATATAAAAGAACATTATCGTTAATATTCTTTTTAATTGAAATATTTAAACCAATAAAATTATCAAATTTCATTGTGTCAATTTCTGGCAAGTTTATATCCATATAATAATAACTATTATAAAAGTTTTCAGCATTTGCAAAGTACTTAATTTGATGCTTCTCAAATCTTACATTCATATTTAACTCTAATGAATTAGACAATTTAGAATTATAATTACTATAAATTGCTGTATTTTTGATCTTAAATTCACTGGATAAATAAGTAGCATCTCCACCAAATAAATATCCTGTTGCTTCATCTGCTTGAGATATTATACTTGAATAAAATCCAGAAATAAATGAGCCGTTAAATGGAAGTTTTAAATCATCACTTGAATAGAATGTAATTTCATTTGTAGATGTATTTTTTTCTCTATATGTTTCGTCCCAAAATTCATAATTCCAACCTTCAACAGTAGGATCAAATCCATATATATTGAGCCATAGTGAATCATTTCCCCAATCACCATCATAACTATGAACCATTTCACTATTTGAATTTGAAAATTTATACTCGGTATTAAATCCCAAAAATTCGGGTAAATTTACTTTTACAGCATTTGCATTCGTCTCTTGTGAATCCATTCCTTGTTGATTTGTATAAGTATTAAAATCTTCATTATTATCAGGAGCCCATGCATCATACTTATTATTCAATTTTGAATTTAAATTGGTAAATGATAAGGATAAATTATTTAACGGTTGCCAATGGAATTTAGACCTTACAAAAGATTCATCTTTTCCATTTGTATCATTCTTATTTACAAAAACATTTTCTCTAAACCCATTTTGTGAATGTTGTGTTCCCGCAACTCTAAATGAAAGTGTTTTTAATAATGGTCCTCCAAATGCTCCAGAATAGGTTTTTCCATTATCTGTTGAAAAAATTGATTCAAATTTACCAGTAAAAAATGGTGTTGGGTTTTGAGTTAAAATATTTATAGAACCAGCCAATGCATTTGGTCCAAAAACAATTGATTGAGGCCCTTTAAATATTTCAATTTGTTTAACATCGAATAAATGACCTATCATTCCAATCCCACTAAAATCAATCCCATCCATTATAAATCCGACTGAATAATTTGGAGGACCTTCGCCAGCATAATGGCTTCGTTCGCCAATCCCACGGATTTGAAAATAGCGAGGTCTTGAAGTTCCACTTGAATAATTTAAATTTGGAATTTGTTCGATTAATCCTTGAAAATGTACATCTGGTTTAATTGATAAGTCTTTTGAATTAAATAGAGTTACAGATGCTGGTGTATTATATAAATCTCGTTTGTCTAAGGATGAATTTACATAAATATCTTTCCCGAGTAAATTAGATGTTTTAAGAATTACTTTCATTTTGGAGTTGGAATTTAGTTGAACACTTTCAAATCCAATATGTGAAAATGTTAATAGAATATCATTCTCCATTTCCAAATTAAACATTCCATTATCATCACTATGTGTGCCTGTATTTTGATAATATATATTTACATTCGAAATTGGATTACCAGAAATATCAGTAACTATTCCAGAAATTGTGTATGAATAAGAAATTGAGGTAATTAAAAAAAAGATTAATATTGGAAGAGAATTATTCCAAATTGTTGATTGAATGTTTTTCATTGTTTTCCTCCGCTAGTTTAAGCTAGTTCAGGTTCAAAGGGTGTGTTCTCAGTCCATAATTCTTATTAATTTTGGACACCCCTAACTATTATAATTTAAACATATATTTTAATTTGATAAAAAACCAAATTATAATTTTGAATATAATTTAAACCTTAATTTATATGTAATAAATAAATGAAAAAATGATAATTATGAAAAAAATTATTTATATAGTTTTATTAAGCTCATTCATTTTCTTTATAAATTTTAAATTTGAGAAAAATAAAATAAATGAAAAAAATTCTAAAGGATTACTCGTTGAAAAACCATTTGGTGCTCCAATTCAAAAAGAGCCTTCTGCAATTCCAAATGAATGGTTTGGTCAACAACGAATATGGCCACATGGTAAATTTGATGAATCATTTTATTTAGAATCTTTAAACTTAGTTTCAAATTTTAGACAAGAGCAAAACCAACATCTAACTCGAGAAAATTGGGTTCCGATTGGGCCTACAAATATAGGTGGTCGAATTACTGATATAGAAATACATGAGGATAATCCAAATACAATTTATATTGGATCTGCATCTGGTGGTATATATAAATCTATTGATAATGCTCAGTCATGGACTCATATTTTCAAAAATTCACCTGTTATTTCCATTGGTGATATTGCGATTGATAATAATAATCCAAATATAATTTATGCAGGTACTGGGGAGGCCAATTCATCAAGTTTTAGTTTTCCAGGTAATGGTATATATAAATCAGTTGATGGAGGTGTATCATGGTATCATTCTGGATTATTAGAATCTGCGTATTTTGGAAGAATTTTAGTTGATCATTCAAATTCAAATAATATATTTTCTGCTGTGTGTGGAAGTCTTTTTTCACCGGGACCTCATCGAGGAATTTATAGATCTCAGGATAGTGGTGAGTCTTGGGAAAATATTTTATTTGTTACTGATTCTACTTCAGCAATTGATTTAGTTCAACATCCAACAAATCCAAATATCCTTTATGCATCAATGTGGGAACGCATTAGAGGATTAAATTATCGACGATCTGGTGGTCCAAGTTCTGGAATTTATAAAACGATTGATGGAGGTGATAATTGGATTGAATTAACAAATGGGCTACCTCAGAGTGAATTTGTTGGTCGAATTGGAATCGATATTAGTCAATCAAACCCAGAAATATTATATACATTTTATGATAAACAAATGAGTGGTGATGATGAAAATTCATTTATGGGAATATATAAAACGATTGATAATGGAGAATCATGGCAACAAACAAATGACCAAAATCTTGAAGTCATGAATAGAAGTTTTGGATGGTATTTTGGCCAGATTAGAGTTGACCCATTAAATCCAGATATTGCTTATGCTTTAGGTGTTGAATTAGCAAAAACAATTAATGGGGGAGATTCATGGGAGGTTATTGCTGGGTATTTTAATTCTGATATTATACATGTTGATAATCATGCCATGGAATTTTTACCTCAACAGAATAATATTTGGGTAGGTAATGATGGGGGACTATATAATACTTTAGATGAAGGAATCACATGGAATCATTTTAACAATATACCACTTACGCAATTTTATAAAATGGAAATTGATCCTTCTAATCCTGATATAGTTTTAGGAGGAACGCAGGATAATGGTACTAATAGAGGTGATGGAATTTTAGATCACTGGGAAAACATTTTAGGTGGCGATGGCTTTTATTCTGAAATTCACCCAGAAAATTCAAGTATAATTTATTCAGAATATCAATGGGGGCAAATTAGAAAATCCGTAAATGGAGGTACAAGTTGGTCTAGTATTGGGTTTGAATTTAGAGATGATCGGAAAAATTGGTCCACACCATTTTTAATGGATGTAAATAATCCAGAACACTTAATTGTGGGGACTTACCGAATTTGGAAAACAATCGATGGGGGAAATTCTTTTTATAGTATAAGTGAAGATTTAACTCAAGGCGATGATGGTACAAGTTATCATACTATTACATGTTTAGCACAAAGCCAATTAATGCCAAATTTACTTCTTGCCGGTACAGATGATGGTAGGGTTCATTTATCTGTAAATGAAGGTGAATGGAATGAAATATCTAATGGATTACCGCAAAGGTGGATTACTGCTGTTGAATTTGGTCCAATTGATGAAAATACAATTTATACTACCGTATCAGGATTTCGATGGGATGAATCAGAGTCACATATATTTAAGTCAGATGATTTAGGTGAAACATGGATATCGATTCAAGGTGATTTACCTGAAATTCCTGTGAATTGTATCGTAATAAACCCTGAATTAAATTCACATATTTTAGTTGGCACTGATGCTGGTGTATTTGGAACAAGTAATGGTGGGTTACAATGGAGTGTATTCGGAAATAATTTACCAGCGGTACCAATAACTGATTTAAAATTTCATAACCCTACTAATACGATCGTCGTGGGTACTTACGGATGTTCATCTTATAAATTAAATTGGAATCCAATTTTATTAGGTGACCCCACGATGGATGGAGTTATTAATGTTACAGATATTATTTTTATAATCAATATTATTTTAGAACAAATAATACCTTCAGAAATTGAATTTATTTATAGTGATTTAAATGAAGATTATATCATAAATGTATTAGATATAATAGCTGTTGTAAATTTAATTTTATCATAAAAAATAAAGTGTAAAAAAAGATGAGTAAAAATAAAGATATTGGAAAAGCATTATGGTTTGATTTAACAATTCCGAATGCAAATGAAGTAAAAGACTTTTATTCTAACACGATTGGATGGAATTCAACTGAACATAAAATGGGTGAATATTCGGATTATAATATGAATTCACCAATAAATGGAGAAACATTGGCAGGAATTTGTCACGCTAATGGAATAAATAAGGATATGCCTCCTGTATGGATGGTTTATTTTTGTGTTGAAAACCTTGAAGAAAAAATAAAATTTGTAAAGAAAAATAACGGTGAAATCCTTCGTGGACCTGTTGATACAGGTTCAATGGGAAAGTATATTGTAATTAAAGATCCTGCAGGTGCAATTTGTGCATTATGGGAAAAAGGAAAGTAATATTAATATTTTAAATTTAAATTCTTAAAATACTATTTTTCTTGCCTACAGACTTTATAGTAAATTGAAGTAAATAACAATGAAGTATTTAATATAAATGGAAGTAGTTAGAAATTTAGATTGGAATAAAATGTTAGAAATTCTCAATCGATTGGATTTTTTCAAACAGTTCTCAAGTTATGAGAAAAGAAAAACAATCGATATGAAAACACAATTTCTAATATTCAAGGAAGATGAATATTTAGTAAAGGAAAATAGTACTGAAAATGCTTTTTATATTATTGTAGAAGGTGAGGTTAGAGTTGTAAAAGGTAAAAAGGAAATTGAATTGGCAACCTTAACCGTTGGTGATTTTTTTGGTGAGTATGCATTTTTAACAAATACAGAGCGTACAGCAAGTATTATTGCAAATAATTTAGTCATCGTATTTAAAATTGATAAAGATTTATTTGATCATTTAGAATCTGAAACCCGCGAAAAATTCAAAGATTATATCATAAAAAGATTAGTTGAACGATTAGATGATTTAAATGATGTAATTATTAAATCAAAAAAATAAAAAGGTTATAAAATTAGTAATTTAGATATTTCAATTATTGTCATATTTTTATTAGGATTTATTGGTGTAGGATTAAGTCAATTTACCAAAAATAAAACTTCAAATGATTTCTTTTTAGGTGGAAGAAATTTACCCTGGCAAATATCAATGTTTTCAATTGTAGCTACTGAAACTTCTGTATTAACATTTATTAGTGTTCCTGGAATTGCATATAGAGGTGATTGGACATTTTTGCAATTATCTTTAGGATATATTTTAGGGCGAGTATTAGTCAGCTATTTTTTACTCCCAATTTATTATAAAGAAGGAGTTGTCTCTATTTATGAAGTACTTGGAGAAAAATATGGTCATATCATTCAAAAAACTGCTTCGGGGTCATTTTTATGTACGCGTATTTTTGCTGATGGAATTCGTTATCTTGCAACTGCAGTAATAATTCAGGTGATTACAGGTTGGAGTATTCCTATTGCTGTTTGTGTAATCGGGTGTTGTACTTTAATTTATTCTATCACAGGCGGAATAAAAACAATAATTTGGATAGATGCACTTCAATTTTTAATTTATTTATCAGGTGGAATTATTGTAATCTCCTTAGTTGTTTCATCATTTGATATTTCATTTATTTATTCCCAATTATTTGAATCTTCAAAAGTTAAAATCTTCAATTTTTCAGGAAATCCTATTTTTACTTCAATGAATTTTTATAGTGCTGTAATTGGTGGGACTATATTTTCATTTGCATCCCATGGAACAGATTATATGATGGTTCAACGATGTCTATCATGTAAGGATTTAAAGTCTGCAAAAAAAGCCATGATTGGAAGTGGAATATTTGTATTTTTTCAATTTGGGTTATTTTTACTCGCAGGTTCATTGATTTTTATTTATTTTGAAGGCATGGAAATACAAAAAGATAGAGAGTTTTCAACTTTTATTTTAGAAGTAATTCCCTCAGGATTGAGAGGATTGCTTCTTGCAGGAGTTTTATCTGCTGCGATGTCAACATTAAGTTCATCTATGAATTCACTCGCATCTTCAACAATTATTGATTGGATGAAAGTTAAATCAAATCAAATTTCAAAAATGAGAATTGTTAGTGTTTTTTGGGGAATTGTTTTAATGGGAATTGCGTTGATGTTTGATGAAAGTGACAAAGCCATTGTAATTGTCGGTTTTAGAATTGCATCATTTACTTATGGTGGATTGCTTGTATTGTTTTTATGTCTTAAAACAGATTTAATTCAAAATCAAATTAGTGTTCTTTTAGGGCTAATTACTTCAATTATCACTGTATTTCTTCTCGATAAATATGAAATTGCATGGACATGGTTTGTTTTAATTTCCGCTTTAATTGGGTTTATCACCGCAATCATAATTGAAAAAATAAAAGTCAAACTTCGTGTATAGATTTTTATTTTCATTAAATATTTTTATAACATTTATTTTTTCTTGGGAATCTTCAAAAGTATATATTCCCAGTCAAATTAAAATATATGATATGAATATATATACTGGATTAGATATTCTTCAACATTCAAATTTTGCTCTCTTAAAAAATAAAAATATTGGTTTAGTAATTAATCATACAAGTGTAAATAGACAAAATTCACATATTTTAGATTTAATAAATCCAATTAATGAAATTAAAATTAAAAAAATATTTACTCCCGAACATGGGTTGAAAGGAAAATTGAGTGCAGGCGAACATGTTAATTCAGGAATAGATAAGTTAACGGGTATTGAATTTATTAGTCTATATGGAAAAAATAAAAAACCAACTTCAAATGATTTAACTGATATTGATTTAATGATTTTTGATATTCAAGATATTGGTTCACGATATTATACATATGTCAGTACATTAACATATATTTTGGATGCATGTGCAGATAATAACATTTCTGTTTTAATTTTAGATCGACCAAATCCATTAAATGGAATTATTATAGATGGCCCAATATTGAATGAGAAGTTTTCATCTTTTGTCGGCATGCACCCAATACCAATTTTACATGGAATGAGTATTGGTGAATTGGCAATAATGATAAATGAATTACAATGGGCAAATAATAAATTTAAAGCAGAATTAACAGTAATACCAGCTATAAATTGGCAGAGAAATGAAGAATATAGAGGCCCAATTAAAGGATGGCTTTCTCCTTCTCCTAATATCCCCGATTTAGAAACAGCTAAGTTGTATTCTGGTTTTTGTTTATTAGAAGGTACAAATTTATCTGAAGGACGAGGAACATTAAATCCTTTTAAATTTTTTGGTGCTCCTTGGTTAAATCCAGATTCAATATTAATAAATTTGGAATCTAATATTTTACATGGAATAAAATTAGAAAAAACTGAATTTACACCTATTTCTATACCCAAAATGGCTAAATGGCCAAAATATGAAAATAACATTTGTTATGGGTTTAAAATGGAAATTGTAAATAAAAAAAATAATCCCTTAATAGCTATGATAGAATTATTTTCAATTATTAATAATGTTTATCCACATAAATTTAAATTTTTAGATTCAAATTTTATTGACAAGCTTTATGGTTCCGATGAATTGCGAAATACAATTATTGAAAATAAAAATATTTATTCCTTAGTGAGTTTTTGGAATTCTGATAAACAATTATTTAATAAACAAAGATCAAAATATTTAATTTATAACTAATTTGGAGATAAAAATTGATAGGAAAGTATAGTAAAAAAAGAGTTTTTGCATGGTCAATGTACGATTTTGCAAATCAACCATTCACCACATTAATAATAACTTTTATTTATGGTACATTTTTTACAAAAGTGATTGCTGAAAATGAAATAATTGGAACGACATTATGGTCAAGAGCAATGACGATTACCGGATTAACAGTCGCAATTTTATCTCCTATAATGGGAGCAATTGCAGATAAGGGTGGGTATCGAAAATTCTTTTTAATGTTTTGGACTTACATTTGTATAATTGGGAGTTTTGCTCTTTATTTTCCGCTCTCAGGAGAAGTATTTAAAGCATTATTTTTGGTTATAATAGCGAATATTGGTTTTGAAATGGGTGGTGTATTTTGCAATGCATATTTGCCAGATATTGCTCCTAAAAGTAAAATAGGTAGAGTCTCTGGTTATGGATGGTCATTTGGTTATGTGGGGGGATTAATTGCACTTGGATTAGCAATGGTATTATTTATAAACCCAGAAAACCCTGCTTTTGGAGTTACAAAAGATGGAGGAGAGCATATAAGAGCTACTAATTTAATGGTTGGTCTTTGGTTCTTAGTTTTTAGCATTCCTGTATTTTTAGGATTGAAAAATGATACAAAAAAAACAAAATTTACAAAAAGTTTATGGCATGAATCTTTTGGACAAATATTTCATACATTCCAAAATATAAAAGAGTATAAGCAATTAGTTAAATTTTTAATCGCTCGATTATTTTATAATGATGGACTTGTGACAATTTTTGCTTTCGGGGGGATCTACGCTGCAGGAACTTTTGATTTTACTTTTCAAGAAATAATGATTTTTGGAATTGTTTTAAATGTAACTGCGGGACTAGGTGCTTTTGGTCTTGGGTTTTTAGATGATGTCATCGGAGGTAAAAAAACAATTCAATTAAGTAATATAGGGCTTATTATTGCATGTGTTATTGCTGTAACAGTTCCTAATAAGGATTTGTTTACTATTAATTTACCAATTTTAGGAGAAACATTAATTACTGGAAGGGCATTCTTTTGGCTTGCGGGAGTATTAATTGGTATATTTTCTGGTCCAAATCAATCTGCAAGTCGTTCTTTAATGGCACGATTTATTCCAGCTAAAATGGAAAATGAATTTTTTGGTTTTTTTGCTTTTAGTGGAAAAGCAACTACATTTATTGGTCCATTGTTATTGGGGATATTTACTGAAATATTTAATTCTCAAAGGTATGGAATTGCTGTTGTGTTTTTAATGTTTCTAATCGGCTTTATTCTTCTCCAATCTGTTGATGAAGATGAAGGAATAAAGGCTGCAAATAAATAATTTTTATTTAACTTATAATGTCATTATGTCAGTCATCTTTTAGCGTGGAATGATTGTTGTAATAATTTTTAAAATTAATTAATTAATACAACTAGGAGAAATCTTGCCAAAACATACATTTCAAACAGAAGTAAGTGAATTACTTCATTTAATTATTCATTCATTATATTCTCATAAAGAAATTTTTCTTAGAGAATTAATTTCAAATTCATCTGATGCACTTGATAAATTAAAGCATCTCACATTAACAGACAAAAAATTTAATTCAATTGAATTTGATCCTCAAATAAATATAAAATTTTCTGAAGGTGATAATCCATCATTAACTATATCTGACACTGGAATAGGTATGAATGAAAAAGAATTAGTTGAAAATCTTGGTACAATTGCTAGGTCAGGAACTAAAAACTTTTTATCTCAATTATCAGGTGATGATAAAAAAGATTCAAATTTAATTGGACAATTTGGAGTTGGGTTTTATTCTTGTTTTATGGTTGCTGATAAGGTTGAAGTTATTAGCTTAAAAGCAGGTGAAAAAAATGCAAACAAATGGACAAGTGATGGAAAAACAGGTTATGATTTAGAAAAAATTGAATCTAAAAATATAGGAACTTCTATTACAATTTATTTAAATGATGAGGGTAAAGAATATTCAAATAAATGGCAAATAGAACAAATTGTAAAAAAATATTCTAATCACATTGCATTTCCAATTAATTTAACATTTGATGAAGTAGATTATGATGATGATGGTAAAGAAAAAGGGAAAACGGAAAAAACAGAGCAAGTAAATAAAGCAACGGCCTTTTGGAAAAGATCAAAGTCTGAATTAAAAAATGAAGACTATAATGAATTTTATAAATCACTCTCTCATGATTTTAATGATCCGATGGATTGGGTTCACAGTCAAGCAGAAGGTGTATTAGAATATACAACTTTATTTTATTTTCCTAAAACAGCACCAATGGATTTATATAGAGCTGATTATAAACCAGGTGTGAAATTATTTGTTAATCGAGTCTTTATTACGGATGATGAAAAAGAATTGCTTCCAACTTGGCTAAGATTTGTTAGAGGTATTATTGATTCGTCTGACTTACCATTAAATGTGAGTAGAGAAATTTTACAACAAAATAGAGTAATGGCAAAAATTAGATCTAATTCTGTTAAAAAAATAATTGATAAAATTAAAAATATTGCAAAAGATGAAACTAAATATTCAGAATTTTATAATGAATATGGTCGAATGATAAAAGAAGGTGTCTATCAAGATCATGAAAATAAAGACATTTTACTAGAATTATTAAGATTTAAATCAACAAAAGAAGATGGAGTAGTTTCCTTACAAGATTATATTGATCGAATGCAATCGGAACAAAAATCAATTTATTATCTTGTTGGTGAAAACCAAACTTCATTAAGGCAGTCACCTCTATTAGAAATGTATAAAAAGAAAGATATTGAAGTTCTTTTATTAGATGATGAGGTCGATGAAATTATTATGCCTGTTATTCCAAAATATAAAGAATTTGATTTAAAGGCAGTTAATCGATCAAGTGCTGGCGATGAATTAAAGGATGATTCTGATAAAACAAAAGAAAAAGAAGTAAAGCCATTAATTAAAAAAATTAAAAAAGTTTTAGGTGATAGAGTCAAGGATGTAAAAATGTCTAATAGATTGAGTGATTCACCATCATGTTTAGTTGCGGATGAAAATGATCCAACTTCACAAATGCAAGAAATAATGAAGGCTATGGGACAATCTGGAGGGATGCCAGATATTAAGCCAATCCTGGAAATTAATCCAGATCATGAAATTGTTACTAAATTAACTGATATGCGAAAAAGTAAATCATTTGATGATGTGACATTTTTACTTTATGAACAGGCATTATTACAAGAGGGTGTGAAATTAGAAAATCCTGCAGGGTTTGTAAAGAGATTAAATTCTGTACTTGCAAAGTCATTATAAAGTATTTAAATAATAATAGTAAAAGCCTCACATTGTGAGGCTTTTTTATTTTCAATAAAAATTCAAATGTAAATAATCTTAATTTTATACCATTGGCATTTCAATAAATAATATTTTAGGAGAAATAATGAAATTTGATCCAGCATCAGAAATACAAGACCATCATGTTTTTGGAGAGTTTGGAGGTGTTAATCCTTCAATTACAGATTCTTCTACTTTTACTTTTTTAAAACCAGATACAATGAATGAACTATTTGAGAATAAAATTGAAGGCTGTTTTCTTTATAGTCGTCATTGGAATCCCTCAAATAAATATTTATCTGAAGCATTATCAAAAATGGAGGGGACAGAATCTGCTCAAGTAACGGCATCTGGTATTAGTGCAATTGCCTGTACAATTTTACAAATTTGTAAACAGGGCGATGAAATTATTTCAAGTAGAACTATTTATGGTGGAACATGGGCATTATTTAAAAATATATTACCTCGGTTTGGAATAAGTGTAAAGTTTATTGATGTTACAAATCTTGAAGTCCTAAAAGAAAGTATAAATGAATCGACTAAATTAATTTATTGTGAAACATTATCTAATCCATTATTGGATGTTTCTGACATACCATCATTAAGTAAAATTTCAAAAGAAAATAATTTAAAATTAATTGTAGATAATACTTTTAGTCCAATGGTTGTAGCACCTTATAAATTGGGTGCAGATGTGGTAATTCACAGTATGACAAAATATATTAATGGTGCAAGCGATTGTGTCGCGGGATGTATTTGTGCATCTCAAAATTTTATTAATGAATTAACTGATATTAATAATGGTATGACGATGCTTCTTGGACCTGTTTTAGATAGTTTTAGGTCATCTAGCATATTAAAGAATTTAAATACTTTGCATATTCGAATGAAACAGCATAGTAAAAATGCTAAATTTATTTCAGAAAATTTAGATAAACTTGGTTATAATGTTTTTTATCCAGGATTAAATACACATCCTCAGCATAAATTAATGAAAACAATAATGAATGTTGAGTTTGGTTTTACAGGAATGTTTGGAGTTGATGTTGGTAGTTTGAAAAATGCAGAATTTCTATTAGAAGAAATGCAAAATGAAAAAATTGGGTATTTGGCAGTTAGTCTAGGGTATTATAAGACTCTATTTAGTTTACCAGGAAGTAGTACATCTTCTGAAATTCCTGAAGACGAACAAAATAAAATGGGGTTAAGCCCTGGAATAATAAGGTTTTCAATTGGATTAGATAATGATATAGAGCGAACTTTTAATAGATTAAAAAAATGTTTGGAGAAATTAAATTGAAATTAAACATTATTATTATTACTTTATTAATTCTTATTGGATGTGAGAATAATTATTCAGTTTATGATAAATTTAATGATCCATCAATAAATAATTATTCTGATGAAATGATGCTTGTCTTTGAAATAAAAGGTGATCCCAACGAAACAGCTGAAATTGCATTTTCTATATTATATAAAGCGTTTTATAGTTTAAAGCGAGAATATGAATTAGAAAATAATCCACCACTTGCTCGTTGGATAACCTCAATTGAATTGCCAAGAGATCAGTGGATTGGTCAATATGCAATTAAATTAAATCAAAAAGTAAAATCACTACCAGATGAGTTTTATTTAAAGTATGAGGGTATTAAATTACTTCAGTGGGAATATGAAGATGTTGCAGAAATTCTTCATCGTGGTGATTATAGTCAAATCAATAATACAGTGAAATTATTAAAAAATTATATTTCAGATGAAGGTTATATACACTTAGGCGATCATGAAGAAATTTATATAAAAGGTCCTGGAATGTTTTTAAAAGGAAATTCTAAAAAGTATATTACCTTAATTCGCTATCCAGTTGAAGAGTTAAATTAGTTATTACCAATAATATTAATGGGTGAATTATTTTCATTATTAAGTGCTTTCTTTTGGGCATGTGCTGTAATAATTTTTAAACAAATTGGAGATAGAATTCCTCCCATTTTATTAAATGCAATTAAAAATACAATTGGATTTATTTTATTATTTATTACTATTTTTTTATTTGGAGGAGACCCATTTAGCATTCCAAATGGAATCACAAATCAAGATATTACCATTTTAATTGTAAGTGGGGTTTTAGGGTTAGGAATTGCAGATATTTTATTTTTTCACTCATTAAATATTGTTGGTGCTGGAATTTCAGCATTAGTTGATATTATGTATAGCCCCTTTGTGATTCTTTTTGCTTTTTTTTTACTGGGTGAAAAGTTAGTTGAAATACAATTAATTGGCGGAATATTAATTATTGGTTCAATAATTTTTGCTTCAATAAAATTAAGAAATATACCTGTAGATAGAAATCGATTAAAGTTTGGGATTTTAATTGGCGTAATCGCCTTGGCACTTATGGCATTTTGTATTGTTTGGATTAAACCAATATTAAATAAAATGAATGGTGTAAATAATCAATTATGGATTGCAGGATTTAGAATGATACCTGGAGCAATAGCACCTATTTTAATTAGTTTCTCTGTAATCTCAAAATCAAAAATAATTAAAACATTATCAAATAAGTCTATATGGAAACCGCTATTATTAGGGACCATTTTTTCAACTTATTTAGGTATTTCATTTTGGATAATTGGTATGGCACTTACAAAAGCATCAATTGCTGCAATATTAAATCAAACAGCATCATTTTTTATTTTAATTCTTGCTCGTATATTTTTAAATGAATTAATTACACCACGCAAAACAATTTCAATAATAATTGCTTCAATTGGGGCTATTTTAATATTGGTTGGTTCAACTTAAAAACTTATAATTTAATGAATATGAAAAATATTATAAACATTTTTACTCGTGGAATCCTTAAATATCCAATTTATGTATTAACATTAATTTCTATAATTACTAGTTTATTTGGTTATTATGCATTTTTTTCAACAAATAAACTAAAGGTCGATTTTTCTTTAGAGCAGATGTTCCCTGAAAATGATATTGATAGAGATTTATATGTTGATTTTATAAATGAATTTTCACGAGAAGATGATATTGCAATATATATTTATGAAACACCGAATATTTTTTCTAATAAATCACTAAATGAAATAGCTGAATTATCTTCTGATATTGAATTGATTGATGGTGTAGAATCTGTGTTAAGCCTAGGTAATCTTGATAATGAAAAATTCCTTGATGATTTTCCAAACCCATATCAATGGATAAAAGACCATCCAATTTATAGTCAGGGATTAGTTTCAAATAATGGTGAAATGGCGTCGATTATTATTAATTTGGATGATGATATAAATAATCATGATTCCCGAGAAATTACTATTCATGATATTGAGTCAACAATTAATCAATTAACTGAATATAAATGGCATGGTTCTGGAATACCTGTGATGAGAACAAGTTATATTCAATTTGTAAATAATGAGCGAAAAATATTTTTACCAATAGCTTTTATTGTTGTAACATTGGTTTTATTTTTATTATTCCGACAAATAAAAGGGGTTATTCTACCTTTAATTGCCATTGCCATTACCTTAATTTGGGTGGCAGGAATTATGGCATTATTAAATATTTCAATAAATGTTGTTACTTATCTTGTATTTAATTTATTAATGATAATTGGTGTGTCGGATGCTATTCATATTTTAATCAAATATCATGAAAATTTAAAAAATAAATTAAATAAAAATGATGCACTTGTGAAAGTAATTAAAGAAATTGGTGCTGCTTTATTTTTAACGAGTTTTACTACTGCAATTGGTTTCTTTTCGCTAATGTTAACAAATATTAGAATTACTAAAGAATTTGGGTTTATGCTTGGAATTGGTGTCTTTTTATTATTTATTCTTACCATTATTATAATTCCAGTTATATTGAGCATGATTGATACACCTAATAAAAAACATGTGGAAAGGTTAATTGTTGGCGAGCGGTTTCAGACAGCGGAAAAATTAAATAAATGGAATGAAAATCATCCCAAAAAAATATTAGCAATTTCAGGTGTATTATTTATCGTTACTATTATTGGTCTTTTTAAAATGGATTATGATTCAACCATAATGGATGATTTAAAGCCTGGAAATAAATTATATGATGATATGAAATTTGTGGAAAAACATTTTGGTGGTACTTTACCCTTAGAAATAGTTTTAAATTTTAAATCTGAAAATTTTGCTCTGGATCCCTTAAATTTAATTAAAGTAGATTTATTTAAGTCTGAAATAGAAAAGTTTAATGATATAGGTACTATAATTTCTTATACTGATTATTTAAAAATATTAAATGAAGAATTAGGTACAGAAATTAGAGAATTGCCAAAAAGTCAAGATGATGCACTGTCATTAATTTATTCTATTGACTCACCAATTAATTTGTTAAATGATGATTTTTCTAAGGGAAGGTTAACATTGAGAATTTCAAATATTGCAACAAGTAGAGGTGAGGAATTAAAAAATGAAATTCAAAAATTGTCATTAAAAATATTTGGAGAATCTGTAGATATATTAGTTACAGGAAGTACATTGTTAGCATTAAAAACAAATAGACATTTAGTGAAAAATCTTACAGTAAGTTTTTTAATTGCATTTACAATTATTTTTATTTCAATGATATTTTTATTTCGTTCGAAAAGATTAGCAATATTAGCAATTATACCCAATGTTCTTCCTTTAATGGTTGCTGGAGCAATGATGGGATATTTAGGAATTAAATTAAGGCCATCAACTGCAATGACCTTTTCAATTGCGTTAGGAATTGCTGTAGATGATACAATTCATTTTTTATCTCGTTTTAGAAAAGAGTATAAAATTTATAATAATTATAGTCAGGCAATTTCAAAAACACTACTCACAACAGGAAAAGCAATTATAAATACAACTATAATTTTGGGACTTGGGTTTATTGTATTTAGTTTTTCACAGTTTGTTCCTAATCATGAATTTGGAATTTTAGCCACTATAATATTAATTGTTGCACTTGCAGGATCAATGACATTACTTCCTGTTTTAATTAATTTTATTCAACCTAAAATAAGATTTAAGAATAAATAATTAAATGAAATCTTCTCTTGAAAAACCTAAAATATTTTATGATTCAGATGCGAGTTTAGAAGTAATTAAAAATAAAAAAGTACTTATTATTGGTTATGGAAATCAAGGTCGTGCACAGGCAAAAAATTTATCAGATTCTGGTATAGATGTCATAATTGGATTAAGAGAAAAAAGTACATCATGGGATTTAGTTAAAAATGAAAATTTAACTCCAATGTTAATTCCAGATGCAATTTTATTGGTAGATATTATATCATTATTAATACCTGATGAAGTTATGGCTAAAGTATATTCTGAAATAAACAGATTATTAAGTAAAAATCAAATACTATTATTTTCTCATGGATACAATATTTTTTATAAAAAAATTAATCCACCTAAGAATATTGATATTGTTATGGTCGCACCAAGTGGCGCTGGTAAAATAGTAAGAGAGGCATTCAAAAAAAATAGCGGTGTCCCTAATTTAATTGCAGTTCATCAAGATTTTTCAGGAAATGCATTAAAGATTGCACTTGCATATAGTAAAGCAATAGGAGGTACAAGAGCAGGTACTTTTTTATCTACATTTAAAGAAGAGACAGAGACTGATTTATTTGGAGAACAAGTTGTATTATGTGGAGGAATTCCTAAATTAATTCAAACCGCTTTTAATGTTCTTGTTGAAGCTGGATATCAACCTATTGTTGCGTGGTTTGTTTGCTTCTATGAGGTGAAATTAATTGTTGATCTATTTCATAAAATTGGATTTAATAAAATGTATAATGCTATTAGTACAACAGCCGAGTTTGGTGGATTAAAAGTTGGTGATCGAATAATTTCGGATGAAGTAAAAATAGAAATGGAAAAAATTATAAATGAAATCAAAAATAAAGATTTTTTTAAATCCTGGGAATCGGATGCTAAAAATAATTATGCAGATTTAAATAAAATGAAATTAGAGCAATCAAATTCATTATTTGAACAAATGACTAAATTAATAAATAAAGTTTAATTAAAATTGATTAGAGGGATTTATTTCATTTTTTTTCTAAATTTTATTTTTGCGGAATCTTCAGAAGAAATAATAATTAATAGGGGAATAAATGAATTATATAATTATCATTTCGATAATTCAATATTATTATTAGATTCTGCAATTTCAATAAACCCTGAACATCCTGTTCCATATTTTGTTAAAATTGCATCAAAATGGTTAGATACTCAAATTAATATTGGGTTTGATTCTTCCTATTCTGTTATTTATCGAGAGGTTGAGGATGTAATTCCAATATATAAAAAGTTAATTTCTGAAAATCCTGATTCAGCAAAATATTATCTTTATTTAGGTTCTAGTTATGGTTTAAGAGCTCGTGTTGATTTGGCAAAAAAAGATTGGCTTGGGGTGATTTATTCGGCATACAAGGGGCATGAAAATATTAAATATGCTCAAAAAATAAATCCTAAATTAAATGATATTTATATGCCAATTGGGTTAATGGAATATTATGCTTCAATTTCGTCCAAACCTGTTCAATGGATGGCTAAATTATTTGGTATTGAAGTTAATAGAAAGCTTGGAATAAAGCATCTTGAATTATCTGCGGAATTATCAAAATATAGCTGGATTGAATCAAGTACCATTTTATTATATATTTATTTATATTTCGAAAACGATATTGAAAAAGCATTCCACTTATCTAAAAAATTATATTTAACATTTCCAGATCATCCGTTTTTTATATACTTTTATTCTGAATCGTTAGTCCGCTTAAATAAACAAGATGAATTTGTATTACTTCTTCCTGAGTTAATGACGAAACATTTTAATTATCCTGATATTCAAAAAAATGAATGTGAAATAAAACTTAATTATAATTTAGCATTATATTATTTCTTAATTAATGAACTAGATAATTCTGAGAAACATTGTAATTGGGTGGTAAATAATTATCATATGGAAATGGATTGGTTACTTGGATATACTTGGTTGCTTTTGGGTAAAATAAATGATTTACAAGGTCATCGAGAATTTGCATTGAATTATTATTCAAAAGTAAAAAATATAGATAATATATTTAACTATATTGAATGGGCGGAAAACTATATTGAATTTCCGTTTGAAAATATTGGAAATGACTCTATTTTTATCAGTATTAAATGAAAAATTAAATTATTAGTTTTACTATAGATTTTATTTAGTACTTAATTTTACCAAATATAATATAATGATATAATGAAAATTTATCTATCAATTTCCTTTTTTTCATGTGGTGCAAAATTCGTAAATTTCAAACTGTTTTTTCCATGGGAAATTAACAGGTCGATTAGCTCAGTTGGTTAGAGCGCTACGGTGACATCGTAGAGGCCACTAGTTCAAATCTAGTATCGACTACATATTATGAGTAAAATTACAGTTACATTACCAGATAATTCTCAACGAATAGTTGAAATTGGGACAACTCCTGGAGACATTGCATTATCCATTGGTGAAGGTCTTTTTAGAAATTCAATAGCTGCTAAAATTAATGGCAATATTGTTGATTTAAAAAAGTCAATTACAGAAGATTGTATCGTTCAGATTTTAACAACTCGAGATCCTGAAAGCCATGATATTCTTTTACATAGTACTGCTCATTTATTAGCAATGGCAGTGAAAGAATTATATCCTGAAGCAAAAATTGCAATTGGGCCTGCATTATCAGATCGATTTTATTATGATATTGATTTTCCAAAATTTTTATCAGAAGAAGATTTACCTAAAATTGAAGCTAAAATGAAAGAATTAGCTAAATCTAATTTTAATGTTGTACGGCAGGAATTAACACAAAAAGAAGCTTTAGATAAGTTTTCTGAAATGGATGAAAATTATAAAATGGAAATCATTTCAGAATTAAGTTCAGATGACTTAATAAGTGCATATTCTCAAGGTGAATTTATAGATTTATGTCGAGGTCCTCATATTCCTTCAACGGGGAAAATAAAATATTTTAAATTATTATCAACAGCAGGTGCTTATTGGCGTGGTGATGAATCTAATAAAATGTTACAACGGATTTATGGTACTGCATGGTTTGATAAAAAAGATTTAAAAAACTTTTTATTTCAAATTGAAGAAGCTAAAAAGAGAGATCACCGAAAACTTGGTAAACAATTAAAATTATTTCATTTTGATGAAGAGGTGGGGCCTGGACTTCCACTATGGTTACCAAATGGAACAATTATAGTTGATGAATTAGAAGAATTAGCAAAAAAAACAGAACATAAAGCAGGTTATAAACGCGTTCGAACACCTCATTTGACAAAGGGTGAATTGTATGAACGCTCAGGGCATTTATCTCACTATAAAGATTCAATGTATCCAGCAATGGAAATGGATGGTTTTGATTATTATGTGAAGCCGATGAATTGTCCACATCACCATAAAATCTATAGTGCAGAACCGAGAAGTTATCGTGATTTACCTTTGCGACTTGCAGAATATGGAACTTGCTATCGGTATGAAAAATCAGGTCAATTATTTGGTTTGATGAGAGTTAGAAGCATGCAAATGAATGATGCTCATATTTATTGTACTGAAGAACAGTTTAAAGATGAATTTATTGCTGTATGTAATATGTATATGTATTACTTTGAAATTTTTGGAATTGATAAATATCAAATGAGATTAAGCCTTCATAATAAAGAGGGGCTCGGTAAAAAATATGTGAATGAACCAGAACTTTGGCTTAAAACAGAAAGTGCTGTTAGAGAGGCACTTATTCAGGGTAAGTTTAATTTTGTAGAAGTTCCTGGTGAAGCTGCATTTTATGGACCTAAAATTGATGTTCAAGTATGGAGTGCAATTGGTAGAGAATTTACATTGGCAACAAATCAGGTTGATTTTGCTGTCCCAGGGAAATTTGATTTAACATTTACAAATTCAAAGGGAGAGGATGAAACTCCGTTATGTATTCATCGTGCTCCTCTAAGTACACATGAAAGATTTGTGGGCTTTTTGATAGAACATTTTGGAGGAGATTTTCCTCTTTGGTTGGCACCTGTTCAAGTTATAATTATTCCTATATCAGAAAAATATTTTGAATATGCTCAAAAAGTTTATAATAACTTATATGATAATGAAATTAGAGTTGATTTTGATAGACGAGCAGAAAAAGTAGGTGCAAAAATTAGAGATGCTGAATTAATGAAAATTCCGGTTATGCTAATTGTGGGTGAAAAAGAACAAAATTCCAATACTGTTTCAGTAAGACGGAAACATCAAGGAGATTTAGGTACATTTTCACTAGAACAATTAACGAAAGAATTATCGGAAGAAATTTCAAATAAAGATAAAGGAAAAAAATACGATCAATCAGAAAGGTAAAAAAGAACTTCACAAAAACGATGAAATTACTGCTTCAACCGTAAGGGTAATTGGTGCAGAGGGTGAACAACTCGGGGTTTTTGTGATAGAGAAAGCCCTTTTAAAAGCAGAGCAAAAAGGATTAGACTTAGTGGAAATTTCACCAAATTCTAGCCCGCCTGTTTGTAAAATAATTGATTTTGGGAAATATCGATTTGAGCTAGAAAAGAAGAAAAAGCTCAATAAAAAGAAACAGCATGTTGTTCAGTTAAAAGAAATTAGATTACGGCCACAAATTAGTGACCACGATCTTTTAACTAAATTAACAAAAGCACAGAAATTCTTAGCAAGTGGTGCTAAATTAAAGTTTACTGTGATGTTTCGGGGAAGAGAGATGGCGCGTATGGATGTAGGATTTAAGCTCTTAGAGCGAGTGTCTGAAATCCTTGAAGATGTTGCTAAAATTGATAAGGCCCCAGAGACGGAAGGTAGAAGGATGACTCAGATAATGAGTCCAAGATAAGATAAGGAGAGCAAGATGCCTAAAATGAAGACCAAAAGAAATGCTGCAAAGCGTTTCAAGAAAACTGGCTCAGGCAAGTTAAAACGGTTTAAAGCAGGTGCTAGACATTTGTTAACCCGTAAAGGCCCAAAACGGAAAAGGCGTCTCCGTAAGGGTGGTGTTTTGACGACAGCAATGTCAAAACGAATTCAGAAATTGATTCAAACATAAGGAGAGAATCATGCCAAGAGCAAACAGTAGTGTGCCTCGTCACCGTAGGCACCGAAAACTCATCAAACAAGCTAAAGGGTATTTTGGAACACGAAAATCCAATTTCCGTACCGCTAAAGATGCAGTTCAAAAAGGGTTACAGTATGCATATCGTGATAGAAGAAATAAGAAAAGAACTTTTCGTTCTCTTTGGATTGCGAGAATTAATGCTGCTGTACGCCAACATGGAATGAGTTATTCTAAATTTATTAATGAGTTAAAATTAGCAAATATCGAATTAAATCGGAAAACACTTGCACACATGGCTGTGCATGATTCTGCTGGATTTGCTGCACTTATTAAATCTTTAGGATAGTACATACATGCACATTGCCGTTAGGGCAGAAGAAATCAGAGAGCAGTTCTTTCAAGAATTGGAGGGACTGCCTCATGATGCCCATCAAATAAAATTATTTAAAGACAAATATTTAGGAAGAAAAGGTCTGGTTGCAGACCTTTTTTCTACTCTTAAGGATGTCCCTGTTGAAGATAAACCAAATGCAGGTAAAATTCTCAATGAACTTCGTCAATCACTTGCAATTAAATTTGAATCACATACAAAGGAATTAGATAATGAAGGAGAAAATAAGAATCATGGTGATTTAACATTACCTGAAGATCCTTATTTGATAGGTGGAATTCACCCTTTAACTCATACATTAAATGAAATAAATTCAATTTTTACTAAACTTGGATTTTCAACTGTTTATGGACCTGAAGTCGATACTGATTTTTTTAATTTTGAAGCATTAAATATTCCAAAACATCACCCCGCACGAGATATGCAAGATACATTTTATGTAAAAGATGGTGTCGTTTTAAGAACGCATACTTCAAATACACAAATTCATACAATGTTAAAAAATGACCCACCTGTAAAAATTATTGCCCCAGGACGAGTATTTAGAAATGAAGATATAAGTGTTCGAAGTTATTGCCTTTTTCATCAAGTCGAAGGATTATATATCGATAAAAATGTAAGTTTTGCAGATTTAAAAGGAGTGCTAAGTCATTTTGCTAGAGAATTTTTTGGACAAAATGTTAAAACACGCTTTAGACCAAGTTATTTTCCATTCACAGAACCAAGTGCAGAAATGGATATGTCATGTTTTTTCTGCGAACAAAAAGGGTGTAATATTTGTAAGTATGAAGGTTGGTTAGAAATTTTAGGTTGTGGAATGGTAGATCCGGAAGTATTTAAATCTGTTGATTATGATCCTGATAATTGGTCAGGATATGCTTTTGGAATGGGAATAGAAAGAATTGCAATGTTAAAATATGGAGTAAAAGATATTCGTTTATTTTATGAAGGTGATACTCGATTTTTAGGACAATTTGCATGAATACTTCGTTAAATTGGTTAAAAGATTATATTGAAATTACCCAATCATCATTAGAGCTTGAAAAAGGATTAACAGCATTAGGCTTAGAATGTACAATTCAAAAACAAAAGTATCCTTTTTCAAATGTTGTTATAGGATTTGTAGAAGAAAAAAAACAGCATCCCAATGCAGATAAACTTTCAGTATGTAAAGTAAATATTGGTAATGATGAAGTTGTTCAAATTGTATGTGGTGCACCGAATGTAAGAGAAGGATTAAAAGTTCCTGTAATTAAAGTAGGTGGAACACTTGATTTTGGAGCATTTAAAATTAAAAGAACAAAATTAAGAAGTGAAGAATCTAATGGTATGATTTGTTCTGAAAAAGAATTAGGCTTAGGTGATAGCCATGATGGTATAATGGAGCTAAATACTGAGTTACCTATTGGTTCTGATTTTATTTCATATCTTCAATCATCTTCAGATATTAATTTTGATTTTGAATTAACACCCAATAGAGGCGATTGTTTTAGTCATATTGGTGTTGCAAGAGAAATTGCAATTTTAGAAAAATCTCAAATTACTGAACGAGAAATCAATATTAATGAATCTAAAAATAATACTAAAGATTTAATTAAAGTAACGATTGAAAATGAAGATGCATGTCCACGATATGCAACCCGAATTGTGAAAAATGTTAAAGTTGGACCATCACCAGATTGGCTTGTAAATCGAATTCAATCTATTGGATTAAAATCGATAAATAATATTGTTGATTTAGCAAATTATGTGATGATGGATTGTGGCCACCCAATGCATACTTTTGATTTAGATAAAATAACTGGGAATGAAATAATTGTAAGATTTCCAAAGCAAAATGAAAAAATGCAATTATTAGATGAATCTGAGATTGAATTAAACGAACATCATTTATTAATTTGTGATCAAGAAAAGCCAATTGCTCTCGCTGGAGTAATGGGTGGTATTGATTCGGGAATTAATGAAAATTCCTCAGATATTTTAATTGAATGTGCATATTTTAATCCAAGAGTTGTGCGGAAAAGTGCAAAGTCTTTGGATATTTCTACCGATGCATCAAAACGGTTTGAACGAGATACCGATATAGAACGAGTAGAATTTGCAATAAATCATTTAGCAATATTGATTAAAGAGTTTGCAGGTGGTGAAATTACAAAGGGAATCATAGATGTTGGTATTAAATCAAAGGTTATTCCCCCAATTTCTTTTTCATCTCGAAAATGTAATCGATTTTTAGGCATTAATTTAGATGATAATGAAATAGAAGAGATATTTGATTTATTGAATATTTCATATAAAAAAGAAAATGATATTTATCATTGTGTTGTTCCATCATACCGTAATGATTTAGAACGAGAAGTTGATTTATTTGAAGAAGTTGCACGCGTATTTGGATATGATAATATTCCTGAAGAATTTTCATTTACATCAAATTATAATACATTTATTAAAGATGAGCAATTATCATTTAATAAATTAAGAGAAATTTCAGCATCTAATGGTTTCTTAGAACATTATTCTAATAGTTTAATTTCTGAACAATTATGTCAATTATTTTCTAAACAACCGAGTATTCAACTTTCAAATCCATTAAGTCAAGAAATGGCATATTTAAGAAATTCATTAATCCCAGGATTATTAAACGCTGTTTCTATAAATGAAAGAAGACAACAATCTCGATTTAAATTAGTAGAGATTGGTCAAATTCATAAAAAAGTTGAAGCAAAAGAAACGACTTCAGTTGAATCTTCTGCATTTGGATTGGTTTGGTATGATAATGCAAATCCACATTGGAGAGAAATACCTCAACTTGATATTTATCAAGCAAAAAGAGATGTGTTTATTATATTAAAAAAAATGGGTTGTAAAAATTTAAAAGTAAAAGAAACAGATGTATTAGGTTTTGAATATGCTCTTGAAATTAAAAATAAAAAAATTAAAATCGGTGTCATTGGATTGATATCCAATAAAATGTTAAAGCTATTTAATATTAATAATAATGTTATTATTTTTGATGGCGATTTACAAAAACTAAGTTCAGTTTCAGAAAAAAATATTCACCGATTTAAAGCAGTTTCTCAATTTCCAGTAGTTACAAGGGATATAGCATTATTAGTAAATTCAAATATTTCAGCAGGTAAATTAACTTCTACAATTAAACAGTATGGTGGGAATATATTAACCACTGTAAAATTATTTGATCTTTATGAAGGTAAAGAACTAGGGCATAATAAAAAAAGTATGGGATATTCACTTAAATTTCAATCGGAAGATCAAACATTGAATGATAAAATTATTGATAAAACCATTCAAAAAATTATTAAAGCATTAGAAAATGAACATGGAGCAATTCAAAGATAACAGGAGGTATTTATGGGTGTAACTAAGCCAATAAAAGTTTCAATAATGGGGCAAGAATATAACATAAGAACTGGTGCTGATTCTAAATATATTCATCGCGTTGCTAAAATTGTTGAAGAACGAATGACCGAAATTCAAAATGCTTCACCTGAAACTACTTCACAATTAAGAATTGCTGTACTTGCGGCAATGAATGTTACGGATGAATATCTATCGACAATGAAAATGAAAAATGAAGCGATTGATAAATTGGAATCTAAAACAATAGCCATAACTGAATTTATTGATCAAAAAATTTCTGAAATGGAAACTCCTTGAATACAATAATTTCTGATGAAACTATTTTACTTAAAGGTAAACCAGTTAGTAAACATATTCGTGAAAAATTAAAATCCCAAATTAATGAGTTAAATACTAAAAATAATATTATTCCTAAGCTTGCTGTTATTATTGTAGGGAATGATCCTGCTTCTCAAGTTTATGTTAATAGTAAAACAAAAGCATTTAATAAAATGGAATGTGCATCTGAAACTTATGCCTTACCATCTGAATTTGCTGAATCTGATTTAATTGAAATCATTAAGGGGCTTAATAATGATGATTCAGTTCATGGAATTTTAGTTCAATTGCCCTTGCCTAAAAGTATGAATACACGGAAAATATTGATGTCAGTTTCTCCCTTAAAAGATGTTGATGGTTTTCATCCAATAAATATTGGACATCTTTTTAAAGGTCATCCTGAATTTATACCATGCACACCAAATGGAATTATTGAAATATTAGATTTTTATAATATTGAAACTGACGGATGCCATGCCGTTATTGTTGGAAGAAGTAATATTGTTGGAAAACCAATGTTTGGTTTACTTTCACAAAAATTACGAAAAGGGAATGCTACAGTGACGATGTGCCATACAGGAACTAAAAATTTATCTTATTTTACAAAACAAGCAGATTTATTAATTGTTGCCACTGGAGTTCCTAAATATATAACTTCAGATATGATTCGTGAAAATGTGAATATTATTGATGTTGGAATAAACCGAATTGAGGATTTAAATTCTCCAAAAGGATATAGTCTTGTAGGTGATGTAGATTTTAATGACTGTTTAGAAAAAGCAAATTCAATTACACCTGTCCCTGGCGGAGTTGGACCAATGACCATTACGATGTTATTAAATAATACAATTCGTTCAGCAGAAAATTCAATTAAATAATTTAGTAAACTGAACAAATGATTTTTAATTTTTTAAGGATTAATAAATGTTTAAAAAAATAGCTATATTTTTATTGTTCACAGGTTGTGGGTTTATCGACCAATTTAATAAATCAAATATTTCTATTGATTCTACTTCATCTTTTTTTACCACATCAGTCGTTGAAAATTTAGGTCCAGAAATAACTGATAAATTTAATTTTGAATATTCTAATGAATTTAATTGCGTAGATTTATTGATTGAAAATAAATCAGATGGATGTATTTCTACTCAAAAATTTACGAATGACGATTCATTAAGACTAAATGAAAATGGACTATATCCAAAAGAAACATTGCTTGGAGCGGATGGTGTGATTGCTGTTGTGCATAATAGCAATACGGTTGAAATCATTGAAGAAATTAATTTGAAAAATATATTTACTGGAAATATACAATTTTGGGATGAAGTAGGTGGATATTCACCACAAATTATTACTTATTATCAGGATAATTTTATAGGTCACCTGTTTAAGGATTTAGTAATGGATGGTGAAGACTTTTTTGATTTAACTATTCCTATAGAAAATACAGATTCGATGATTGTTAAAATTTTAGATGATTTTAATGGAATTGGAATTGTGAGAGTTGCTGATTTACCAAAAATAATTACAAAAGTTAAAATGCTATCTATAGCATATCCTGAAAAAGATTTTATTGCAATTCCATTATATAATAATATTTTATCGGGTGAATATCCTTTTGCACAGCAATTTTATTTACAAACCATTAAAAAAAATAAAGATATAATATACCCACTTTTATCTACTTTTTCATCTGATTCTACAAAGCGAATTATAAAAAACTCTAATTTTATTCCTACAATGAAGACGAAGAAGTAAAAATTTAATTTGATTTTTCTCAATAAGAGTGATTTATTTGCTTAACCTGTGAAATCTGTTTTTTTTTATTCTACGGGGTTTTATTCTTAATTGAATTAGGCACGGCACGCCAATGCCTATACCATTCTTAATTCTTAATTATTTGTATTAATTTTTAATTGATTTTCTTATCTGCGAAAATCAGCTTCCTATTTTTTATTGTAAAGTCAAAGCATGCAATGACCCTACGGGTTTAATTTCTTTTCAATATATGTTCCATTACATGGTCGGTGTCATTATAATTTCACAAATAAATTACTTTTTAAATACATATTGTAATCGTTACTAAACTGATTATAATTTTTATACCTAAATTTTATAGAATTAATGATAATTAATGGAAATAATTAATAAAAATTTTAGTCAAAAGTTTGACGAAGCAAAAAAACAGCTGAAATTTGATCCAATAAATGCAAATAAAATTGTCGATAGAATTTTAAAGTCAGTAGATTTAGCAAAAACAACTCCTAAAAAAGCAATTAAGATTGCAGATGAAATAGCGAATGAAGCAAGAAAATATATTATTTCCCATGATTTTGACAAGGCGTTAGAGTTTATTAAATTAGCAAATGAAATCTATTATAATCTCAACAATAAATTGAAAGTAAACGAGATTTCAATCGTTTTTGCCAAAATTTTCATTTCTCTTGGTAATTACCGAAAAGCATTAAAATATTTAGAGCCCTCATTAATTTATTTTAATAAAATCAACAATGAGGAAAAAATTGGAATTACTCTCAACCAAATTGGTATTATTTATTTTTTCTTAGAGCAATATGAAAAAGCGATTGAAATTCATGAAGAATGTTTAGAAATTAGAACACAATTAGGCAATCAAATTTATATTGTAGAATCATTATCTAATTTAACTGGTACATTAATTCAAACTGGTAAAATTAATAAAGCTGTGAAATATGCATTACAAGTTTTGAAAATTGATAGAGATAATAATGAATTTAAGAATATTGCGTATTCATTAAATAATTTAGGAGTATTATATAATGATTTAGAGCAATATGATAAAGCAAAGTCATGTCTTATTGAAGCAATTTCCATCACAAAAGAGCATGGTTCAGAAGGTGATTTAATTACAAAATATAATAATATTGGAATTACTTATTCTAAAACAGGAGATTTTATTAAAGGTGAACATATATTAAAAAAGTCATTATCAATTGCGACAAAAATAAAAAGTACACATTTTCAAATGGTTATACATGAAATTTTTTCAGAATTATATGAAGCAATGGGGGATGGAAAAAAGCAGATTTTCCATTATAAAAAATACCATGATATAAATGTAAAACAATTGAAAAAAAATAATTCTATTGAAACAGGAAAATTACAAACCAAAATAGAAAAATATAGAGTTGAGTTAGATACTGAACGAAAAGAGCGTCAAATTGAACGGTTGAAGAATGAAATGGAAGAAAAAAATAAAGAACTCACATCCAAAGCGATGCAGATTGCCCAAAAGCAAAAGTCTTTAGTCGAAACATTTGAAGAAACACTACGCTTGTCAAAATTGAGTAAAGAGAACCGCCATTTATTAAAAGGAATTAGAAAAGAATTACAAAATAAAATGACAGATAATTCTGAGTGGGAAGAATTTGAAAAATCATTTAATAATGTCCATATTCAGTTTTATGAAAATTTACAAAAAAAATACCCCAAGCTTTCACCAAAAGAGCAAAAAATTTGTGCGTTATTAAAACTTAAAATGAATTCTAAAGAAATTACAGCATTAACTCATCTTGAACTTCATACTATTGAGCAGTATCGTTATAGAATTAGAAAGAAAATGAAATTAACAAAAAAAGATAACTTGCTTATAACCATAGATTTAATTTGATTCATTTTTAATTGTTAGCTTCATACTTTAGTAAGTAATTCTTCCCATTAAACCATTATTTAATTTGTCATTACCTCTAAAATGAATTATAATCCAATTATATCTATAGAGTAAAAATAAATTTTGCCTTAAAAGTATTATTCTAGAAAAGACATTCCTTTAATATCCATTAAAATGAATAAGTAGTTATCATTCATTAAAAACCCACACCTCTAGAGGTTATTGTTACCTTGAACATTTCCCACTTTTAACTGAATCAACGGTTTTTATTTGCGTAAAAAATCTTTCTATATTAATTTTATCATTTAAAAGACATAGATATCTAGTTGTCGAGTTTTTGTCGAGTTGATGAAAATTAGATTATCATCCTAATATTACTCGGTTGGGAAATTAGTAAAATTAATTATTCAAATAAGTAGAAGTAATTTTTTGAGTGGAAAAAACGAGATAATTGAAGAGATTGAAAGTGATTCTTTTGAAAAAGAAGAACAGTTGATAAATTCGGTAAAAAATAAAATTGAAATATTAAATAAATACTTTAATGATGAATCTTCTAAAAATATAAAAAATAAAAATTTGGAAGATAAAAAGGAATTGGAGTGAGAGTTAAATGAATAGAAAAGTTAAGAAAATGTATTTTAAAAATAATATCAGGAGTAGATATGTATAATAAGATGAAAATAGTTGGGTTAGCAAGTATACTATTGTTAAGTTCGTTTATATATTCACAGACACTTTCAATACAGGGTGTAATGCGAGACCAGCTTGGAAATACGGTAAATGATGGAAGTTATTCCATTAATTTTAGTTTACATGATGCGGTAACAGATGGAAATCAACTTTGGTCTGAAACCATATCAGATGTTAATGTGAAATTTGGTGTGTATTCGGTTGACTTAGGTGCTGTTAATTCAATGGCCAATTTATCATTTACATCCGATACATGGTTAGGAATAGCAATTAATGGACAAAGTGAAATTTCAACACGGATTAAATTAGGGAATTCACCCTATGCTTTATCTGCTAACGGAAGTGAAAATATCTTTTCATCCGGTGGAAATGTGGGTATAGGTACCAAAACTCCAGACGCAAACCTTGTAGTCGTAGATGATGGAGAAACTGTTATCAAATTAAACAGCGGTGAAGGTCAAGTTGGTTCGCTATTATTTAAGCAAAATACAGAAACACAATGGAGAGTTGAAAGTTCTGCCTCTGATAATGCGTTAAAAATAAATAACGAAAATTCAGGCAATTCACTTACGATATTGCAGGATGGTAAAGTGGGTATTGGTACTATTTCACCTCAATCTCAGCTACATGTTGCTGGCGATGTTGTTGCCGAGGGAATGATTAGTCTAACAGGTGAAAATAGTGAACTCAATATGGGTGAAAATTTTACCGTAGCTGTAATTGATTCTTCTTCATTTGGTGTAAAAGCTGGTGTTAATTGGGCTTTATCTATAACAAATGAAGGTAATGTTGGATTTAATACAGATGCACCCACTAAAACATTGGATGTAAATGGTAATATTAAACTGACGGGTGATGGTATTTTAAGATTTTCAGATGGTACAACACTTGCAACAGGTAGTTTAGGTGGAGGTGATGCCGGATCTATGGCTGGGTTAGGTGATATTATGATTTCTGCAGATAGTGACACCAGCGGAACAGGTGAAATTCGGTTTAATATTGGTAATGAAACCAAAATGATTATTAAGCAAGATGGTAAAGTAGGTATTGGTGTTGAAAACCCAACAACAGCTTTAGATATTGCCGGTGATATTAATTATTCCGGTGATTTAATGAATAACGGATCTACTTTTGGGAGTGGGTTGTGGAATGAAGAAGTATTAGATGCAGGATTTGATTTTCCATTAGTTGACGAAAATTTAGTAACCTATTATGGAGAATTTGAAGGTCATCATTATTTTATTTCTAATTCTCTCACTGTTTGGGCAGATGTAATTCCACAATGTAATCAACAAGGGGGGCATTTGGTAACTATCTCAAGCCAGGAAGAAAATGATTTTGTAGATCCTATGTATGTAAATCATATATGGCTTGGACTAACTGACGAAGCATCTGAAGGTAATTGGGTTTGGGAAAATGGTGAGCCTGTAATTTATACAAATTGGGCAGATGGAGAACCAAACAATTATGGGACTGGTGAAGATTATTGTTTGATGCGACCTGACGGAACTTGGGGAGATTATACTACCCAATGGTCAAATAAATATGTTTTAGAATTTGATTCCGCCACTCAATTAGATGACATTCCTGCACTGGTATATTCAGCGGGTAATGTGGGTGTTGGTACTTCTACACCAGAAGTTGCATTGCATGTAACCGATGTAAAAGCAGATGAAATAAATGTAAATGGTTCAGTATTAGATTTAACCGCAATTGATGCATCTAATTTTATGTATAGTACTAAACTAATGTATGGTCCTAGTGGCACCTATTATGAAGATGTAGTTAGAGGTAATAGTTATGATGGTTTTAATTATGGTATAGCTTTATCTACCGGTGATAAAAGTAATAGTACTGGTCGTGCTGGATTAGGTGCATATAATACATCTAGCGATTATTCGAATGGTGTCTATAAAGGAGCATCATACATTAATGGTGTTTCATTTATATATGGTTCATATAATGGGTCAAATAATAAAGGATATATTATTCCTCACGAAACAACTACTGGTATTGGTAAAATTGGAACTCAAGATGCGCGGTTTGTAGGTGCAGAGTTGAGAGATTGTTTTGTTTCCAATTATTACAATTTTTCAGACCGACGAGTAAAAAAGAATATTATCGGCATTAACAATGTATTGGAAAGAGTTTTACAATTGCGAGGGGTACATTATGCAATTGATACAGATACACATCCACTTTATAAAGATGTAGATGCTGATAAATTAAATGAACTAACAGGGATAAATGCTAATTACGGTTTTATTGCACAGGAACTAAAAGAATTATTTCCTGAAATGGTTCAATATAACAAAGATACTGGTTTGTATGAGATAGTGAATTATCATCAGATGGCATCTGTCATCACCGAAGCAGTTCAGGAATATAAAACGGAACATCAGGATGGTATTAAAAATGATATCACTGCATTAGAAGAACGATTAAAAGCTCTACAAAAGGAGGGTAAGTAATGTTGAATTTCAAATTAAAAATTAAGAATTATAAATTAAGAATTAATAATTCTCTACGAAGTGGGTTATTCAAAAAAATAGGCTTATTATTTTTATTACTTTTTTCATTACAAATTACATTTGCACAATCATTTTTGATGCAGGGTGTATTAAAGGATCAGTATGGAAAATCATTAAATGGTTTTAATGCTGTTACTTTTACTTTGTACGAAACACATAATGGAAATGATGCAATATGGACAGAAGTGCATCCCAGTGTATTATCAGAAAGTGGATTATTTACGGTGGAATTAGGTAGCATTACTTCATTTGGTGAACTTATGTTTGACCAATCCTACTGGTTGGGTGTTCAGGTAGAAGATAATACCGAAATGCCTAGAATGAAACTTTCGGTTGTACCACATTCTTATGCAGTTAAAGGTGTACATAATACATTTTCATCTGCTGGGAATGTAGGAATTGGTACCACAAATGCAAATGAAAATATAGCCGTAAGCAAGGATGAAGAAGCAATTATTTCTATTCAATCGGGTTCTAATAATGCATTAATTATTTTTGCTGAAAATGGTGCTGAAACCTGGAAAATAAGCAAAACAAATGCCAATTCTGCTTTGAATATTCAAAATGCAGATGGTACTGATGTGCTTACTTTTAACACAAATGGTTCGGTGGGGATATCATCTTCAGATCAAAGCGCATTAATAAATATAGGGAATAACGGTGATGTTACGATTGAAGGTAATTTAAGTTCTAATCACAATACCGGTGGTGTTGCATTTAATGATGCTCATTTTATCGGTGGAGATGGCAATGACAATGTAGGATTTAAAGCTGGTGAATCAGGTTCACTTATGGTCACAACTGATGGGAATGTGGGGGTTGGAACCGCAAATCCGGTGCATAAATTAGAAGTTGTGGGTGATGTTAAAATAAATAATGGAGGAATTGAGTTTGCTGATGGAACTTCAATTGAAAGTTTGGCATCCGATTTTGCAGCAACTGCTGTAAGTAATCCTGAAAATTTATTGGTTACTGCTGATACTGATGAAAATCAAACGGGTGGACATGAATTTAGAATTGGGGGTGAAACACAAATGGTGATTACCAATGATGGGAAGTTAGGATTAGGGAATAATAACCCTACATCGGCTTTAGATGTGGTTGGTGATATAAATTTTACGGGAAATTTATCTAAAAATGGGGAAACCGTAAATACGAGTGCCTGGGAAGTGGATGAAAACGGAAATATTTCCACAACAAATAATGTGGGTATCGGGTCTGCAAATCCTAGTTTTAATCTAAATGTAGATGGTGCAATTCGTGTAGAAACAGATTTCTTTCTGAGTGATGGAACTACTTTAGAACCGCCTCCACATTTTACAGCACCAAATGTAGACCATCCCAATTGGTATGTTCATCATGGTAAAATTGAAATTGATACACAACTTGATGGTGGTTCTGGCTATAGTTGGTTACACCCAGATAATTTGGTTTATACAAATCAATTTGTAGGTGCTTCTAGGCAAAGTAATGATAGAAATGCTTTTGTTTATTCTTCAAACTATCTTGGAACTTGGACTAATTCTTCCAGAATGAAAGTTCAATCAGATTATATTGGTAGCCCTGATCATGTTTGGCAAGATACCTATGTTCAATGGTGGTGGTATAGTAATATGTTTGACTTATCGGATAGACGGATTAAACAAAATATTAGACCTGTAAATAATGCATTAAATAAAGTAATGGCACTATCTGGTGTAAAGTATGATATTAATACAGAAACACACCCTGGGTATAAAGACATTGATAAAAATGGTGAATTTGCTAAGTTAAATAATCATTTGGGTTTTATTGCACAGGAGTTAAAAGAAGTGTTACCTGAGTTAGTTTTTCATGATGATGAATCTGGATATTACGGGATTCGAAATTATCATCAAATGATGCCCATTTTAACAGAAGCCATTAAAGCGTTAGACCAAGAAAATACAGAGTTAGAGAATAGATTGGAAGCATTGAAAAATGGTATTTACCAATTAAAGGAGGTAAAGTAAGATGAAATTATTAATTAAAAATGAAATATTAAGAATGAAAAAAAGTGGTTATTTTATTTTATTCATATTTATTATGCAGGGTGTGTTTGCTCAATCCCTTTCTTTTCAGGGTGTATTGAGAGACCCAATGATGCGAACAGTAGAAAGTGGTGAATATAATTTAACCGTAAAATTATATGATACTGCCGTTGATGGGGAAGTTCTTTGGTCAGAATTACATGAGAATGTACCGGTAAAACATGGTGTTTTTGCCATTGAATTAGGTGCAATGTCTGGTTTAGATGGTGTTTCGTTTGATACACAGTATTATTTAGGTGTTGCTGTGGATGATGCAAATGAAATATTTCCACGATTTAAACTCAATACGGTAACCAATGCTATTTCTGTAAAAGGGAAAGAAAATATTTTTCCTTCAAATGGGAATGTAGGTGTAGGTACACTTTCTCCAGATGCAAAATTGACTATTAGCAGTGATGAGTCTGTATCAGTATCAGTAAATACAAACAGTACAGGGACAGCAGGTTTTTCACTTTCTGCCGGCGGTGAAGAATGGAATATCGATAATAATACAGATAACCATTTGAATTTTAGCCACAGCGATTCTGGTCAAGTATTGACTATGAGTCCTGCAGGTAATGTGGGTGTAGGTGTGTCAGAACCCAATGTATCATTGCATATTGGTGGTGATACTGATGAGATGAGTTTGCATGTTGGAGGAAATATAAAAATTAGTAATGATAAAGGATTATATTCCGAAGCAGATAAATTTATTGGGAGTTCCGGGAATGATTTTGTAATTGAAAATAATGGAAATTCTGGTTTAACAGTAACTGCGGATGGAAAAGTTGGGATTGGTATATTAACCCCTTCCGAAGCCCTAGAAGTTAATGGTGATATTAAGTTTTCATCAGGTGGTTCATTATTTTTTAGTGATGGTACTTCCTTAGCAACGACGGATGTGGGTGGTTCATCTAATTTTATGACCAATGCGGATGATGCTATACTTACTGCCGACGATGACGCAGATGGTAATGGTCATATTCAAGTTTTAACTGGATCAAATAACACTTTTACAGTTGCCAATAATGGTAATATCGGTTTAGGTACGGATAATCCGATCCATAAATTAGACATTACTGGTAATATCAATTTTAGTGGTCAAATGTTAAATAATAATCAACCTTTTGTAGCATCACCGTGGACCCAAAGTGGAAATGATATTTATTTAGGAGCAGGAAATGTTGCCATCAATTCTACTGATTATACACATGGGTTGAATGTGGGTGGAACAATAAATGCTACAGATGTACAGAATGCTAATGGAAGTCTTTTACCGAGGGATTGGGTAGTATGGACTAATTCTGGTTTTGCCTATCCAGCATCAGATGATATGGGTGGTAATAGATTGTTTTTTGCAAAAGAAGGTACTACGGACTCACGAATAAATGAATTATTTAATTTAACCGTACCAGGGTATGATTTTGGTTATGATATTATTGTAGGAGCAGAAACAGGTGAAAGTGCATATTTAGCTGTAAATGGTGAACAACAATACAGTTATCGACCTGGAGTCCAAATTGGACATACTGGTAATTATCCGACTATTAAAATAGATGGTGGTACTTGGTATAGTGATTACTTTAATCAAAATTACCTCTTTGCGTGGAATTTTTATTCCAATTGGTTGTGGTTTGATCAATCACAACAATTATCTGACTCTAGAGTTAAAAAGAATATAAGAACAATATTAGGTGGTTTAGATAAACTTAGACTGATTGAAGGGGTGCAGTATGATATTAATATTGATACACATCCAAGATTTAAAAGAGGTCAACTAAAAGATAATGATAAAACAACAGATATATATGGATTTATTGCACAGGATTTAAAAGAAGTAATTCCTGAAATGGTAGAATATCAAGATCAATATGATTTGTATGCCATACGGAATTATGAACAATTATATCCAATTTTGGTGGAGTCTCTTAAAGAATTGAAAGCAAAAAACGATGCATTAAAAGAGCAAGTTAAGATTGTAGATGCAGAGTTAGCAAAATTAGAAAAAATGGATAAATAGGAGGAAGAAAAATGAAAAACTTACAAAAAATAAAAAATAATTTTATCCTGTTAATTGGATTATGGGCTGGAATAATGTATGCACAGGAATCCTGTGAACCTTTATATGCTATACCACAGTCATATTTTGCGAGTGGAGCAACATCTGAGATTGCTGGAGGTTCATATCGAATTTCAGCTACAATCGGTCAGTCAATTATTCAGGAAGCAAATAATTATTCTTCCAATAGTTTATCTACGGGATATTATAGTTATTATTTAAAAGAACCTAAACCACCCGTTGTGATGGCATCAGATGGTGACTTTCAAGATAAAGTTTTAGTTGAATGGACAATTGAAGATGATGCAACAGGTCCGCCAGTTACGGGTAACCAAGCCACACTCTACCGTAATGGTTATATTTTAACTACATTACCAATTAGCCAAACAGAATATCAAGATTTATCCGTATTTCCGGGTGAGTATTATACGTATGGTGTTTCTACAACCAATGATATGGGAGAGAGTCATACGGAAAATAATGTGGGTTTCTTAAATCCAAATGGTATGATCACAGGTCAAGTTAGAACTGATTCTGGTAATCCCGTAATAAATACAAAAGTGATATTGACACCGAACTTAGGTCGAAGTGCAAAGTTTGATGGCGATGGATATGTCTATTGGTTTGATGGTGATGAAAATACAAATAGCCAATATTCAGGTTTAGAAAATAGTTATACAATTGAAACTTGGTTTAGATCTGTTCATAATGAAACACAAGTATTTTTTTCCGCAGTTGATTCAGCATCTACGGATCATTACTTAACTTTAGGGCTAACAGAATCAGGTCAAGTTAAATGGGAGCACCATTCTACTGCGGGTGGAATGGCAACTGAATTGGTAACCGTGAATTCGTATGCAGGTCCTGGTGAAGATTGGCATCACCTTGCAGTAGTTTATGCAGACGATGATAACAGTATGACCATGTATATTGATGGGTTTCTAGTTGGTGAAGGAACCGCAGATGGACCAATAAATGATAAAGCCGAAATTGTAATGGGAAAACGAGGACCTGCAGAACATTCGGAATTTTATAGAGGTCGTTTAGACGATTTTAGAATATGGAATACAGATAGAAGCTGGGATGAATTAAAAACCATGATGGATATTACCCTTTCAGGTGAAGAAGATAATTTATCTTCCTATTGGAAGTTTGACGAAGTTGAAGGTGAAACGGTATTTGATTTAACACCTGGAAAAGTAGATGGCAAGGTTTGTACCGTAGAACAAGATGATTATCTTGCTCCAGTTTATTTGGGTGCATTAACAGATGAAACAGGTACTTATGTTATAAAAGGCATCTATTATGCTAGTGGAACGGTATTTACGGTAACACCAAGTTTATCCTCCCCGATTGGTCGTTCTGTTGAATTAGATGGTATAGATGATTATATTGCTTTTGAAGGACAACGTGTAGATTTAACAAATGGTTATACTATTGAGGGTTGGTTTAAAACGGCATTGACCGATGTACAAACACTTATTGCAACGGTTAATCCTGCAGATGATAGTCATCAAGTTTCTATTAAAATGGATGGGGGTCAATTAGTTGGTGCTCATTTTGAAAATGAAATAACTTCAGAAAATACCTATCATGATAATTTATGGCATCATTATGCAATTACAAGTAATGCGAGTACAAGTGAATTTGTATTTTATATAGATGGTGAAGCAATAGGATCAATTTCAGGAATTGAACAAACACCTGATTTATCAGAAATTGTAATTGCAAGAAAATCACCTGAAGATGCATCAGAGTATTTTTCTGGTCGATTAGATGAAACTCGAATTTGGAATAATGGACGAACACAAGACCAAATTACAGGAACACAGAATCAAATATTAGAAGGCGATGAATTTGGGCTTTCGCATTATTGGAAAATGAACGAAGGGGAGAATTTACTCATCACAGATGCTTCCAGTATAGTAACTGGTACTATTACAGGTGTTTCAGGTGTAATGTTAGATGAGATTTGGCAACAAGATATTCCGCTTAATGAATATTTTGACCATTGGTATGAGCCAGAAAGTAGAGCTGCTACGCTGAACCCTAGTAATACATCAGTCGATTTAGTTGATTTTAATGATAAATCAATGATTCCTGTCAGTGGATATGTTCGATATGAAAATACAGCTTGCTTTGAAGCGGGTGTTGAAATATTATTAAATGGTGAATCTTTAATACCGCCAATTTTTACAGAAACCGATGGTAAATTTATTATTGATATTGAACCAGGAGCAGTAGGCCAAATAATATCGACAAGATATACAAATCAAATTTCATCGGAGGTTCATGAATTTATACCTGCGTCTATTGAATTACCGATGATGATTCAACCGATGACTGGTTTTTATTTTAATGATAAAACCACTCGAAAAGGTTTTGGTGCAGTTGCAGGTGGGACTTGTAATTATCCAATTATACCTTCTCAGGGTGAAATTGGAGTAACATATAGATCTATAGATGGTTGTATTGAAGAAACAATAATTCCAAATGCGTTAGGGAATTATGAAACATCTGATTTACCTCCATTAATTTATAATGTGAGTATTGAACATCCAGATCCAACGATAGATGAGACTTTTCTTGCTGATACATTAAGTATGAAAAATTTTAATAGAGATATGGATTTTATCTATAGATCACCTGTTTCTCTACGAATAAATAATCTTAACGAAATAGATGGTATAAATCATTCAGTAATAAATACAATTGAACCAAATGAATGCTCAGAATACCCTTATACTATTAGCTCGGGAAAGTATTTTAAATTAAATTATGATGTATTTGAACCTTATGGTGATAATGAATGTAGAGTAGATATTTTTGATGTGTATGTAACGGATAATTTTTCAGATACAACCTATGCTCAATCAGTTAATGGTGAATTTGCTGGGCAGTCAGCATCAGTTACATTTTCATCTAAATCGGTAAATACTATTGCTGGTGGTACCCATCCATATCAAAATAGCCTTTACATTGTTGTTGCAAGTTCAGCGACGGGGACATCAAGCTCAGGTGAATTTTGGGCATTAACAACTGGAACTAAAGAAATTCCTGGTCCTAGTTTTCAAGTACAATCTAGTGCATATCCTTGGTTGGTATTACGCACACCACCAGGAGATGGTAGCTATACTTTTATGGAAGACGGATCCGAAATATGTTCAAATACATCTAATTCAATAGTAGATGGATGGGGAAACGAATCTAAACTCACTGCCTCATTTGGTGGAGATATGACCGTAATTGTTGGAGGGATTGGTGTTAGTAGTGCGATAACTACATCAAGCAAAATGGATATAGGTGCTGGGTTTGAATACAGTACAGAAGATACAGATGATTCAACAAAAACAACCTGCGTTTCTACCACTGAAACTTACATTGCTTATGGTGATGGATTGGTTACAGGAGTTGATGCAACCGTCTATGTTGGTGGTGGTAAAGCCTATACGATGGGTATTGCGCAGGATTTAAATATTGAAAACTGTTCAGTATCCATTGATACTACTATTTCTATGAGTGAAGATGCAATTAATAATACATTTATTCATTCTCGTTTTTATATTAAAAATGTAATGATTCCAACTGCTCAAGCGATTTATGATGTAGATGGTGATGAAACTTCATTAGAAACCATAGAATACTGGAATGAAGTATTAGCTTGGGATGATATTTTAATGGCAGGAGCACAAAATGATGCAATTTTGGCTGTTGGTGTAGAGGGCCAAGGTGAAGGAGGTGGTGATACTTATATTTCCTTTGATGCAGGTGCTTCCTATGAATATTCTTACGAAAATTCAAGTACCGTTACTGCTACACATACAACCGAGTCATCAACTGATTGGTCTGCTTTTACTGAGATTGGATTGAATATTGGAGGGTTTGGTCAAAATTTAGAAACAAGTTTTGATTGGAATGAATCAAGTACAAATTCAACTGGAAGTGAAGAAACTTTATCAAGAACAGTTGGTTTTGTGCTTGATGATGAAAGCCCAGGTGATGGATTTTTATTTCAAGTTCAAGCAGATACTGCTTTAGGTATGCCTGTGTTTACAGTTCTAGGAGGTCAATCAAGTTGCCCTCACGAAGATGGTACTTTAGAAAGGCAAGATACTGATTTAATTATCGATCCACCTCTAACAATTGATGTACCACCAGATGAAGCTGCGGTAATTACTCTGATTGCAACAAATACATCTCAAACAGGAGAGGGATGGGATTATTTATTGGATGTTATGTCTGCATCAAATTTAGATGGTGCGGTTATTAAACTTGCTGGAATGCCAATGGTTGACCAAATAGCTATTGAATCAATGCCTGCGAATGAAGCTCTTGAAATTGTGATTACAGTTGAGCGAGGACCAGAGGCATATATTTATGATGATTTAATTATGAGAATAGGTCCAGGATGTGCAATTGATATAGGAGATTTAACAGCTATTGGAGATTATCAAGGTACATCTGAAGTTCCATTCTCTGTTCATTTTTTAGAGCCATGTTCAGAATCGAATATTGCTAATTTAGAAGATGGATGGTTAATAGATGGTTCTCATGGGAGTGATACGCTATGGGTCGCGATTAATGGCTATAACTTTCCTGCGGATACATTCTTCACTGATATTGATTTACAATATCGTCCAGCGGATGGAGGGGATTGGTTTTCAACTCAATCTATTCCAACAGTTGATTTGATTGATGATTATGTATTACTACCATTTAATATAGATCCAGAAATTGTAATTGATGGAGAATATGAATTGCGTACTCAAGCACAATGTACAGAAGGTAAATATGCAGGTACATCTGAAGTGGTTACTGGATTGATTGACAGGTCAGCACCTCAGGTCTTTGGGTTAACAGAACCAGCAGGTGGTATTTTAGCAAGTGATGATTTTATTGGTGCATCATTTGATGAAGATGTTCAATGTGGTGAAATTAATCAAGGTGCAGGAGATATTCAATTATTTAATACCGTTACAGGTAATCCATTGGACTTCACCTATACATGTGGGTTTAATACAATTACGATTGAACCTGCTCCAGCAAATAGCTGGATTGAAAATCAAACATTTAGAGCCGAGATTCATAATCTTCAAGATATGTATGGGAATACGCGTACAGAGCCCGTTGTATGGGAATTTTTTGTAAATCGAAATCCAATCGAATGGTCTGGAACCAATATTGATAATATTGTAATTTGGGTGGATGAAGAATATTCTACACAGAGACAACTCGTCAATAATGGTGGCTCAAATCGGTCGTATGAAATGATTAATGGACGGGAAGGTGCAATCCCAAGTGGTGATGCACTACCTTTACCAGCATGGTTAGAAGTATCTCCATTAAATGGAACGCTTACTCCTGGGTCTGCTCAAGATGTTTCAATTAGTTTAGTAGAAGGCCTTGATTTTGGTCAATATCAAACTACGCTTTATGCATCAGGAACCATGGGTGATGAGCCAATGAATATTGATATTCGTAAATTATGTTACGAACCTGAATGGACATTAAATCCTGCAAGTTATCAATATACCATGAATATTACAGCTACATTATCTACTGAAGGTGAACTTTCTGAGGATGCTTATGATATTGTAGGTGTATTTGTGGGTGATGAAATGCGTGGTATTGCACGAGTTGATTATATTCAAGCATTAGATGATTTAGCAAATACTCATGCGTATGAAGTATTTTTAACAGTGTACTCCAATCAACCATCAGGTGAAGCGCTTTCATTTAGAGTATGGGATGCGTCAGATTGTAGAGAACTTGGGTGGATTGATGAGACATATACATTTGAGGCCAATGCCTCTCATGGTACACCGACAAGTCCAGCAACTATTACAGCAACAAGTCAGGTTATTTCATCAATGGATTATCCTGCTGGTTATACTTGGTTTTCACTTAATTTAGAAAATGATGATATGAGCTTGGATAATATTTTATCGAATATGAATCCAGCGGGTGGTGATCAAATAAAAGATCAGACTTCGTTTGCTCAATATGTTTCTGGCTTTGGTTGGGTAGGAACACTATCTGAGTTTTCAAATGAGTCGATGTATTTAATTAACTTAACCAATCCAGATGAAATGGAAATGGTCGGTTATCCTGTGAATGTTGAACTTGATACTGTAAAAGTGGTTCCAGGTTGGAATTGGGTGGGTTATTCTTCTCAATTTAGTATGCCTGTAAATGATGCACTTGAATCATTAAATTCAGCAACGGGTGATATTGTGAAAAGTCAATTTGCATTCTCCATGTTTGTTGAAGGTTTAGGTTGGATTGGGTCGCTTAATTATATGTCACCCAAACAGGGATATATGTTAAAATCTCTTTGGGATGGTGATTTAAATTATCCATTTGAACTTTCGGGTAGAGATAGTGATGAAATAGACGAAATCTATGAATCACCACTTGCATTAAATGCTCCAAATTGGAATGTGAATGTAAATCAATATGAACATAGTATGACAGTGACTGCAACTGGGCTTGTAAATGGATTATCATTAAATAGTGAAACTGATATGATTGGTGCATTTACGCTTGTTGAAACTGAAAATGGAATGGTTGAAGAGTGCAGAGGTGTTGCACAACCGATATACATTGAATCATTAGATAGATATTCAGCATTCTTAATGGTTTATAGTAATACACCAAATGAGGATATTTATTATAAATTGTTTGATGCCGAAGATGATATTATCTGGTCAGTTTATGAGCAGACTGCATTTTCTGCAAATGCAAATGTAGGTGATGTACTTACTCCATTTAGCTTAAATGCAGAACCACCCGTGGGTGATGTATCATTTGATGGTGTTCTAAATGTGATTGATGTATTACAAACGGTAAACTACATTTTAGATGTAGAACAACCTTCAGTGCATGAATTTGCAGTCGCAGATATCAACAGTGATGAAGATATCAATGTTGCTGACATTGTAGAGATGGTATCTATCATCTTAGATATTCCAATGGTAAGAGCAGATAATGATTTAGTTGTTGATATTAAAGTACAGGGTAATGAAGTTTACATTACATCAAGTAATAATATCGCAGGTATCCAGTTTGACTTACCAGGAATCGAAATGATCGATTCTAAACATGAGTTCTTTACTCATAATATGAATGGTTCACTTAAAACAGTGATGATGAATACCAATGGAAAAGGCATTAATGATGGAATACTATTTACAACTGATGATATACAAACAATAAGTAATATTATTGTGGTTGATAGATCTGGTGCACAACTTGAATATGAAGTACGCTTTGTACCAATGAGTTATAACTTGGCTCAGAACTATCCAAACCCATTTAACCCAGAAACAACGATTAGTTTTGATCTTCCAGATAATGCACAGGTATCAATTGCAGTGTATGACTTAAAGGGACGAATGGTAACTGAACTTGTGAATGGACAGATGGAAGCTGGCTATCATACCATTGTATGGAATGCAAGTGATATGTCAGGATTACCACTTTCAAACGGTGTTTATTTTTACAGGATGATTACTCCTGCGTATAACAGCGTTAAAAAAATGGTATTATTGAAATAATATAGAGGAGAAAAGAGAGTGTCAAAATTCCTACAGTTAGGTTAGTTAATTTTGACACTCTACTCTTTTTATTAAAATTTAGGAAGAGGAGAAAAAAAGGGTAGTGGGTGTTCCTCCAAATTGAATTTTGTCCATTACCCCTTTTTATCATCTAAAAAGATATGAACGGAAATATCATGAGAACATATTTATTTTCATTACAGATAATTTTATTACTTAGTGTTGGTGTATCGCAAGACTGGGAATATAATCCTGCAGATTTTGCATTATCGATGACTTTTACCAGTACACTAAATATTAATAATGAAGTGGTAGATCATGCTGATTATAAAGTCGGTGTATTTGTGGGCGATGAGTGTAGAGGATTTGCTACGCCAATATATGCGTTAGATAATTATTTATATTTTATTACCGTATATGCAAATCAGCCTGGTGAAGATTTAGAATTTAGAGTATTTACCGATGGTGAATATAATTTAACAAATAGTGAAGCATTTATTCCCAATGGAAGTATGGGACAGCCAGATAATCCGTATGCGTTTAGTGGATATATTGGTTTTGATTTCCCACCTGTTATTTATTCAATTTACGAGCAAGAAATAGAAATTGGAAATAGTTTTTCTAGCTTTGATTTAGATGATTTTATTTATCTACAAGATGAGGATAATGTTACGATATCAATTAGTGGTAATGAATATTTATCGGTAACAATTGCAAATGATAATACGGTAACTATTACTCCTGTAAATAGTGAATGGACAGGTAATGAAGCAATTACTTTTACCATAACGGATAATACAGACGCTTTACTATCTGCTTCAACTACAGCAATATTTACAATATGGGGCATTGATAATGAACCTGCCTTAATAGATATTCCAAACCAAACTGTTGGTGCAGGTGGAACATTTGCACATATTAATTTATCTGATTATCTGATTGAAGAAGATGGTGATGTTATTAATTGGGAATATACCATATTACCTCAAATAGAAAATGAAGCATATCCGTCATGGGAAGTAAATGCATCTGATTATGAACTTAGTATGACATTTACCGCCATTGTAAATAGTAATGGTATTGAAGCGATAGGGAATAGTCATGTTTTGGGAGCATTTGTAGGTAATGAATGTAGAGGGACAGCAACATCTTTATATGTACTGGGACATGATGTTTACTTTTTAACCGTATATGCAAACTCAAATAATGATGAAATTAAATTTAAGTTTTATAATGGTAATGATCAATTTTTACTTCCTAGTGTAGAAGTGGTTTCTTTTGAAGCAAATGCTGCACTGGGCGATCCTGAATATCCGTATGAAATTAATTCTGCACGACTACTTATTGATATTCAAGATGATATTGCATCTATAAGTATTGTTGATACTGAATGGACAGGTAGTGAAACGGTATCTTTTAGAGCGGTTGAACCATTGACACTTAATAATTATGAAGCATCAGATCCAGTAGTATTTACTGTACTTCCAGATCATAATCCAGTGGTAAGTGATATACCCAACCAAACAATTGAAGGTGATGGAAACTTTACAAGTATTAATTTAAATGATTATTTAACGGAAGTGGATGGTGATGATATAGTATGGACCGTATCTGGAAATACAAATTTAGATATTAGCATAATAGGTGGCATTGCTACAATCAGCTTTACTGATTTTATAGGCTTTGAGACGGTTACATTTACCGCAACAGATCAAACGGAGAGTCAATTTTTTAGCGTTGATGAAGTTACATTTACCGTACTTATTCCAGATAATGCTCCAGAGGTAACTGCAATGGATAGTCAATTGATTGGTTTTTTTGGCATGTTTGATGATATTGATTTAAATAATCATTTAACAGAAATCGATGGACATGATGTTAAATGGAGTTATGCCTTTGACGCTCAAGAGAATACAGAGAGTAATCCAAACTGGAATGTAAATGCATCTGATTATGAATTATCAATGACAATAACTGCGACTGTAGAAGCATTAGGTGTTGAGACAGAAGGATTTAGTCATTCCCTGGGTGCATTCTCAAATGGAGAACTACGAGGAGTGACTACTGCACTTCCTGTCTTTGGAAAATGGATGTATTTTTTAACCATATATGCCAATGGGAATGGAGAAGAGATAAAACTTAAATTTTTTGATGATAATTCAAGTAGAATATTACCTGTCAATCAAAGTATAATATTTTCAGCAAATACTGCACAGGGAGAACCTGAGAATCCACTTGGATTAAAAGCAGGTGCAATACTGGTTGATATTGATGAAAATGATATGGCTGGTTTTACCATTGTTGATCCTGAGTGGCATGGTGTAGAGAGTATATCTTTTACAGCAACAGATCAAGGAACACTTAATAATTACTCAGCAAGTAATACCGTGACTCTTACAATTATACCTGATCACATGCCAGTTGTAGAAGGTATTGAAAACCAAATCACTGAGCAAGGTATTGGATTTAATGATATTAATTTAAATGACTTTTTACTTGAAGTAGATGATGACCCAATACAGTGGTCATCTAGTGGGAACACGAATCTAAGTGTTAACTTAACTGATGGTATTGCGACAATTACACCATTAAATAATGAATGGCTTGGCAACGAAACAATTTTCTTTACTGCAACAGATCAATCTGAGTTATCATTTTCAGGTTCACAAGGTGTAATATTTTCAATATTACCTTTAGACCATGCACCTTCTCTTGATAATTTCCCAGACCAAGAAATAGAAATAGGACAGAGTTTTACACCTATAAATTTAAATGATAATATCATTGAACTTGACGGTGATGATATTGCATGGGAATATGATTTTCCTGCTCTTGAATCACCATTACCTGCTCCAACATGGAATATTAATCCAGCGGGTTTTGAACTTTCAATGACCATTACCGCGTCTGTTAAATCAGGTGGTGACCCTGCAATAGGAAATAGTCATATTTTAGGTGCATTTAGTAATGGTGAACTTAGAGGAGTTGCTACTGCAATTGATTTTGCAGGTAATTGGGTATATTTTATGACCATTTACTCCAATACAAATGGACAGGAAATTAAATTTAAATTCTTTGATGATTTAAGAGGAAATATATATCCCACCAGTGCAAATTTAACATTTTCAGCAAATTCAAGTAATGGAATACCTGATAATCCTTATTTAATTAATGCAGGATTTTTCCTTGTTGATTTTTCTGACCAAGTCAATGGTTTTATAACTGCTGTAGATCCCACATGGACAGGTAGTTCTGCATTGCAAATCATTGCAACTGATGTCGGTTCTTTGCATGAATATTCAGCCACGACTGAAATTTTTCTAACGGTAAATAATGATACGCCAGTTATTACAGCAATACCGAGTATAAGCGTAGAAGAAGACAGTGATGTTTTTTCAATTAATCTTGAAGATTATGTATCTGACATAGGTACAGAATTTACAAATATGGAGTTTGCTGTTTCTGGAAATAATGGCTCGGTTATTTCATTTTCAAATGGGTTAATGAGTTTTAATTTAATGCAAGACTATTTTGGAACTGAAACACTTACATTAACTGCAACAGATGATGATGAAAATAATCAAAAAAGTAGTACAACTGAATTTACATTAATCGTAACTTCTGTAAATGATATGCCTCAATTTAATTTGAGTGCAACAAGTATTGAACAAACGGAAGATTTTACCGAAATAATTAACATTACCACAGAAATAAATCATCCTGAAAATGAGTCTAATCAAGTTATAAGTTTTACAACATCGGAATCTAATTTAGTAAATATTACATTAGACGACAATGGTAATCTTATAATAACTGCTATTGAAAATGCCAATGGAGAAGAAAATATTACCATTACAGCAAATGATGGACAGGAAGAGCATAATATATATTCAAGGGTATTGGCTATATCTATTTCTGCTGTAAATGATGCACCTGAAATATTATCATCTCCAATTGTGTATGCCTATGTTGGATCAATTTACCAATATCAAATTATAGTAGAAGATGTAGATGGTGATGATATTAGTTTCTCATTTATATCAGGACCTGAAGGAATGGTTATTGAAGGAAGTATTATAAATTGGTCTCCTCTCGAAGAAAATGCAGGACAAGTATATTCAATTAGTTACACTATATCTGATGGTGTTGAGACGATAACTGATGGATTTGATGTAACAGTTAATAATGGTCAAATTGTAATTATTGATTTTCAAGGTGGTAATAATCTTGTGAGTTTTCCTGGAGAATTAGAAGATAATAATAGTATTAATTTTTTAGAAAATATTTTAAATGGAACTAGTGAAGTTAATTTCATACTTGGCCAGGGTCTTGGTATTTTTAATACTAATGAAGGATGGAGTGGTAATTTAGTTAATTTAAACAAGTATTCAGGATACTGGGTAAATTATGAAGGTGATGAAGCACAAACTCGGGAGATTTCATATTCACAAATGATAAATAACTGTGAAGAATATGGACTTTCAGACGGAAATAACTTAGTTTCATTTAAATGGGGTGAAGGTAATATTGCTACATTAGAAGCATTAGGAGGAGAACAATATGCGACGGAAAATTTCAACTTCATTTTAGGCCAGGGACTTGGTTTATTTAAAACCATAGATGGTTGGAGTGGAAATTTAGTTTCATTGCAAAATAGTAAAGGGTATTGGCTAAATGGAATTGGTGAACATCCACAGTTTGCATGGGGAAATGATAATTGTGCAAATCCACAAAGTAGTGGTCTTGGAATGGAAGAGACATATCAAATACCAGAAGAATACCAATTTGTACAATCAACAGAGCAAGCATTTTACTTAATTGAAGAAATTGACAATGCAGAAAATGGAGATATAATCCTTGCCTATTGTAATGATGTGTATGTGGGATCGGGGTTATGGAATGGTAAACATTCAGCTATCCCTGTAATGGGGAAAGATTTAACTGAAGATACAGATGGATTCTGTGAAATAGGAGATACACCTGAATTTACACTAATAAAAAATAATGGTATTGAAATAAATTTAACAGAAGATAGATATTCAAATAAAATTTATCCATGGTCACCTTTAGGCGTAACATCTATTGAAAAGTTAATGGATATTCAAGATGTGATTCCAGAGAAGTGGAAATTATCAAATGCATATCCTAATCCATTTAATCCTGAAACAACAATTAAATTTGGTATACCTGAGACATTACACGCAATGTCTCTACAGATATTTGACCTCAACGGTCGATTAATTGAAACACTAATAGATGGACATATTGAATCAGGATATCATACAATTAAATGGAATGCTGTAAATCATCCAAGTGGCGTATATATTGTTAATTTTAAAAGTGATTTATTTCAATCTTCACAGAAAATTGTGTTAATGAAATAATAAATTATTTTTAATTCTTTTCGTTTTTCTTATTAATTAGAACTAATATTTTTTCACAAATTTTTATCGGAATATTCGTTTTACTTTGAATTTCTTCAGCAGATAAATCGTTTACATCATTAAATGATTTAAATGTATTCCAAAATGATACCACTCTATTTTTACCCATTCCTGGAATTGTTAATAAAATTGATTTATTTTGTGCTTTATTCCGTTTTTGTCTGTGAAAAGAAATTGCATAGCGATGAACTTCATCTCTAATTCGTCGCAATAATAATAACCCTGGAGAATGTTTTGCAATATTTTGAGGTTCTGAAAAATGGGGGAGAAATACTTCCTCTAATTTTTTAGCTAAACCAATAACTATAATAAATCCTAAACCTAAGTGATCTAACGCTGATTTTGCTACCGATAGTTGGCCTTTTCCGCCATCAATTAAAATTAAATCTGGCAATGGTCGTTTTTCTTTAATTACACGAGAATATCTCCTTGAAACAACTTCATACATTGATTTAAAATCATCAGGGCCATCAACAGATTTAATATTAAATTTACGATATTCCTTCTTCATTGGTTTTCCATCAATAAAACATACCATTCCAGCTACTGGGAAAGCACCTTGAATATTGGAATTATCAAATCCTTCAATTCGTCTGGGTGGGACTGACATATTTAAATCTTCCTTTAATCGCTCAACTGCATTTGGAATTAATTCTTTTCTTTTTTCTTTTTTATTTAATATTTCTTTTAATTGTAATTCACAGTTTTTTCTACAAATTTCAACTAATCGTTTTTTTTCTCCAATTTTGGGAATAATAATTGAAATTTTTCTATTTGAAATTTTAGAAAGCCAAGAAATATGGTCATTTATATCTGCAATAGTATGTTCAACTAATATTTCTTTTGGTATATCCATTGTCGAAGAATAATATTGTCTGAAAAATTCGGTAATTATTTCTTCATTATTAGACTGAAGTGAAATGGATAGATTAAATTTTTCTTTCCCAATAAAAAAACCATTTCTAACTTTTAGAATAACACCCATGCCAATTTTATTTTCAGCAGTTGCGACTAAAACATCTCTGTCTATACCATCCTGTGTTACTTTTTTTTGTTTTTTCATAAAGTTTGATATAGAATTATATTGATCTCTAAACCGAACGGCATCTTCAAATCGAAGTTCATTACTTGCATTATCCATTTCAGATTTTAAATAAATTTTTATTTTTTGATCTCGTCCTCTTAAAAATTGAATAATTAGCTTAATCATTTCATTATATGTTTTTTGAGAAACAAAACCTTCACATGGACCATCACATCTTTTTATATGGTAATCCAAACATATTTGATATTTGTTATCGATTATACTTTGGTCATTAATATTGAAATTACAAGTTCTTAGCGGAAATATTTTATGTATGATTTTTAGTGATTCTCTAAGTTGACGAGCATCTGTATATGGCCCAAAAAAAAGAGAACCATCAATTGGTAGTTTTTTTAACCTGACTAAAATAACTTGAGGAAACTGTTCTTTTGTAATTTGAATATATGGAAATGATTTATCGTCTTTTAATAAAATATTATATTTAGGTCGATGTTCTTTTATTAGATTTGCTTCTGTTAGAATTGCTTCAACTTCATCTCTTACGACTAACCATTCAATAGAATTAATATTTTTGACAAGAATATCTGTTTTTGAGCCACCATGCCCCGAAGAGATAAAATAGGAGCGAACACGGTTTTTTAGAATTTTTGCTTTCCCGATATATATAATTTCATTTGATTTATTTTTGAAGAAATAAACACCTGGAAGAGAGGGAATTGATTTTAATATTGACCGATTAATCACGGTATTATTTATTTTTTTGACAAAGTTCTATTAATATTCCGCCTGTTGCTTTAGGGTGAATAAATGCAATTTTAAATCCTTCAGCACCTATTCTAGGAATTTCATCAATTAATTGGACATTTTTTTCTTTTAAGTATTTTAAAGATAAGTCAATATTTTCAACGGATAATGCAATATGGTGAATAGCATTTCCTCTTTTTTCGATAAATTTATGTATTGGTGATTCTAAAGATGTGGATTCTAATAATTCTAATTTCCCATTTGAAGTATTAAAAATTTCAGTAATTACTTTTTGGTCTATAATTTCTTCTAAAATTGGGTTTTTGATACCGAGAATATTTTCAAAAAAATTGGATGTTTTATCTCGATTTTTTACAGCAATGCCGATATGCTCTATTCCCAATATTTTTATCATATTAAACTTTTGTACATATTATTTCATATTCAGATGCAGATATTACTTTTGCATTTATAAATTCACCTACTGGGTGCAATCCATCAATTCGAAATAAGTTATCAACTTCTGGAGAGTCTCTAAATGAACGGCCTATTGATTCATTAGAATCTAAGTGTTGGTCTATTATTATTTTTTGTGTGGTCCCTATAAGTTGTTGATTATTTTCATAACTGATTTCCTGTTGAATAGTCATTATTTTATCCATTCGGTCATATTTAACTTGCTGGAGAATATTGTCTTTAAGTTGTTTTTCTGCAAAAGTTCCTTCTTCTTCAGAGTATGTAAATACCCCTAATCGATCAAACCTTATTTTTTTTATAAAATCATATAATTCTAGAAAATCTTCTTCCGTTTCACCTGGATATCCAACTATAATCGATGTTCTAAGTATAATATTGGGGCAAGCGTTTCGAAGTGCTTCAATTCGCTTTAAAATGCCATCTTTTCCTAATCCTCTTCGCATTGATTTTAATAATTTAGTTGAAGCATGTTGAATTGGCATATCAATATAGGGTAATAATTTTTCTAATTTCCCAAAACGGGCAATCATTTCTCTGTGCAAATGGGCTGGGTGTGCATAGTGTAAACGAATCCAATCAATTTCATCTATTTTATTTAATTTATCCATTAATTCATGTAAAGATGCTTTTGGATTTAAATCCCACCCATAGGAAGTTGTATCCTGACCTATAACTAAAATTTCTTTTACACCTTGCTTTCCCAATCTTCTTGCTTCTTCCACATTTGCTTCGATAGATCGACTTATTTGTAATCCTCTCATTAATGGGATTGAGCAAAAAGAACAGCCATTATCACAACCTTCAGCAATTTTTAAATAGGCATAATGTTTAGGAGTTAGTAATGACCTAAAGTAATCGGGATCAGATTTAACATATTCTTCACCTGTTAAAAAGGATATAATTTTTGCATGATCACTTGTACCAAAAAATGCATCAACTTCAGGAATTTCTTTTTTTAAATCATTGTCATATCGCTCAGAAAAACATCCCATTACAACTAATTGATCAATTTTACCTTTACTTCTTAACTCACCTGCTTCTAAAATTACATCTACAGATTCATCTCTTGCAGAATCTAAAAAACCACATGTATTTACAATTACAATATCTGCATTTTTGGAATTATCTACAATATTAAAGTTTGATTTTTTTAGCCCTCCGAGTAGAATTTCAGAGTCAACTAAATTCTTTGCACATCCTAAACTAATTAAATTAATATTTTTCATTTATATTTTAATTGATTCTTTCTCTGAAATTAATCCATTTAAATATGATTCTTGATCAAATAAAATTAAATCATTCGCTTGTTCACCCACTCCTATGAAATATACTGGTAATCCCAACTCTAACATTATTGGAATTGCGATTCCACCTTTTGCCGTCCCATCCATTTTTGTTAGAATAATTCCATCAATTGGAATGTATTTTGAAAATTCTTTAGCTTGAGTCATTGCATTTTGACCTGTATTTGCATCAATGGTTAAGAATATTTGAATATCTTTTGTAATTCTGTTTACTACTTTTTTTATTTTTACGAGTTCTTGCATTAAATTTTCAGAATTATGTAAGCGACCGGCAGTATCGATGATTATTCTATCAATATTTTTTGTTATTCCACTCGTTACTCCATCAAAAGCAATTGAAGCGGGATCTGCTGATTTTTCATTTGCTACCAATTGGAAGCCTAATTTATTAGACCATTGTCGAAGTTGTTCAACTGCAGCTGCACGATATGTATCTGCAGCAACTAATAAAGTATTTTCACCCTTCTCCTTAAACCAAGCAGACATTTTTGCCGATGTAGTTGTTTTACCAGTTCCATTTATGCCAACAATCATGAGAACTTGTGCAAATGGTTTTTGTTTAGGTGAATTTTCTAATAAATTTTTTAGAATGGAATTAAATTGTTCTTCCCAGTTTTTTGAATTAGAAGAAGGCTTTTTTAATTCGTCAATAATTACATCCGTAGTTTCCCACCCTAAATCTGCTTGAATTAGACAATCTTCAAGCATTTCAAGATCATCATCGGATAAATACTTTTTCCCAATTAAAGAGCCAAAAGCATATTTAATTTTATTTCTAGTTTTAGTTAATCCTTGAATTGTTTTTTTAAATAGTGAGAACATTCGATCCTTTTAAATCTTTGAAATTTTTCATATATCTTTTAAAATAAAAATATGAACTGAAAATAAATAAAATTATTGAAATAAAATATAATGTATATGAAATTATACTGAGTAAACCTATATATGTAACACTAATAGATTCACTTGAATAGAATACAAAACTTAATACCATAAGTGATGTTGTGAATATAAACCATTTCCCTGTTTTATTAGATGCAAATACCCTATTTTGTTTGAACATTAAATAAATGCCCATGGTGATAAGTATAATGTCTCTAATCGCTAATATAAAAAAGAATAATAGCATTGGAAGACCAATTTTAAAAACAAGAAATATAACAACCATCATCATGCAAACTTTGTCTGCAACAGGGTCAATTAATTTCCCAAAATGTGTAATTTCATCTGCTTTTCGTGCGATCCAACCATCAAGTAAATCAGTGAAAATAATTATTCCAATTAAAGCCATTGCCATCGGTAGATTGTCTTTATCTAAATAATAGACTAGTGGAACTGACAAAATCATTCGGCTAATACTTATACCATTGGCAATAGTTATTATTCTGTCTTCGCGAGTTGCAAAGCGTTTTCTCTTTATTCTCTGTTTATTGCGTTTGAATTTTATCAATATTTTCGATTTAAATTAAAATTTAATAATTCTATTAATGCTAATTTTTCTGGTGATTCATTGAATAAGTCTAATGAATCTTTTGCTTTATTTGTAAATCTGTTTAATTGTTTTTTTGAATAACTTAAACTTCCTGAAGTTTTTATTATTGATTTTATTTTATCGAGTTCATTTTTTTTTGCATGATATTTTATTTTTCTTAAAATACTTTTTTTATTTTTTTTATCAATTTCCCTCAGTAGATGTATAAAAGGTAGCGTGAGCATGTTTTTTTTTACATCAAAACCAATTGGTTTACCAACTTCATCAAGTTTACCAATTATATCAAATAAATCATCTTTTATTTGAAAAGCAATACCCAGGTATTCTCCAAATTTAAATAATGCTTCTTGCTGTTCAGGTGTTGCATTTACCGAAATTGCACCAAGTTTACATGCAGAAGAAAAAAGGCTTGCTGTTTTATCACCAATCATTTCGTAATAAATTTCTTCAGTCATATCTTTTTTTAATGCTTTTTCTATTTGTAAAATTTCACCTTGACTTAGTCTTTCAGCCGTAGATGAAAGTAATTCAAGTGCATCAAAGTTTCGTAAGTGAATCATATTTGATAAAGCTTTTGAAAACATATAATCACCCACTAATATTGCAATTTTATTTTTCCAAATTCTATTTATAGAAGGCCATTTTCTTCTAATATCTGCTTCATCAACAACATCGTCATGAATGAGAGTTGCAACATGGAGTATTTCGACTAATGCAGCTGCATAGTATGTGTTTGATGTTGGAGTACCTGAAATTCGCGCACATAATAAAGTGAGAATAGGGCGGAGCTGTTTTCCCTTTTTTTTTGAAATATAATTAATTACTTTATTAATTAATTTTACATTTGAGTTTAATGATTTAGAATAAGTTTCTTCAAATTGTTTGAAATCGTCATTAATTAATGTAGATATATTATAAATTACATTATTTAATGAATTCATGAACTTTTCCGATGAATCATCCAGGACATTAATATACTAAATTCATATAAAATTATGAGTGGAATCACGATTAATATTTGACTTAATGGGTCTGGCGGAGTAAGAATCGCGGCCAAAATTAAAAAGAATACAAATACATATTTTCGATAATGACGAAGGAATGCAGGGGTTAGCAAACCCATTTTAGAAAAAAAGAATGTTACTACAGGTAGTTGAAATAATATACCGCAGGTTAAAATAAGCCACAAAATATAGCTTAAATAACCATCTAAAGTATAATTATAATTTACAGGGAAATTTTGAAAAGTCATGGATGTAAAAAAAGATAATGAATAGGGAATGATTATTGAATATGCAAAAAATATCCCACCAAAAAAGAAAAATGACGAAAAAAGTACAATACCCAGCACTTGTATTGTATAATTCCCTTCCATAGCTGGGGAAATAAAACGCCAAAATTGATATATTAAAAAAGGAATTGAACATATAATACCACTCATTAAAGCTAAAGTTAACTTAATTGTAAACATGCTAGTTACCTTTAATACCTGAAGGTTTAGTTTAACATTTAACTGGGTGGTAGGGGATATTAATATTTCCATTAATTTATCAGAATAGTTAAATGAAATTATAGAAAAAATAACAATTGCAAATATACCTTTAAATAATCTCCAACGTAATTCTTCTAAATGGTCCCAAAATGCAAGTTTATTTGGATCGCTCATTTATTATACATTTCATCAGATAATTGATATGGAGATTTCCGTTCTGTAATTGGCATTTTTAATTGTTCAGTTAATGCATTTTTCTTTTTCTCGTCCCAAAACTCAATTCTTTGTTTTTGTGATATTAATTGTTGGGTTAAATGAGAATATCTTTTTTCAGATTTATAATTTAGTTCACCGTTATTGGAAATAATGTTAAAGTGATTTAATATTTCTTCGGTTAATTCTTTTATGCCTTCAGTTCTTGTTGCTATCGTTTTTTGGATAAGTGGTGACCAATCAGAATTCTTATTTCGAAGAGATAATACTTGATTTAAAGCAATATATAATTTGTTTGTGCCATCTCTATCTGCTTTGTTAATTACAAATAAATCAGCAATTTCCATTAATCCAGATTTCATCATTTGAATATCATCACCAGATTCAGGTACAAGAACAACGAGAATTGAGTCGGTTGCATTCATTACATCTAATTCTATTTGACCAACTCCAACCGTTTCAAAAATAATAACATCAAATCCTGAAGCATCAAAAATATCCGCAACTTCACGACTTTTATTTGCTAATCCACCTAAACTTCCTCGTGTAGCCATACTTCTAATAAAAACATTTTGATTTTCAAAATGCTTCATCATTCTTATTCTATCGCCTAAAAATGCTCCATCCGTAAATGGGCTACTTGGATCTATACCAATAATCGCCACAGATTTACCTAAATCTGTAAATGATTTAATTAAACAATCTGTAAGTGTACTTTTTCCTGAACCAGGAGGTCCTGTAATTCCGATGCGATGTGCTTTACCAGTATATTGATAAATTTCAGAAAGAAGTGAATGGCTTTCAATTGTGTTATTTTCAACTATTGAAATTGCTTTTGCAATATCAAGTGTATTGTGGCTTAATATACCCGATATTAATTCATTTATTTTTGACATATTGAATAAAAAATATTACCCGAATATTTTTTTATAATAAACATAATTTGGAATAGTTAATGTGTGTCCATTTTTAATAACTAATCCTTTTTCTTCCAACAATTTTAATACACGAGAAACTGTTTCTCGTGAAGTACCTGCAATATTAGCAATATCTTGTTGAAAGGGTAGTTTTTGAATTGTAACGTTACCTTTTCGAATTACACCATTATCTTCAGCAAGGTTTAATATACACACACCGATTCGATGTTCAGCATCATCTAATGAAAGTGCTTCAATTTGTTGGTCTGAATGTCGAATTCGCTTTGCTAATTCAGATAAAAGAGTAAAAGCAATTCTATTATTATGTTGTAATAAATGTATAAAATCTGTACGATGTAATAAATAAAGTTGACATTCTTCTTGAGCCAACGCATTTGCTGAGCGTGCTTCACCATCTAAAGCAGATAATTCACCAAAGAATTCGCCCAATCCCATTAATGCTAAGATTACTTCTTTACCTTCGTCATTTAGCCGTGTTATTTTAATTGTTCCTTTACGAACAATATATACAGTATCACCATATTCTTCTTCCAAAACAATCATACTATTTTTTGGAAAAGTTTTTACAGTCATTACTTGCTCAATTCGACCTAATTCTTTGTCTGATAAACTAGAGAATAAGATAATATCTTTTAATAATTCATCCATTTGTTTACTCCTATTGCTTTTTATTTATAAATAGGGAAGATAATATATTAAGTTCATTCACTTTTGAATTCCAATATATCAATTTAAAATTCTTCATTATAAAATTGACAGGCGACTAAATGTCCATTTTCAACATCTATTAATTGTGGTATCTCAATTGCACATTCAGGTTTTGTTATTGGGCAACGAGTTCTAAATGCACATCCTGACGGTTTATTCATTGGCGTTGGTATATCACCTTTTAAAATTATTCTTTTCTTATTTTTATTTGCAGGATCAGGCTCAGGAACTGCAGAAATAAGTGCTTTTGTATAAGGGTGTTTAGGGTGGTGATATATTTCTGAACTAGACCCAATTTCAACAATATTCCCTAAATACATTACAATTATTTTATCTGAAATATGTTCAACAACACTTAAATCATGGGCAATAAATAGATACGATAAATTAAATTCTTCTTGTAAATCCATCATTAAATTTATGACTTGTGCCTGGATGGATACATCCAGAGCAGACACGGGTTCATCACAAATAATTAATTTTGGATTTGTTGCAAGTGCTCTCGCAATTCCAATTCTTTGTCTTTGGCCGCCTGAAAATTCATGTGGAAATCGGTTTGCCTGTTCAGGTTGTAAGCCAACTTTTTCAAGAAGCCAAATCACTTTTTCTTGAATTTCTTTTGATGATAATTTTGTATGAATTTGGAGTGGTTCACCAATAATTTGTTTAACCGTCATTCGTGGATTTAATGATGCATATGGATCTTGAAAAATCATTTGTACATCAGACCTATACTTTTTCATTTTCTTTGGTGGTATTTTTACAAAATCAGCTTCAACACCATTTAGATAATAATTTATGTTTCCTGATATTTCAACATCTGGTGAAACATGTTTTAAAATATTAATCATTGCACGGCCAACAGTTGTTTTACCACAGCCTGATTCTCCAACTAATCCGATTGTTTCTTTTTCATTTATTGAAAATGTAATCCCGTCAACTGCTTTTACTGTTGCTACAATTTTTGAAAGAATTCCACCGTAAACAGGGAAGTGTACTTTTAAATTATTTACTTCTACTAATGTATTATTTTTCATAATTATGCTACACTTTGTTGAGTTTCAATTTCATGACATCTAATGAAATGATTATTTCCAATATCAATTAATGGTGGTTCTTTAGTATCACAAATATCTATTTTTATGTCACATCGAGTACAAAATTTACAACCAATTGGCATTTCTAAAATACTAGGGACCATACCATCAATCGTTTCAAGCCTTTTCTTTTTATTAGTCTTGTTTGGCCTTGGAATTGAATTAAGTAAGCCATGTGTATATGGATGTTTTGGATTTGCAAATAATTCATCAACAGATGCAACTTCTTGAATCATTCCACCGTACATAACTACAACTCTATCACAAGTTTCTGCAACAACTGCTAAATCATGAGTTATTAATACAACAGCAGACTCAGGATTGATTTCTTTTAAATCAGTCATTAGATTTAAAATTTGAGCTTGAATTGTAACATCTAGTGCTGTTGTTGGTTCATCGGCAATTAATAGAGATGGCTTTTTTGCAAGTGCCATTGCAATCATTGCTCGTTGACGCATTCCTCCTGAAAATTGGTGAGGGTAATCATCCATTCTCAATATAGGATCGGGTATTCCAACCGTTTCTAATAATTTAGCACCTTCTGCATATAAATTCTTTAAATCATCAATTGTATTTTGTGAAATTAATTTATAAAAAATAACTATTAATATAGAATGAAGTATGGGGATAAATGAACCGATTAAATAAAATTTCACTATATCAAATATTCTGAATGACCAACCCAGTGAAAGTTGGCTTAATGCAATAAAAATAATTCCAAAAACCATGGTAGGTTTTAAATGTTCATTTATTGATTTTGATAATTTCTTTTCAGCACTATTGATTATCCCATTCTTTATATATTCCAAGATTGAAAGAGGGCGAATTGATTCGATAATTTGAAATCCAATTGTAAACACAGGGTTTAGAGATGTCATTGGTTCCTGGAATATCATTGCAATTTCATCACCTCTTAAATTTCTCATTTGATGAAAGAATTTTTTACGCCATTTATTCAATTCTGAATTATATGGAGAAGAATAAAATATTCTAACAGTCAAATAGACCCCTAACCCCAGTAAAATCGAATGAATGAGAAATAAAAAATTGAATTGAAATTGAATAGTTGTATATAGAACTATTGATAATAATGTAATAATTGCACGAGGGTACCCTTTGAGGTTTATAAAATAATTAAATTGAGGGAGTTTTTTTATATTATTATATTCATCTCCATCGAATATTTTATCACCTTTAAATAAAATTTCACCATTTGATACTTCACCTGGAGGGTTAGGAATTAATTGAATTAATGATAAAACAGAAACTGATTTCCCTGATCCAGATTCACCAACAATCCCTAAGGTTTCTCCTTCATAAATATCGAGATCAACACCGCGAACAGCTGTTGCCCATTGTTTGCCAACTTTGAATCGGGTAATCAGGTTTTTTATTTGAACTAATTTTTTCATTATCTTAACCTTGAATGAACTTTAGGGTCAAAGGCTTCCCTTATACCTTCACCAATAAAAACAATTAATAATAATGTAATAAATTGAGCCCCAACAGGTGCAAATACCATCCACCACTTTGAAATATTTTGAAGACCTACATCTAACATTTGTCCCCAACTTGGAGTAGGTGGAGGCATACCAAAACCTAAATAGTCTAATGAAACAAGTGCACCGATTCCAGCAATAATACTAAAAGGAAAATAGGTGATAATTGGAACAAGTGAATTTGGAAGTATATGTTTGAAAATAATTGTTTTATTATTTTGTCCCATAGATATTGCTGCCGCGACATAATCTTTTGATTTTTCTCTATAAAATTCGGCACGCATTAAATAGGTCATACCAATCCAATTAACAAGTAAGTAAATTCCAATTAACACAGCAAAATTAGGTCTAACAATAGAGGCAATAATAATGATTACAAAGAGGAGGGGAAGAGTGGACCAAATTTCGATTATTCGTTGAAAAAATAGATCAAATTTTCCTCCAAAATACCCCATCGAACCACCAATTGAAATCCCAATTATATAGTTAAGTACAGTTAAAATAAGTGCAAATGTAATTGAAATATTAAATGCATATAATAGTCTAGAAAATACATCTCTTCCAGTATCATCCGTTCCTAATATATGGTTCCCCTGCCCAAATGGAGCTTCAAACATTTTATTTCCTGCATTTATATCACTTAATGGATTATGAGGATAAAGTGGCATAATTAACCAATTGTCGCTATTTTCATTTTCCCATCTTTGTTGAAGTTTAATATAATCAGCTTCACCTGGTTTATCTTGTCCAAAATCATTGCCTAAGAAAATTTTATCTGGGATTAAACTAAAATCATGAAATGCAGGAAAATGAATTTTATTATTATAGCTAATAATTATGGCTTTATTATTTACTAATACGGGGAGTACCCATGAAATTGTATATAGAAAAATGATTATTATTAATGAATAATATCCGCGTTTCATGGATTTAAATTTCATCCACCTTTTTTGGGTAATAGATAGTGATGTATTATCTATATCTTTATTTTGTGAAAAAATCATTTAAATCTAATCCTTGGATCAACAGAGGCTAAAATTAAATCTGATATTAAATTGCCTATTAATTTTAACATTACTGTTATTACTAAAAATGATAATACGATTGGATAATCTCTATCTAAAATTGCTTGAAATGACATTTTACCAAATCCATCAATATTAAATACTTTTTCAATAATGTATGATCCTGAAATTACAATACCAAGAATATGCCCAATTCCTGCAGCGATTGGTATTAATGAATTTCGTATTGCATGAACCCAAACTGCTCGTTTTTCAGAAATTCCTTTGGCAAATGCCGTTCTAATATAATCTTGAGATAATTGCTCAAGAAGTCCGTTCTTCATTAGAACTGTAAGTGTTGTAAAACTTCCAATTGAATACGCAAATATAGGCAATACTGCATGGTGTAATTGGTCTAATATTTTTCCGAATAATGATAAAGATTCCCATATTTCAGAAGGAGATCTAAATCCACCTAAGGGGAATACATCCCAAAATGAGCCTCCACCTAGTAATACCAGTAGAACCCCACCAAATGCCCAACCCGGAATTGAATATGCGACAAATATCATTACACTTGAAGTAAAATCAAAAATAGAACCATGGTTTAATGCTTTTTTTATTCCAAGTGGAATACATACTAAATATGAGAGTGTCATTCCAATTAATCCAAAAAATAAAGAAATTTTAAATCGGGGTTTCATCACTTCAGTGACAGGTTGTTGATAAGTATAAGATTTCCCCAAATTTCCTGTGAGAATCCCTGAATACTCAGTTTGAAAAATAACACCTTCTGAAACACCATCATCCTCATTTTCAATATGAGCGTGCCATAACGAGCTTATTTCACCTGAATCATCAAAGACTGTTAATTGGTTATCATTTTTATGAACCGTTACATAAATTTTCTTTCGATTCTTTTTTCCAACCCGTTTTATTATTTCATTTTTTCCTGGTTTAAATGAAATATCTCTATGTTTTATTTCTCGTTCCCATATCCCAAGCCAAATAAGATACCTTTTCCAAATAGGTTTATCAAATCCATAGAATCGTTTTAAATCATTTAATGCTTTTTGAGGTAGGATTTGGGAGCCACCACCCATAATATCAGATACACTTGCACCGCCTGACTCTCCACCTTCTTGACTTGCTCCCATTTGTAGTCTTTGAACTGCTTGTTCAAGTGGGCCACCTGGTGTAACTTGTAAAATAAAAAATACAAGAAGCGTACAGCCAATAAAGGTTGGAATCATTAATAGTAGTCGTCTTATAAAATATGTACCCATTATATACTTTTTTTAATTATTTTTTAAGTATTCTGGCCAAAATTTGATATCTAATTCTTCAACAGGAAGCGAAGTATTATTCTTTTTTGCATCTTCTAATCGAGCAACTTTTTCAGGATCAAACCACCAATATGCAAAAATAGATCTGTAATCTCCACCATATCTGGAAACTATATATTCAGGATATCCAAAAACATCCCACCACATTAATCGTTGATAATTTCTAGCAATTCCCCAGGCGGCTGGATGAATTTCTGAATATATTCCGTCAATTTCACGGATTATCTCAATTCGTTTTTGTTGGTCAAATTCTTTATCATAAATATCCAGTAATTCATCTATACGATCATTTTTAAAACCAGTGATATTGTTGTTATTATTTTGGTCAGCTAATTCAGATAATAATGAAGTCTCGGGGTTTGGAAATACAAGACCACCCCAAGCCTGCATGTAAATTGTAAAATTCCGTTCCATCAAATTATTCCAATTTGTATTTCCATCAACAAATTTTATTTGCATATCAATACCGTATTCTTTCATCATTTGCTGAACAGGTGTGACCATATATGCAGACCCTTTTGCAATTCCAATTTCGAAGCGTAGAACCTTACCTGATATATTATGTATTAACCAGCCCTCTTCATTTCTAGTTTGATATCCTGCTTCTTGTAACAGTTTTACTGCTTTTTCTGGATTATAAAGTACTTTTTCATTATTTGGATTCTCATATACTGAGCCAGAATATAATGAATGCATCATACTATATTCATTATAATACATTTCTCTATTCATTTTTTCTCTGTCATATAAATACGAAAATGCATATCTCAGTTTTTTATCATTAAATGGCCATTTTCTCATATTAAATGCATAACCACTTGTACCAGCAGGCTTTTCTGAAAAAACCCGATGTTTTTTTATCCATCCTTTTTGAACGGTTTCAAAATCTGTTTCTTCAACCCAAACTCGCGAACGAGCCATGGTATAAAAATCTTGTTCACCTTTTTTAAATTTTTCAAATTCTAAATTATAGTTATCTTTAACGACAATAAATTTTATTTTATTGAAATTATATAAATATTTACTTGTAGGATCATCTGCATTCCAATAATCGTTTCGTCGTGTAAGAATAAATGATTCTTGATTCCTTATATCTTTGGTAAACATTGTATATGGACCCGAACCAGGCATCATTTTAAATTGATATTCTTCTAAATAGTCCGATCCATCAATGTCATCTAAAATATGTGCGGGTAGAATACTCATTCCACCAAAATATAATAGATTTCGCCATGATAATTTTTTACATTCCACTCTTACAATATATTTACTTTCAATAAATGGTTCAAACTTACCATATACAATTTGAGAAGAGGGTTCAAGAATAGTTTCGTCCATGAGTAAATCCCATGTTGCGATAACATCATCTGAAGTTACAGGCATACCATCTGAAAATTTAGCTTTTGGGTTTATCCTGAACCAGAAAGTCATTTTGTCATCTGAAACTTTCCAATGCGTTGCGAGAACAGGAACGAAATCTAAAGTTACTGGATGAGTTGAAATGAGGCTTTCATAACACATACTTTCTATTGTGGAATTTTCAATATAATTTGAATTTTGTCCGACGGTTCTTAATGTATTTGGAAAACGAGAAGTAACATGGCGGAGAGTACCACCTTTAACTGCACGAGAGTCACCAAAAAACTTTAAATCTTCATCATCAAAAATATAGGTAGTATAGCCTAATTCTTTAGCTATTTCTTCAAAACCATTTCCACCTAATTCAGGGCTAGTTGATGAATAGCTTTCTGCTTTAGTAAATGAAATAATAATAATTGAAATTGATATGAATACAAATTTACTTAATAATCGAATCATTTAACTCTCCAAATTGATATGTAATTAATAAAATTCTTAAAAGATATAGACTAGAAATTAACGCTTATTTAATATCCACAACTATTGAAAAAATGTAGAAAATTGTTATATGGAAATTTCCTTTAAAGTCTCTTTGAATTCGGGGTAGGAAATGTCAATACAATTAGGATTATCTATAATTATTTTTTCATTAGAAAGTAAATCCGCGATTTCAAAAGTCATTGCAATTCGATGGTCATTAAAGGTTTTTATATGACCTCCTTTTAAGTTTGAGTTTCCTTCAATTATAAATCCATCTTTAAGTTCAACAATATTTACACCTATTTCTTTCATATTAATACAAATTGCTTTAATTCTATCTGATTCTTTTACACGGAGTTCTTCTGCACCCATAACTCTTGTAATTCCATCAGCTTGAGATGCAATCAATGCAAAAATAGGAAGTTCGTCAACCATTGAAGGAATATCTTCCTTAACTAAATCAATTGAATTTAATTGACTATATGAAACTTGAATATCTCCAACTGTTTCACCAATTTCATCCCACTGTCTGATGATATGAATTTGAGCATTCATTTTTTTAAGTACTTTGATTAAACCAATTCGTGAAGGATTTAATAGTAAATTTTTTATAATTAGTTTAGAATTTGGAATAATTAATGTTGCACCAATAAAAAAACCTGCAGTAGATGGGTCTCCAGGAACACTAATTTCATAATTATTAAGCGTTTGAGTTAATGGGTTTACGGTAATTAAATTATTTTCTACAGATAAATCTGCACCCATTTTTTCTAACATTATTTCTGTATGATCTCGTGTTGGCGTTTTTTCATAGAATTGAGATGGTGTTTTTGCACCTAATCCTGCTAAAATTAAACATGATTTTACTTGAGCACTCGCTACGGGAATTTCATATTCAATACCATTTAAAATCGATGAAAATATTGTTAAAGGTAATTGCGAATTATTTGATTTAATATCTGATCCCATTAAAATTAATGGATTAATAATTCTATCCATGGGTCGAGATGAAAGTGATTGATCCCCAATGAGTGTTGCATTTATTTCTTGCCCTGAAAGTAGTCCTGCAATTAAGCGAGTTGTTGTGCCTGAGTTTCCGCAATTAAGAGGAGTTAATGAATCTTTTAATTTTCCGCCAAATATTTCAACTGAATTATTTTTTTTAGAAGATTTCACACCACTATTTAATAAACATATACGAGTAGATTCTACATCTTCGCCTGTTGAAATATTATGAATTAAATTTTTTCCTTTAGTGAATGTAGAAAATAATAGTGCTCTATGAGAAATTGATTTATCCCCAGGTAGTTTTAAAGTACCTTTAATTGCCATATTTTTTAATCCCTAAAAATAAGGTTAGATTGTTTTTTAAATCATGAATATCTGGTTCAAGAATTGATAGATTATAAAATTCTGCACAATAGCGACTTCCAATTACACCAATTGTATCTGGTAACTCACCCTCTCGCAGTCTTCTTGCGGCTTCTGCTGTATCATCTGATTCAACTAATGGCCTTGTCCAGAAATGTTCAGATAAATAATTTTTACATTGTCGAAGTGCCTGTTGATGTGAATGTATTTCTGTTATTTGGCCAATATGTGTCCCTGGAATAACAAGTAAATTTTGACTAATTTGTAAGTGAAACATTTCTAAAATTTTACAACGGTGTCCAGCAAGTGCATTTACACTTTCAATGACAACACCTCCTTGAGCATTTTCCATGGCAATTATACCGTAATCAATTTCTCCATTTTCTAATGAATTTAAAACATTTTCTGAGCTTATTAAATATTCAAGTTGATAATTTTCTAAACCATGATTTTTTGCAAATAATATAGAGGCTTCTTCACTAAAGCTTCCTTTTGCCCCTTGTAGTCCTATTTTATTCATTTCCTTTTAATTCCTTGATATAGTTGAATACTGTTTCTTGGGGCGGTTCATTTTTATTGAATTTATTAATAATTGCACTTCCGATTACTGCTCCATCAGAGATTTTATTAATACTTATCACATCATTTCGAGTAGAAATTCCAAACCCAACAACAAATGGACATTCGCTATATGTTTTTACGCGTTGTAAATATTTTTCAAGATTATTATTCTTTGAAGATTTTGATCCTGTTATTCCTAAAATTGAAACGCAATAAATTAAATCCCCCGCTAAATGAGAAATATATTTTATCCGTTTATTTTCAGTGTTTGGAGCTATTAATAATATTGGACTAATTTTGTTTAATTTACATTTTTCTATGAATTCTTTTGCCTCTTCTGGTGGTAAATCAGGAATAATTAAACCGTCAACGCCACTTGAATTACATTCCGTTAAAAACTTATTTAAACCATATTTAATTATTGGATTTATATATCCCATTAAAATGATTGGAATTTCAGAATTTGTTCTAATTTTAGATACAGTTTCTAAAATCCATTTTATATTTACACCATTTTCAATTGCGATTTGACTTGCTTTTTGAATAATTGGACCATCTGCGAGCGGGTCAGAAAATGGCATTCCTAACTCAATCATATCTGCACCTGCTTTTTCAGCTGATAGTACCAAATTTATAGTATCATTTAAAGCTGGGTATCCAGCAGTTAAAAAAGGAATTACTTTTTCAGATTTAGTTTTAAAAATGTTACTTATACGATTCAAATTTCGGTACCTAAATAATCTGCAATTGTATGCACATCTTTATCTCCACGCCCAGAAAGGCAAATAATCACATTTTGATTGGGTTTTATTCCATTATCCTTTTGTTTTAAATAAGCAAGTGCATGAGAGGATTCTAACGCTGGTAAAATGCCTTCTTTTTTACTTAACCATTGAAACGCAGAAACGGCCTCATCATCAGTTACTGAAAAATAATTAGCTTTATTTGTAAATTTCAGCAAACTATGTTCTGGGCCAACTCCGGGATAATCTAATCCAGCAGAAATAGAATGCGGGAGTTTAATTTGGCCATCCTCTGTTTGAAGTAAGTAACTTGCTGAACCATGAAGAATTCCTAATTCGCCTTTTGTCATAGTAGCTGCATGTTTATCCGTATGTACACCATGCCCTCCAGCTTCAACTCCAATTAATTTAACATTGTCATTTATAAATGGGTAAAACATTCCTATTGCATTTGAACCGCCTCCAACACATGCAATTACGAAATTGGGTAATGCAGTAGCTGAACCTTTTATTTCTCTAAATTGTTGTTTCGTTTCAGATCCAATAATTGATTGAAAATCTCTAACCATCATTGGGTATGGATGTGGACCTACAACAGAACCAATTAAGTAATAAGTATTTTCTACATTCGTTACCCAATCACGAATTGCTTCATTGGTTGCATCTTTTAAAGTTTTGCTTCCAGATGAAACAGGTCTAACTTCTGCACCAAGTAAATTCATTCGGAATACATTTAATTTTTGTCTTCTTATATCTTCTTCGCCCATATAAATAACGCATTTTAATCCAAATTGAGCAGATACTGTCGCAGTTGCTACTCCATGCATACCCGCACCCGTTTCGGCAATTATTCTGGTTTTACCCATTTTTTTTGCCAATAAAATTTGTCCTAATGCATTGTTTATTTTGTGTGCACCTGTATGATTTAAGTCTTCTCTTTTCAAATAGACATTAAAACCAAGGTCATCTGAAATTCTTTTAGCAAAGTATAAAGGAGTTGGGCGACCTGAATAATGTTTTAATAATTTATTTAATGTAGAATTAAATTTAGGATTAGATTTTTTTGATAAATATAAATTTTCTAATTCTGAAATCGCAGGAATTAATGTCTCGGGGACATATTTTCCACCAAATTGATTAAAATGTCCAAATCTATCAGGTTGATTATATTTCATTAAAAATATTTATTTTTTGTTTTTTAATTATTAATTTACTAAATAATGTCGAAATTTTCATATCATCTTTTTCACCTGGACATTTTTCAACACCACTATTAATATCAATAGCTGATGGATTTACTTTATTAACTGCGGTCATAATATTTTGAGGGTTTAAGCCTCCAGATAAAATAATGGGAATAGGGGAGTCTCGTTTTTTGATTAAATCCCAATTAAATGTTTCACCTGTTCCGCCAAATATACCAGGTTGAAATGTATCTAATAAAAATGAATGTACTTTATAATTTGTTAGAGATTGAGAGGTGAAATCATTTCCAACTCTTATTGCTTTTATAATTGGAGTTGAAAAATTATTGATGTAATCTTGGTCTTCATTACCATGTAATTGAATAAAATCTAATTTTACATGATTACAAATCTGTTTAACTTTTTCAACTGTTTCATTAACAAAAACACCCACTTTTTTTATAGATTGGGGAATATGTTTTGATAGTTCAGTTGCTTCAATTGGCGTAATAAACCGCGGACTTTTATTGTAAAAAATAAATCCAATCGCAGATACAGGGTATTTTAATATAATTTTTAAACTTTCGATATTTGATATTCCACAAATTTTTATGGGTATCATTTTGGGACTCGACCTAAAAGTTTTGCAAGTGCATTTCCAGGTTCCCCACTTTTCATAAATAGTGTACCAATTAAAGCTCCGTCATAACCTAATTTTTTAATTAATTGTAAATCATTTGGGTTATTTATTCCACTTTCAGCTATTTTAATACATTCATGATCAATATCTGAGATACAATTTTTAAACCAATCTAAATCAGTTTTCATTGTTTTTAAATTTCGACAATTAATTCCTAATAATTCAGGGTTTAATTTTAATGCATTATCAAGAGATTCTTTTGAGTGGCTTTCGAGTAAAACTGATAAACCTAATTCTTTTGATAATTGGTATAAGTCTTTTAATTTTTCAAATTCTAATGCATCAGAAATCAATAATATTGCATCAGCTCCAAAAGTAAAGGACTCCCAAATTTGATATTCAGTAATAATGAAATCTTTTCTTAAAACAGGTATTTCACAATTTGACTTCACTTCATGAATGAAATTTAAATTTCCACCAAAAAAATGATTATCTGTGAGCACTGAAATTGCAGATGCTCCATTAATTTCGTATGATTTTGATATTTCCCCTGGAAGTATATTTTTTAATAAGTTTCCTGCTGATGGTGACTTAAATTTTATTTCTGCAATAATTGAAACCTCATTTGAAATTAATGAATTTTTAAAATCTCTAATTTGAAATAATCGTTGTGTTTCTTTTAATTGTTCAATGGGGTTAATCTTTGATGCAATTTCAATTTCAGTTTGCTTCTTCTCAATAATTTTATCAAGAATATTCATTTTATCGCAATTAGTTTTTTCAATTTATTTAAGGCTTCTCCTGATTCTAATGATTCTTCTGCATATTTAATTCCATCTTTGAATGAATCTACTTTACCGCCAACGAGTATTCCACCTGCTGCATTTAAAATAAGTATATCTCTTTTGGGTCCTTTGTCCGTTCCGTCTAAAATATTCATAATTATTTTTGCATTTTCTTCAGGTGTTCCACCTTTTAAATTTTCAAGGGTCGTTGTAGAGAAGCCAAAATCAGAAGGTGAAATTGCCATTGATTTTATAGTTTGGTCCATTTTTAAATAGCTAATTTTTGTTGAAGATGTAGTTGAAATTTCGTCTAATCCATCATATCCATGAACTATCATTGCTGTTTTAGATTCTAATTTTTTTAATACTTCAGCTATTTTATCCGTAAGGCTTCCTTCAAAAATACCAACTAATTGTCTTTTTACTCCTGCAGGATTACACAAGGGGCCCAATATGTTAAATACGGTTCGGGTTGCAAGTGCAGTTCGTGCACCCATTGCGTATTTCATTGCAGGGTGTAAGGAAGGGGCGAACATAAAACCAATTCCAATTTCATCAATACATTTAGACACTTTTTCAGGAGACAATGTAATATCAACTCCTAATGCTGTTAATACATCTGCAGATCCTGATTTGGAAGTCATGGAGCGATTGCCATGCTTTGCAACATGAACGCCTGCACCTGCGACTATAAATGAAGACGCTGTTGAAATATTGAATGTCCCTTTCGCATCACCACCTGTACCACACATATCCATTGCATCGCTTTGAATATTGATTGGTGTCATTTTTTCTCTCATTGCTTGAGCAAATCCTGCAATTTCAGCAGAGGATTCACCTTTCGCCCTTAATGCAATTAAAAAGCCTGAAATTTGTGCATCATTAAATTCACCTGACATGATGTTGTACATTACATTTCTTGACTCTTTTTGAGTTAGGCTTTGATGTCCTAATAATTGTTCTATTATTTTTTTCATATATATTCTTTTGTATTTTTTATCTTTATCAATAATACTTCTATTTTTTTTGAGTATTTATTTTAGAAATATTAATAAAGTTTTCTATTAACTGCATACCATATTCTGTAACGATAGATTCAGGGTGAAATTGCACCCCATAAATTGGAAACTTTTTATGTTCAAGTCCCATAATTAATCCATTTTTTAATTCGGCAGTAATTTTTAATTCTGTTGGAAATTCCTCTTTCATTGCAACTAATGAATGATATCGTGTTGCATTAAATTGTTGGGGAATATTATGAAACAATTTTGAATCAAAATGATTTATGATTGATGTTTTTCCATGTATAATTTCATCAGATCTATCTACATTTCCACCAAAAGCAACTGTAATTGCTTGATGACCTAGGCAAATTCCAAGAATAGGAATATATTCTCCAAATTCTTTAATAATTTCAATTGAAATCCCTGCATCTTCTGGTTTTCCTGGTCCGGGAGAGATGACGATATGTGTAGGATTTTTTTCCTTTATTTCTTCAAATGTAATTTTGTCATTTCTAATAACTTCAAGATTTGGATTTATTGAGCCAATATATTGCACTAAATTATAGGTGAAAGAATCATAATTATCAATTATCAATATCATTGAATTAATCCATTTTCAGCAAAGTCAATTGCCGAATTTATTGCTTTTGCTTTATTTATAGTTTCCTCGTATTCTTTTTCAGGGTCGGAATCATATACAATCCCTGCTCCCGATTGGAAATAAACAATATTGTCTTTTAATACCATTGTTCTAATTGCGATGCAAGTATTCATATCGCCAGTAAAATCAAAATATCCAATCGCCCCAGAATATACTCCGCGTTTACAATTTTCTAATTTATTAATTATTTCCATCGCTCTTATTTTGGGTGCACCAGTAAGTGTTCCAGCGGGAAATCCTGAGTATAGAGCATCAAAAACATCATTTCCTTTCGCTAATTTTCCTTGAATATCTGACACAATATGCATCACATGAGAATAATATTCAACCTCCATAAATTCTTTTACCTTTACTGAATTTATCTCGGCGGACTTTCCAACATCATTTCGCCCTAAATCAACTAACATTAAATGTTCTGCTCTTTCTTTTTCATCATTTAATAAATCTTTTGATAATTCAATATCCTCTATGGAATTCTTTCCTCTTGGGCGAGTACCAGCAATAGGTCTTATTTCAATATTTTCATTTTCAACTTTTACAAGTAATTCTGGTGAAGCACCAATGATTTCAAACCCACCCATGTTCAATAAAAACATATAAGGCGATGGGTTTATTATGCGTAATGCTCTATATAAGGTTATTGGATCTATATTTGTTTCCCGGCTAAATTGTTGACTTAAAACAAGTTGGAATACATCGCCTGATTTTATATATTCTTTTGTCTTTTTGATTGAATTTAAGAATTTTATTTTTGAAACATTTGATTTTGATTTTGATTTTTTAGATTTTTTTGGGGTTTGGTAATCTATATCTGCATGTAACGATTCTCCCATTTTATCAATTTTATCATTCGCTTCATTATAGGCATTTTTTAATTGTGTATTTTTTGTTATATGTACATTTGAAAATAAAATAATTTCATTTTTTAAATGATCAAATGCAATAATTTCATTGAAAAGCATAAACATTGCATCCGGTGTATTAATATTATCTTTTGTATGAACTGGAATATTTTCAATCCATTGAATACTTTCATATCCTAAATTTCCCACCCATCCTCCAGTAAATGATGGAAGGCTTTCCAATTTAGGAGCATTATAATTTTTTAATTCATTTCTTAAAATATGAAGAAATGGTTTATTTATTATTTCCCAAGAATTATTTATGAGATTATAAGAATTTTGATTTTCAGCTTTATATATTTTTATTGGATCTCTACCAATAAATGAATATCGTCCATATTGCTCACCTTTTTCAACGGATTCAAAAATAAATGAATATGTTGAGGTTTTTGTGAGTTTCATATATGCAGAAATAGGTGTGAGTAAATCTGCAATAATCCGTTTATAAACAGGTATTGTTTTGTATTTTTTTGATAATGATATAAATTCAGTATATTTCATTTTATAAATAAAAACCCCGAAGTAAAATTCGGGGTTAATTCTGTATAGCGAACATTCGCGGAGCAGTTTTACCCGTTAAATGTGACACCAATAGTTAAATGTTAAATTTTCCATTAATTCCAATTTATTCACCTTTTAATTTGTAAAGCAAAAGATATTTTTGTTATTAAAATTTATACTATAAAATTAATAGAAATTATTCGTAAATTTATAATAAGATAAGCAGGTCTAATTATCGATATTTGAAAAATATTATTAGGATGTCATGAATATTAAAAATAGATGGATTGTAGTGGTGGGTGCAATAATGATTCAGCTTGCTTTGGGGGCAATTTATTCTTGGTCTGTATTTACGGATTTACTCACAGATTCAAATGGAATATTTAAATTTTCAGCTCAACAAACAGCGTGGATATTTTCAGCAGGTTTAGCATCTTTTTCAATGTTTGTGGTGATTTCAGGACAACTTCAACAACGAATTAGCTCTATTAAATTAACTATGATAGGAGGAATTCTTCTTGGTACAGGATATATTTTTGGTGGGATTTTTGGAAGTACATTTTGGACACAATTATTATTTATTGGTATTGTTGGTGGTGCAGGGATTGGGATTGCGTATGTAGTTCCAATTGCTGTTGGAGTAAAGTGGTTTCCAGATAAAAAAGGGTTGATAACTGGACTTGCTGTAGCAGGGTTCGGATTTGGAGCTACAATTTGGGTGAAACTTGCTGGTTCTTGGTTTGGAGGGTTATTAAACACAGCAAATGTATTTGGGCTAAATAGTGTTCAATCTGTATTTGTGATTTACGGAGTAGTATTTACAATTTTAGTTTTATTGGGTAGTTTAGTAATGGTAAACCCTCCGAAAGGTTATATACCTGAAGGTTGGGATCCCAATATAGTTTCATCTGTAAATATAACTGCATCAGAAGAGGTAGAGTCTTCCCAAATGTTAAAAAGTCCACAGTTTTATAAATTATGGTCTGTTTTTATTTTTTCTGCATTATCAGGATTAATGGTAATTTATTGTATTCGGTTATTTGGTATAGATGCTCTTGAACACCATGGGGTCGCAAACGCTGGAGTTATTACAGGTACAGCGATGGCTTGGTATGCAATTTTTAATGGTTTAGGTCGTATTATTTGGGGAATTATATCTGATAAAATTGGGAGACGAAAAGCGATTATTGCAATGACTACTTTGCAAGGTTTAATTATGCTTTCTATTTATCATGGATTCATCTTGTTTGGAACTGCAATTGGTCTAATAATAGTTTCAAGTATAATTGGATTTAATTTTGGTGGTAATTTTGCATTATTTCCTGCAGCAACTGCTGATTATTTTGGGAATAAAAATGTTGGGCAAAACTATGGATTTATGTTTACAGCATATGGTATTGCTGGAATATTAGGACCACAAATTGCAGGTTTTTTTAAGGATTCTGCTAAAAGTAATACAGACCCCTCCGTTTGGATGACACCTTTTATTATTGCAGGTATTGCATGTTTAATTGGTGCATTAATAATGACCAGGGGGAAATCCAATAAATTTGCATAATCTTATGGTAATGATTTGCTAAAAAGGTAGATGATAGATTGTAGATAGTTAGATAAAATTCAAATTTTCTAATTTAATAAATTTAATAACTAAGAAAAGGAAAAACCGATGACTGAATTAATTCAAACACCTAAAGTGATTAAAACACAATATAAAGATGCACAAATTGCTCATGTTCCAACAATGGAATCATATCAAAAAATGTACAATAATTCTATTGAAAATATGGATGAATTTTGGGCAGATAAAGCAGAACGATTAACTTGGTATAAAAAGTGGGATACCGTTTCTAATTGTGATTTTAATACTGCAAATATTAAGTGGTTTGAAGGTGGAAAACTTAATGTTTCATTTAATTGCTTAGATAGACATGTAAATGCGGGGCATGGTGACCAAACTGCACTTATTTGGGAAGGTAATAACCCAGATGAAGATGCGTTGTACACCTATAATGAAATGCTTGAAAAAGTATCTCAATTTGCGAATGTATTAAAAGCACATGGAGTGCAAAAAGGTGATAGAGTTTGCTTGTATATGCAAATGATCCCTGAGCTTTCTATAGCGATGTTAGCCTGTTCTCGAATTGGTGCGGTTCACTCAATTGTATTTGGTGCATTCTCACCTGATGCTTTGCGTAATAGAATAAATGATTCTGAATGCAAAATATTAGTAACGCAAGACACTGGTGTTCGAGGTAAAAAACTAAATATTCCAATGAAATCCAATGCTGATAAAGCATTGGAAAATACGCCATCAATAGAAAAAGTGTTTGTAGTAAAACGCACGGGTGAACCTGTAAATATGGATGATGGTAGAGATGTTTGGTGGCAGGATGAAGTGGGCAAAGTATCATCAGAATGTGAACCTGTACAAATGGATGCTGAAGATCCACTATTTATTTTATACACATCTGGTTCAACAGGAAAACCTAAAGGTGTATTGCATACCACAGCAGGATATTTACTTTTTGCTTCTTACACACATGAAACTATTTTTGATTATCAAGCAGGGGACATTTATTGGTGTACAGCAGATATTGGTTGGATTACGGGTCATTCATATATTGTGTATGGACCAATGGCAAATAGAGCTACAACGATGATGTTTGAAGGAGTACCAAATTACCCTGATTTTGGTCGGTTTTGGCAAATAGTTGAAAAACATAAAGTGAATATTTTTTATACCGCTCCAACAGCATTGCGTGCACTTATGCGTGAGGGTGATGACTATGTAACTAAATGGGATAGATCAACTCTTAAAGTATTAGGTACTGTTGGTGAACCTATAAAAAAACCAGAATGGATGTGGTATAAAGATGTGATTGGTGAAAATAATTGTCCAATTATAGATACATGGTGGCAAACAGAAACAGGTGGAATTTTAATTACGCCACTTCCATCAGCAATTGCAACAAAGCCAGGTTCAGCAACTATGCCATTTTTTGGAATAGAACCAGTTATTTTAAATGCAGAAGGTGTTGAAAAAGAGGGCAATAGTGTTGAAGGGTTACTTGCTATTAAACATTCTTGGCCAGGGCAAATGCGTACAATCTATGGTGATCATAAAAGATTTTTTGAAACATATTTCTCAATGTATCCTGGATATTATTTTACTGGCGATGGAGCAAAACGAGATGAAGATGGGTATTACTGGATTACAGGTCGTGTTGATGATGTACTAAATGTGTCTGGACATCGATTGGGAACGGCTGAAATAGAAGGTGCAATTGGTGCATACAAAACGGTTGCAGAGGCTGCCGTTGTTGGATATCCTCATGAAGTGAAGGGGCAAGGAATTTATGCTTATGTAACACTCATGGCTGGCGAAGAACCAAATGATGAAACTTTAAAAGGAATTCGTATGAAAGTGAGAGAATTAATCGGGCCTCATGCATCACCTGATAAAGTACAGTTTACCCCAGCACTACCTAAAACACGCTCTGGGAAGATTATGAGAAGAATTCTTAGAAAAATTGCTGGGAATAATATTTCTAGTCTAGGCGATATCTCAACATTAGCTGATCCATCTGTAGTGGATAATTTGTTAGAAAGTAGGCAGTAAATTTCTTTCCTCTGAGGGTATGAAAATACCCTTAATCAACTGAGAGAACTCTATATTGGAATTCTCTCAGTGGGCTTATAAATAGTTTTGTGTAAATGGTCAAACTGCTTGATATAAAAGCAAAGAAAGGAAAGCAAAATGACTAGAAACGATGAACTGATAGATGAGCTGTTAAAAAGTTGTAAAAAGCCTGAAGATATTTTGGGTGAAGAAGGCTTATTAAAACAATTAACTAAAGCCGTTGTAAAGCGAGCTCTAGAAGGTGAGATGACAGACCATTTAGGCTATTCAAAATATTCCTCCTTGGGAAAAAGCAAATCTAACTCCAGGAACGGTAAAACATCCAAAACCATAAAAGGTCATCATGTATCCCGTCAGGTGATATGAGACAGAAATAGTTATTTTTAAATCATTTCCCATAAAGTAAGAATAGATAATTTAAAATTTGTCCAATTATATATTGAAGAATTTATTTTTTTCCCAGACAACCAAGTACTTTCAATTTTAATGTTTTGATAATTTTCAGCATCTATTTCAAACGGGTTTTCTGATAAAATAACTAAGTCTGCAAACTTACCTATTTCTAAACTGCCTATATTATTTTCTTCAATAAATTGCCATGCCGGATTTATGGTAATTGCTTTTAATGCATCAAATTTAGACAATCTTTCCTGACTTCCAACTATTTGCCCTGTTTTTCGTGTCTTTCTTAAAATTGCAGTTTCTACTGGCCGTAGAGCATTTACAGGCGTAACGGGATTATCTGTATGAATAGTTGTAAAATTTCCAACTTTCATTGCAGTTCCTAAAGGCATATATCGTTGTGTTCTTTCTTTACCAACGATTTGGTCTAACTTATCACCATAATAATAAATATGGTCAATAAATATACTAAGGGTTACACCTAATTTTTCTGCTCTTTTAATTTGTTCTGTTGTGATTAATGCATTATGCTCTAACCTATGTCTGTGATTTTCTCTTGGTTGTTTATTCAATGCATATTCAATTGCATCTAAAGCGATATCTATTGCAATTTCACCTTGCACATGGGTTGCAATTTGAAAGCCTTGATTATGGTATTTTTCAACAATTGGAATGAATTCATTTAAACTATAATTTACTTCACCATAATGATTTGGTTTTAACCCAATTCGATTTAAAGTAATATGTGAATTTACATAGGCATCTTTAAATGCAGCACCACCCGTGTATGGCGAACCATCCATATAGAGTTTTACTCCTTTAAGGCGGAAATTATCATGACCATAATTGGGTTTCCAATTTGCACTATCAATTTGGTTCTCTAATCCATATATAAAAGTTCGAATAGGCATTGTTTTTTGAGAAGCTAAATTATACATGAAATCTAAAGGATAGCCACCTTTTTCTATTGGACCTAGAACTCCAATTGAGGTAAAACCAGCTTTAGCATATTTTGAATATTGTATATTTAATAATAATTTAATTGCTGATGATGGTGTTTTTGGGAGCTGTTTTAAAATATATTGAAGAGCTGTAACTTCATAAATTACTCCATTAAGCTCACCATTATCATCTTTTAAAAATTTACCAGCTCCTGATAATTCTGGATAATCTTTAGTTATTTTAGCTCTTTTATATCCTGCCGAATTGATAAACCCATGATGCATCATTTGAGTAAGTATGAGCAACGGTCTGTTTGGTGAAATGTCATTTAATTCAGATAATGATGGGTTTTCTAAATCATCAACCATTACGGGGTCCCACCCGAAGACAATTAGCCAATCATCATTATTTGGATTTTTAATTTCCGTTTTAATTGCATTTATTATTTCTGCCCGTGAATTATAGTTATATCCACTAATGCTTAAGACTTGATTAATTATTGCAGTTCCGATTGGATGACAATGTGCTTCAATAAACCCAGGCATCATCGTCTTGCCTTTTAAATCTATTACTTTCGTTTTCCAATTATCATTTTTAATAATATCTTCGGTATTACCAATTTCAAAAATTAACCCATCTTTAATATAAATAGCTTCAAACTCACTATTTTTTGATTCCATTGTAATAATTTTACCATTAATAAAAATGATATCTTGAGAAAATAAGGGTAATATCCAAAAATAAAATATTGAAATTATTATAATTAACCCAGATAAATATTTCAATATTGATTTCAATTTCTTTTTTATTTTAATAAAATAATTTTTTGAGTGCTTTGAAAAATAGGTGATAAACTATTTGAATTTTTGAACATAGATATTTTAATGATATAAACTCCTGTTGAGAGATTCTTCCCATTAATTAGGATTTTATGATTTCCAGGTTTGTAAATTGTATTTATAATTGACTTTATTTTTTTCCCTGTTAAATCAAATAATTCAATATTTATTTGTGATTCATTCGGTATTGTAAAACTCAATGTTGTTTTCGCATTAAATGGGTTGGGATATGCAGGATTTATGTTGAATTGGGTTGGTGTAATTTCTGTTTTTGTATGAAGATTATTTATTAGATTTACAGATAAATTATGCCAAGAGTTAATGTCACCATTTAAATTAATAAGTTTTCCTGTATTATATTGGTATAATTTTATTTCTGGAACATCACCTTCTTCAATATATCCTTCCGTTTGAGAGGATAAATCTCTGCCCATTATGGGTAGAATTATTTTTTCAATAGACCATTTAGTACTACCTATTAATTGGTCTTGATGATAAGCGATTAATATATCATTTTCATTCGGTGAATAGTTCTCAATTATTAATTCATCAATTAAATAAAAGGCTTGATTTGTCGATTGATTATAAGAAAGTTTAGATTGAACATTTTTATTTAACCCTTCAATAATTGTTGATTCTTCACAATTTGTACCCCAATAAAAATCAATTGGGTAAAGGGAATTTACCCAATACCCTTTTTTATTTTTTAAATTAAATAAATTGCCAGACCATCCAGATTCTGTATTAAATAATCCGACGGTTTGTCCTAAAATAAATTGAAAATTTTCAGAAAATACATCACCATTTAATGAATTAATTGTAAAATTATCATCTTCACCTGAATAAGATATTAAATTATTTCCTTCCTCTAGATTATATGAAATACAATCCGTTGGTAAATTAGGTCTATTTTGTAAAGGAATATGCCATGTGAAATTTGAACCGACATTAAACCAATAGCCTGAATTTATATCGAGTGAATGTAAGTTCCCTGACCATTCGTCATCTACTTTAAAGTATCCCATGCCTTGCCCTAATATAAAATTTATTTCAAGACCACTTTCTTCAAGTGGTTGCATTAACAATTCGGTATTACTTGTTTCAGGAATGCCATGTAAACTGATTAAATTATTTCCTCGTTTAAATAAAATAATATTATCATACATACATTTTCCATTATCAATAATAGCTAATGGATTATAATTAAAAGCCAGTGTATCTAAACAACCAAATTCATAAATTTCTAAACAATCATTATTTTCATTAATTGCTGTTAAACAATTTCCATCACAATCATAATTGTTGGGTGAATATTCACATGATCCATCATTTCCACTTGAAAAATAATTATAATTACATGCTATTGGATCTGAACAACCTAAAGAATTACATTGAAAAAAATCTGATAACGGACTATTTAATTCTACACAATTTAGTTGAGGAATTATTTCAGTGAAAGGTCCATTAAAAGAAACTAATTCAGATAATAATTTTATTGAACTCGGATAGTATTTAATTTCATCCGTAGTGTAATTTGAAATATTAAATTCAATTAAACGATTGTTTTCCCAAACCTGATTTCCTAATTCCAATGGTTGTAATATACCGTCACTATTACATGAATTACAATTTACTTCATTTAAATTATTTATTGTAATTATATCTTGAAGTATTTGATAATCATTTTCATAATTCATTTCATTAACTGGATATAAAGATATTGGTGTAATTACATCATTTCGAAAAATTAATAATTCTTGATCATTTATTGGAATATATCCACTATCAACTGAATGTGGTGTTGACATTATAGAAAAATGATTTGGAAATGATTGATAAAATAATTCATATCTAGATTCTTCATGTATGTCATCTGAAGATTTATAAGCAAATAATTCCGTACCATTGGACATAATGAAATTTCGTTGTTCTCCATTAATATTATCGATATCAAATTCGGTATTTTCAATTATATTTAAGGCATTCGTAATTCCCCTATAATCATCATTTAAATCAATTATATTTTTTATAATCCATAAAAAATATAATTCTGAATCAACTAAACAATTAAATCCTTCATCATTCCAATTACCACAATTATATGAATTTGGTGGATTATTAAAAATCCATGTAGAATCGGTTCCATTTTCTGTTAATAAATTTAATAATCCGATTTTGTCAATTGTCCCATTATGTGCAAATGAATATGTTTTATTATTAAATTGATAAGTAAATGGGTGGGGGTTAGGTATAGAAAAAGCCCCTGTAGTTGCATTTCGAACATGCCCAAATGCAATCCGAATATTATTTGTTGGGTTTAATATATTATGGATTTCTTGGATAAATTGAGAGTCATTGATTGCTGTAATTGAAGAATGAATATTATCAAATGAATCATTAAGAATTTTATTTTTATATTTTACAAATCCCCAACCGTCATTACTATTATATGGCCAATCGTGATAATTTCCTAAATTACCTTGAAGTTGAAATTCTAGTAATTGAGAATAAATTATTTCATAATCATGTATAAATGGTTTATTCTCTTTTTGAATAATTCCCCAAAGCCTGCTTGCATTTATGTGTGATAAGAATATTGAAAATATAATAAATATATAACAATATTTTTTAATGGTATTTGTAATATAGAGGGGTTCCAAAGCAAGAAAAGTTACGAATTTTTTAACTATCTAAATATTGGTTTATTTCTATAGTAGTTTGAAATAATTTATTAAATAAAAAAGGCAGAGATAACTCTGCCTTTAAAATAAACTGAAAATTTAAATTGAATTTATTTCATTAGTATTGTTTGAATACTTGTTTGATGGTTTTCTGAAATTAATTTAACAATATAAATTCCACTTGATAAATGAGATGCATTCCAATTGAATTGATGAGAGCCAACAGTCTTATATCCACTATAAATTTCTTGAACTTTTTGCCCATGAATATTATATGCAACTAATTGAATATTAGCATCCATAGGTAAGGAGAAATTCAATTTTGTAGTTGGATTAAATGGATTTGGATATGAATTATCTAATTCAAACTCATATACTCCATTACTATAAATATTACCATTTTCTGATTTTACTAATGTTAATTCATTTCCGAATATATCACTCACTACTATTTGAATATCATCAATATTTAAATTATGAGCATTATCTAAAACCAAATCTATTTTATTATTTTCAAATGGAATATTTTGTAATGAATAAGCTAATATAATATCTTCATTTGAAATTAATTCTTTTTCATTATTTTGTAATAATTTAACATTTGAAAATTGTGAATTAGAATTTAATTGTATTCCCGAAATTTCAATATCACTGTTAATCGTAATTTTTAATTGGTTATTATCTTGATTGAAATTAACTGTAGCCTTATTATCATTATTAGAGTTTAACACAGTGTTACCAAGAATTATATTAATCATGTGAATGATATCTAAAACATTAATTGTATCATCACTATTAAAATTTGCATCTGCTTTTTCACAATCATTATAAAACTCTGAAGTTATTCCTCCTGTTGAAATTAGATTTACAGTTAAAATTACATCTGTAATATTTACAAATAAATCATCATTAGGGTCTCCAGACATATTGTGACAAGAATCACATACATCTCCAAGATTATCATAATCTTCATCTTCTTGGTCTGGGTTATAATCATTTGGACAATTATCGGTCTCATTTAAAACAAAGTCACTATCATAATCAGGATTACCACACATAGTACAATCACCTAGCATATTTTGAATTATATTACTGGCTTGATTACTCGTAACTTGATTTGACATATATTGAACTCTCATTTCATGATCAATAAATACCGTACTTGGAATTGCACTTCCTGTATTAAAAAAACTAAAAATACTATTACCACCACCATTACCATCGTCAATAATAACAGGAATATTTGAAATACCCATATCTCCCCATTGTTCACAAGAATAGGGTTGATTCATATCCATTAATGCATTAAAAATAAATACTCCATCATTATCAGACCAATCATCAACAATTCCATCAAACTCAGGAATAAAAGCAACGCATGGGGCACACCATGTAGCAGACATATCTATTAAAGATACTTTAAAAACTCCTCCATTTGATTCACCATTTAAATCCGAAAGTTTAAACCCTTCTGTTTCATATTCACCATAACATACGGGGTAACTCACATTTTGATGAGACGAACTAACTACATCACCAACTCCATAAATTGCTGGAAAAATGGTTGAAATTAATGCGAATCCTATAATTATATTTTTTATCATATAATCTTCCTTTTCTTTATTTTAATAAAATTGCTTTTTTAAATTGTTGATTAACACCATCAGACAATTTGACATAATATACACCTGATGGCAGATTACTTGCATGCCAAGAATAAGAATGAATTCCATTTTCTTGATAGCCATCAAATATAGTTCCCACTTGTTGTCCATTTGTGTTATACGCCATTAATGTAATGTACCCAGCCTCTGCAAGCGAAAAACTAATTTCTGCTGTTGGATTAAATGGGTTTGGATATATATTTGATAATTCAAAAACATATGGTCCATTTTGGAATACAGTACCATTATTAGATTTTATAAGTTCCATTTCCCTTCCATGGGTATCTCCAATAATTATTTGAATATCTTGTATATTTAAATGTGCTCCATTATTTATTGTAAATATTACATTTTTACTATCAAATGCTTGATTTAATAATGAATAGGCAATTACAGTTGTCGTATTATTAAAATAGTTAGCTTCTAAATTAATATGGCTATTGTCAAGTAATTTAATATCAGTATTTTTACCGGGAATAAAAAATTGTACACCACTAAATGAATGAGTAGATTCCAAATTAATAATTAAATCATTTGATTGTGTTATAAATGATGCTTCAACACTACCAGAGATTTTATTTAAATCTAAATTACTATTATTACAATTGCAGTATTGTGCAGTATTTCCCAAAATTACATTAACAACTTGAATAATATCTAATACATTAATTATTCCATCACCTGTAAAATCTGCATTGGATTTTTCACATTCTGTAAATGCATTTGAGTTTATTCCACCATTTAATACAATGTTTACCGTTACAACTACATCCGTAATATTAATAAACCCATCTTCATTTAAATCACCAGAAGAATTTAAACATTCATCACATAAATCACCCAATCCATCATCATCACTATCATCTTGATTTGGGTTATAATCATTCGGGCAATTATCATCTGAACCAACTAGTCCGTCATTGTCTAAATCAGATACTGCTCCACATAATCCTGCTTCTTCACAAGTTTCATATAGACTTTGAATTAAATTATCAGTTGAGCCATAAGGCCATGGTTTATCAACAACCCTCATTTCATGATCTAAAATAGCATAAGAAGGGTATGCATTATATGAATCGTGTAGCCAACCAAAAATAGTTCCAGGGTCTTCAACAATTAATGGAATTCCGTTAATACCTGCATCTCCCCATTGTTCACACGTATATGGTTGACCAATATCAGCAAGTGCAACCATATATCTTACACTTTCATCAACTAAACCATTTTCATTATTATCTTCACCATCTTCAGGTTCCATCCAATAATCAGCATGTGCGTCCATCGAACCGATGTCGTTATAACATGGGCCTCACCAAGTTGCAGCCATATCAATGAAGGTTATCCAATATTTGCCATCATTATTTAACGCACCATTTAATTCAGAGAATTGAAATAATGAATTGTCGTCACCGTAACAAATATCAAAACTTTGATTTTGATGGTCTTCACTAATTACATCTCCCATATCATAAGTTTGTGCACTTACAATCGATAAAGTTAGTAATATTAGTAGAGATATTTTTTTCATATTTCAATTCCTTATTTAGTTAAATTATTTATATTTAGTTACTTTAAATATAATAATAGTTTATATAAATTATATTAATATAATTTGTAACAATATTGTTAAAAGAAGCTTCGATATGTTAATTTAAAACCATCTTTAAATCCGGGTTGGTCAGCACACACACCATTTGCACAAATTCTCCCACCTTTTTGGCTTCCATAAAAAATAGATAATTGACTACTTGAATTCATGTCAAAGGTGAAATCTGCACCTTTCCAATCATTATATTTATCAGACCAAATTTCACCACCTAATTTTTTATCATGTGTTTCGCCGTCATAAAATAAAGTGATTGACCACTTTTTAGGATGACGATATGATATTGAAAAGTACTGATTATAGTAATTTTCGATTTTTGTTAGCCTACTATCAATAGTTCCATCGAGTAATAAAATATCATGGCTTGCATTTACATTTCTCCATTGATGTTCCCAATAGGTAGAAATTGAACTACCATCACCAAAATTCCATGAAAAACGCATGGGTAAAGTGACAACTGTTTGTTCTGTATATTCATACTTTTTTGATTTTAAGCTATCAGATCTAGCTTTTGTAGATTCAACTTTTAACTCATTCTCTCTATTTTCATAATTAAATTCATAATTTGAAAAAAGGTTTGCTAATGAATCTTCATAACTAATTCCATAACTTGAAAATATGGTTGAGTCTGCATATTCATTCGCTGTTTGTCCAGGACAAATATAATCCCCTAAACTTTCACATAAATTAAAATAATCGTTCCATATCCCGCTAAAATTTGACAGATTATTATTGTAATTTTTGGTGACAAGATTCAATTCTTCTATATTCCAAATAGAAAGAGACGAATCTACAAAATGAATATAATTATCAATATTAATATCACCATAATCATAAACTTTTGTATCATGATATTTAAACACATCATCTAAAAGGTCAATTCCAACTTGAAAAAATAAATGATTATTAAATGTATACCCTGAAAATTCAGTGTAAAATTGTCTAAATGGTTTAAAGGCTAAATCCTCATCATTTCCTTGCATAAACACTAAATTAAATGGGTTTGAGTGGATATAATTTTGCGTTGATTCATTTGCTAATGAATCAATATCAATTGATAAATATTTTCCAACATGAGAATTTGATTGCGATGCGTTTACCATCCAATTCAAGTTTTCATTAATTGCATATTGGATTTCAATTTGATGTCCTATTTCATCATTAAAATTCATTGAATGATTATATCGTGAACCTAGTATTGAAGTAGATTCTCGGTATACAATTGGTGCACCACCCAATGATTGAATAAAATATGGTTCATTATAATCTTTGTATTCATAGGTAATTCCAAATCCAGCGAGATAGGTGGAGAGTGAGCCATAAATTTTATATCCATCAGTATCATCTCCTAATAATTTTGAATAATTATTTCCTGAATACTCAAAATAATAGTCAATCAGTCCAATAGAATTTGTCCAATTTAAATTTATTATTTTGGAGGAAAGAGTATCTGTTCGATATTCTTCATAAGAAACTCTGTCATAAAACTCTTTTCCTAAACGCGTATCAAGATGTTCATTATTATATAAATTCATCATGGATTCATCAATTTCAGAAGATTGATTTAAATAATACATTTGAAATATTCCCAATTGATTAAAATCATAATCCATACCAATGCTATAAACACGATTATTTACCCACCTATCTGAAATGGTTTGTGCTGGGTTTGTCCGATAATCATATCTGCCTTTTCCAACAAGCGAAAAAACACGCAGATAATCTGAAGGGTAAAACTCAAATTCTAATCCTCTAATACTATTATCTAAATCAACATTTTGGCTTATCACCATATTTAATGAAAGACCGCGTCCATATAATGTATAAATATCACCCACTTTTACATTAAACACATCCTCACTATACTCAAAATAAAATTTATTTAGACCATTTTTATTTACACCAAAAATGGGTGGTTCACTATATTCCCATTGTGACCATAATGAAACTCCAGAAGAAAATTGCATATTTACATCTAGAATATTTTCAAAATAATTATAAGGCTTTTCTGTACTTCCTTCATTTGTAATATTAGTCCCTTCACCAAATTTAGATTCAAGGGAAAAATTAATATCCGTTTGAGTAAAGGTGAACGATAAAAAAATAATTAAATATATTTTCACTATCTACTTTCTGTCTTTGATTCAAAAGTTGTTTCTGGATAATTATGAATAATTAATTCTTTAATTTCATTTTCTAACCCAATTTCATCTCCGGGATTATATCCAGTATGTCGTTTATAGATATTTCCATCTTTGTTTACTAATAATATGAGAGGCATTGCTTTTGCACCTAATTTTCTAAATGATTCTGAACGAGGGTCTGAAAGAACTGTAAAATTATATCCTGTGGACTTAATGTATGATTTTACTTTTGCCATACTTCGAGGAGTATCCATGTTTATTGAAAATACTTGAAACCCTTTTTCTGCATATTTATTATGAAATTTATTTAAATATTTCATTTCTTTTTTGCACGGTTCGCATGCCATTGTCCAAAAGTTTATAAGAATAGGACCATCCTTTGCCAGAGTATTCATAGCAACTCTTTTCTTATCGAAATCCTTTAATTTTACATTTGGAAGCCCTGTATTTTCGCTAAATAAAATACCTATGTTTAAAAGTAATATAATTGTTGTACTGATAATTTTCATTTATAAAATTCCTATTTAATTAATATGGTTAATTTATTAAAGTTCTATATAGATAAACTTTGTGAAATGATTTCAATTTGTAATTAGTTTTCTTAATACCACATTGTTAAACAAATAAAATATTGTCCTGAAAAGTATGTGAGATAAACAAATGTTGAACAATATGGAAATTCACCTTTGTATTGTTTTATTGCTAATAAAATATCAGAAATTGTAAATAAAATTGCACCTAATAAAATTAATTTCCCATTTATATCATCATGTAATTGAAAATATGATCTTGACGTAATAAGCATTGTACTAATCGCCAAAGAATAAATTAATACAGGGATTTTATGTGAGTTTAATGAGGAATAAATAAATAAATAAAATAATATTGAAAATAAAGATGTAAAAAAAATAAAAATAATATTCAATTGAAATCCATCTAAAATAAATGCATTAATATAAAATATATGGGTTAAAAAAAATGCACCCATTCCAATTAAAAATTCTTTTTTTCCAAACATTAATAAAATATCACCTATTAGAGAAAATAATATTCCAATTAGAATGAGTTGATTCAATATATTTCGATCAATATTTTGTGATAGTACTCCCATTATTATAATTGAAATTAATGTTAATGGTTTTAATACAAAAAAGTTTTTATATATTTTCAAGTGTTTTGAATATATTGTACTTAATAAAACACTAATTGAAAACAAAGTAATAAAGATTAATTTAAAATTCATATCCTGCTGATAAGTAAAAATTTGTTATAAAATGACTTGGTAAATATAAACTATTTGGAGAAAAACTCCATGTCAAATTTATTGGCCCAAGGGGCGATTTTAAACTAACCATAATTCCTCCAGCATTTTTCAATTGAATTTTTAAATCTTTATATTGCGCAAAAACAATTGGATTGTAAAATAAATGGAAGAAAATATCTTTTTTATATTGGTATATAAGTTCATTTCTCATTCCAATTAATTTTTCACCAAAAAGTCCAAATCGTGGAATACCTGCATGAAACTTTTCATCCTCATTAATTAAATAATATTCAAATGGGATATCATTTCCATTAACAAAATTAAAATAGAATAAATTTCTAACGGTATGTTTTTTAATTGGTAAATAAGAATCAAAAAAAGAATTTATTGTATGAAAATTATACTTCCCATATTTTAAACTATAATCGCCAGATATAGAAATATTTACCCCTCTTTGGGGAGATAGGTTATTATTTAAATTATCTAATACAAATTCAAAAGAAGCCATTTCAAAATATTTGTGTTTATATAAAATATCTTCAATATATGTTGTTTCAAATTCACTATCTAATGTTGAATTACCAATTTTATAATCAATTTCAGATGCCCAATAATTTCCAATTGTTGTTCCAAATCCTATCGATAAATACTGTTGGTAATAATCCAATGTTGCAATTTTTTCACCATAATTATTATATTTTGTTATTGGTTGCCAACTATCAATTATTCTTAAAAATGGATAAATAGGATAGTTTAATGTTTTACTTGGATAATAAATATTAAGTTGGTTGTGTCTAATTCCTCCAAATGTAAATTGGTTTTCAAATCGAATTCCTGAAAATGGAATATTTGATAATTGAACATTGGAAGTTATTATTATTTGATGTTCATGATCCCATTTTATTCCAAATCTTAATTTGTTTTTGGGTTGTTCAATTATTTTTAAAATCAAATTAGTTTTATTATTATTTTCTTCAAAATAATATTCTATAATTTTAAAATACCCTAAACCATAAATATTATTTATTTTACTATTTAGTTTTTCTATTGAAATTTCTGAATTTTTTGAAATACCTAAAAGTCGATGAATAAAAGTGGGTGAGAATGTTTTTAATCCGAATATTTTTATTTCATGAATATTAATTTGTTTTTGAATTTGTAGATTATTTGTAATCTCAATAAATTTTGATTTATTTTTTATTTTAATTAATTCAGGTATATGTTTTTGTGTCGCTAATAATCCTTTTTTTACCATTCCATTAATTTTTTTATTAGAAAAATCTGAAGATTTATAATTTTTCAAGTCAGGTTTTATAATTAAATCTGCAAGTTTTGAATTTTTTGCTTCAATTTCATATTCTAATATTCCCATCGCTTGTTCCATTATTTCACGGAATCCATTTAATTGAGATTTGTTTTTCATTGGTGTACCTACATCGATTGCAATAATAATATCCGCACCCATTTCTTTTACAATATCCGTTGGTAAATTATTAATTACTCCTCCATCAACTAAAAGAGAATCTCCCCAAATTATAGGTGCAAAAATGGTTGGAATTGACAGTGATGCTCGAAGGGCTTTGGGTAGTACACCTCTATCAATTATGACTTCATTTCCTGTAATTATATCCGTTGCAATACACTTAAATGGAATTTTAAATTTGCTAAAATCCATAATTTTATTTTGTTTTGAAAATATTTTATTTAATTCTAATAATGCACTTTGACCCTGAATAAATCCATCTGGTTCCACAGGTTTTAATTTATTTAGCCTAAATTCAAGTTGATATTTTCCAAAATCTTTTTTTTCAAAATAGGGCAGGCTTCGCCTTGGAACTTGATCGGTAAACATGGATTCCCAATTTGTATTATGAGCAATTTGTTCAATTTCATTTCCAGAAAATCCAATGGAATACATTGCACCAGCAATAGCACCGATACTTGTTCCCACAATATAATCTATCGGTATTTCTAAAGAATCTAATATTTTCAATGCACCTATATGTGCAAACCCTTTTGCTCCACCTCCAGATAATACGAGTCCAATTTTAGGGTATTCGTTACAAAAAGAAATAGAATATATCAGAAATGTGAGAAAGAAATAATATGATTTCAAATCAGATGCTTTAATTATCTTTTTCATATTCATTAAATATTATTACTTTTTACAGTCTAATTATATATTTAGTAAAAATTTCATATAGTTATTTTATGAATTATGTGATTTCATTTAATAATGAAACTTTATTTTTATATGCATAGAAAATTTAAAATATGCTTAATTTTATTATATTAATTTAATTAAGGAAAAATCATTATGATGAAAAAAATATGTTATCTGTCAATAATAACTATTTTTATATTAAATTGTAATTCAAAATCAGATTCTGAAAATTTAAAATTACAAAATAAAGAACAATTACAATTATCTAAACTAAAAACAATTATTGTTGATACGGATAGCAGTTCAATAAAATGGATTGGTAAAAAAATATTGAGTAGTCATGAAGGTATTGTTGATATTTCAAATGGTGAATTAGTATTGAACGGAAATAAACTTGAATCTGGATTTATTGAAGTGGATATGACTTCAATTTTAAATACTGATATCGAAAATGAAAAATATAAAAATAAATTATCGAATCATTTAAAAAATGAAGATTTTTTCAATGTGGCCAAATACCCAACTTCTATTCTAAATATCACTAATTCAGAACAAATAAATGAAACAAAATATAATTTTAGTGGAGATTTGACAATTAAAGGAATTACACATAATATAGAATTTGATGGTTCTGTAAATAAGGAAAATGATTTTTTTTATAGCCACATTAATTTAGAATTTGACCGGACTAAATGGAATATCAAATATAATTCGGGGCAGTTTTTTGAAGATTTAGGTGATAAACTTATTTTAGATAATATTGAATTAAATATTTTAATTAAAACAAAATAAAAGATGATTTATTTTTTCATATTATTTGTTTTTATAAATGTAATAATTGGTTTATTTGTCACTTTAATTTCTGGAAGTAAATATCCTTATTCAGTTATTCCAAAACCATCTAATATGAAAATTAATATTATTAATGAAAATGATGATGAAAAAGATAGTCATTTAGAAAAAGAAATTATTAATATGAATGATCAAGAGAAAGTGAATGAATTGGTTGAAAAAATAATTCCTAAAATTCAAACAGATGAAAATCCAAGCCAAAAAATAAGCCATGAAATTGAAGAAAAAGTAAAAGGATATTTTGATTCAAACCCAAATGAAGCAACTAAAATATTCAAAACAATGTTGAAAAATAAATAATTCAGTGGTTGGTCAATTATACGATATATGAATAAATTTCAACTAATAGAATTAACCTATATTCAGTGACTATAAATCAAAAATATATAATATTATTATCTTTCCTTTTAATTTTTAGTGGATGTTCAAATATTTCTTTAGAAAAAGAAATTGAGTTATACCCAAATGGTGGTAAGAAAAGAGAACTCACATACAAAGGGAATTATTTTCAAATGGAATTAGTGAAATCAATTGATTTCTATTCTGTACCACAATCTGACGACCCTCCAAAATTATCCGAAATGAATTATGAAAATAATTCATTAAATGGTGAACAGGAACATTGGTATAAAAATGGTACAAAAAAAATGGTATTAAATTATCGATATGGTTTAATGCATGGCGAACAGTTAGGTTGGTTTGTAAGTGGTAAAAATAAATTTAAACGAAATTATAATTTTGGCTATTTAGATGGTATTCAATATACATATAATAATAATGGTAGCTTGGATAGAAAAAAATTATATAGGAACGGAAAATTAATCCGTATTATAAAAGATTAACATTTAATGTTAATTAACAACCCATTAGTATTAAACCTCAAATACAATAAGAAATAATATTTCTTCATCTTTGATTAAAAAAAATTCAAAGAAAAAACTATTCTTAATTGATGGAATGGCATTGATATATCGTGCACATTTTGCAATGATTAAGAACCCATTAATTACATCAAATGGTAATCATACCTCTGCGATTCATGGATTTTTTAATTCTATTTTTAAATTACTTCGGGATGAAAATCCTGAATATTTTGCTGTGATTTTAGATTGTAAAGAACCGACATTTCGCCATAAAATGTATAAGGAATACAAGGCAACTCGTCCTAAAATGCCTGAAGAATTAGCTGAACAAATACAACCTATTTTAGATTTTTTAGAAGCTGCAAATTTCCCAATGATAAAATTACCTGGTTATGAAGCAGATGATATAATTGGTACAATTACTGAAAATGCTCGTTCGCATGATGTTGATACTTATATTGTTTCTGGAGATAAAGATTTAATGCAACTTGTGAATGAGAGCACTTTTGTTTATTCCCCTGGAAATAGATTTAAGCCAACAACAATCTATGATGAAAAAAAAGTAATTGAAAAATGGGGGATTCCATCTGAAAAAATTACAGAGTTTTTAGCATTAATGGGTGATACTTCTGATAATATTCCTGGTGTAGAGGGTGTTGGAAATAAAACAGCAAGTAAACTATTAATTGAATATAAAGATATTGATTCAATATTTGAAAATGCAGAATCCGTAAAAAATAAAAGAGTATCTGCAGGGTTAATAAATGCTAGAGAATATTATAAAACTTCACTTAAATTGGTAACAATAGATACAAATGTACCAATTGATTCTAATATTAATAATTTTATACGAAGACCTGCAAATAGCAAAAAGCTAATTAATCTAATTAGTCAATATGAATTATTTTCTTTGCAAAAACAAGTCGATTTGTTATTAATTGAAAAGAAAGAAAAGATAGTAACTAAAAAAGTTAATAAAAATTATAGATTAGTAAAATCAATTGATGAATTGATTTTACTATGTAAAGAAATAAAAAATTTACCACTAATTGCTATTGATACAGAAACGACATCTATAGATCCACATAGTGCAGAATTGGTTGGAATATCAATATCTGACAAGGAAAACACTGGGTTTTATATTCCAGTAAAAGGTTTAGAATCAAAACAATTACTGAAAATTGAATTAGTTATTGAAGTATTAAATCCAATTTTAGCTGACAAGTCGATTCGGAAATGTGGTCAAAATATTAAATTTGATATCATTGTTTTAAATAATGCTGGATTTGAATTAAATGGAATTTACTTTGATACAATGATTGGTGCTCATCTAATGAACACTGCAATACATGAATATAATCTTGATTTCTTAGCTCAACAATATTTAGGATATTCAATGATGCCAATATCCGAATTAATTGGTGAAGGAAAAAGTCAGATAACTATGGATGAAGTTTCTATTGAAAAAGCTTCATTTTATGCATCTGAAGATGCAGATATAACTTTTACATTAACAAAAAAATTTGAAAGTATATTAAAAGACGACGAAGTATTAGAATATTATAATAAAATTGATAATCCATTAATTCCTGTGTTAGTGGAAATGGAGCATGAAGGTGTATTTGTTGATTGTAAGTTTTTAAAAAAATTATCAAATGAATTAGGCAAAAAATTAGAAAATAGTATTTCGGAAATTTATGATATGGCAGGGCGAGAATTCAATATTAATTCACCTAAACAATTATCTGAAATTTTATTTGATGAGCTTGAGTTAAAAACAGTTCGAAAACGAAGTACGGATGTTAGAGTTTTAGAAGTTTTAAAAAATTACCATCCTTTACCCGAGAAAATTTTAGAATATCGACAGTATAAAAAATTAAAATCAACTTATGTTGATGCATTACCTGAATATGTTAATGATAAAACAAATCGAATTCATACAAGTTGGAATCAGACGATTGCTGGAACAGGGCGTTTATCTTCCACAAAACCTAATTTTCAAAACATTCCGATAAGAACTGAATTAGGCAGAGAAGTTAGAAAAGCAATTAAACCTGAAAATAAAGGGTGGAAACTATTGTCAGCTGATTATTCTCAAATTGAACTACGAATAATGGCTCATTTATCTGAAGAAAAGGTTTTAATCGACGCTTTTAATAATGGTGATGATATTCATGCAAGAACAGCTTCGTTAGTTTTTAATACAAATGTTAATCAAATTACTGAGGATCAACGAAGAACCGCAAAGGTTGTCAATTTTGGAATTATGTATGGTGCTGGACCATTTCGAATGTCTCAAGAATTAGGTATTTCTATGCCAAAAGCACGAGATTTAATTGATAATTATTTTAATACATACCCAGGTATTCGAAATTATATCGATTCTACAATTGCGAGTGCAAAAGAAAATGGGTTTGTTTCTACCATTCATGGTCGAAAGCGGAAAACACGATTCTTAAATACAGGGAATAGACAGCAAGCTCAAGCAGAATCTAGAGCAATCATTAATATGCCAATACAAGGTTCTGCATCTGAATTAATTAAATTGGCAATGATAAATATTTACTCAAAATTAAAATCTGAAAAATTGAAATCTAAAATGATATTACAGGTTCATGATGAATTAATATTTGAATTACCTGAAAATGAATTAAATCAACTTCAAGAAATTGTGGTATTTGAAATGGAAAATGCAATGAAATTAAAAGTTCCATTAAAAGTTGATGTTGGAATTGGAAAGCATTGGTTTAATGCACATTAAAAATAAAAATAGGAATAAATGGAAGCTTCAATAACATTGAAATCTATAGCAAAGAAATTTGCAGGTAAAACGGTATTAGCAGATTTATCATTTGGAGTAGAAAAAGGAACTCGATTTGTAATTGTAGGGAAAAATGGTGCAGGTAAATCTACTTTATTGAAATTATTAGTTGGTTTAATTGAAACTGATGCCGGTTCTGCATATATCCATGGTGTTAATATAAAAACTCGTGGAGAAGAAACAAGAGCCTTAACTGGTTATATGCCTCAATTAATTAATTTAGATTATGAGATTGATATTTATAATAATATTGCTTTATATGCTCAATTACAAGGCATGGATTTAAAAAGAATAAAACCTAGAATTCATAGTTTGGCTGAAGATTTAGATTTTGTTCAATATCTTAATAAATTTCCAGAAGAATTAAGTTATGGTCATTTAAGAATAGCATGTTTTATTCGAGCAATTGTTCATAATCCTGCGGTTATTTTATTAGATGAACCAACAACGGGTTTAGATTTAAAAAGACGATTGAAAATTTGGGAAATATTAGAAAATTTAAAAGATAAAAAGACAATTATTTTCACAACGCAAAATTTACAAGAAGGTGAACGGTATGCTGACCGTATTGCTATTCTCTATAAAGGGAATATTAAAATGGATGGTACAATTGATAAATTAATAGAAACGACTCATGGATTAAACCGTTATAAAATTACATTTAAAGATGACCCATCATCTAAATTAATTGAAAAAATAAAAGAAAACCCAAAAGTTGTTCGTCCAAGTTTGAGGGGTAAAGATTTTGAATTTTATTCAAGAGAAAAGCGCCACTTTTTTAATGTGTTAAGAATTGCATTAAATCAAGAAATTGAAGAATTTGATTCATCAGGCTGTACATTAAGTGATTTATTTTTAGGTTTAACTGAAGGCGGTTTAGAATAATGATAGGAATAATAATTAAAAGAGAATGGTTAAGAATTAAACCATCTATTTTACCTGTAATTTTATTTTCTATAATATTTACTTTGACAATTTATATTGTTATTGGGTTTCCTTTTTATTCAGTACTTAATAAAATAAATGATTTAAAATTTATGTATTGGATATCACCTGGAATATGGATTTTCATGTCATCATTAATGGCATATCTTATTTCTTTAGATGGTATAAATAGTTTATTAAATGAAAAACACCAAATTGATGCTTTTTCTAATTCACCCATTTCTAATAAACAAATTATTTTAGGGCTTTTTTATTGGTCAATTATATTAGCACTTTTTCAATGGATTATAAGTTTTCTATTAACATCTTTATTAAATAATGATTTTATTACAACGAGCCAATTCATTAAAATTCTTATACAAACATTTCCAGCAATTATATTTTTTTCAGGTTTAGCAATATTATCTGGATTACTCGCAAATAATAAATTTACTCAAATTACATTTTCTGGTATTTATTTTATTGTTTTAGCATTTGGTACGGGTTGTTTTATACCTGTAGAAAGATTCCCTGAAGAAATATTTTCAATTATTAAACTTATCCCTGTTACAAATTTAGTTCTGGGTGCCCATTCACTTGCTATACAGAATTCAGGTAGCTTTACAGGTGGTTTTTTTACACTTATTTCTGGAATATTCTTTTTACTAATTTCATTTGGGGTTTCAAATAAAAGGTTTAGAAAATAATATGGAACAATATATAATTGGTATTGATGGTGGGGCAACTGAAACAAACGGCGTATTACTAAATGATATGGGTGATACTATATCAAAATCCAATCAAATTGGTACGAACCTTTCATTAAACCCATCTTCCGTACCTCAAATAATTTCAGGATTAATTAAAGAGTTATGTTTACTTGGAAAAATTTCAATTGATGATATTTCTGCAATTGGATTAGGATTGGCAGGTGCAAGTAATGAAGATGGTAGAGATTTATTATTTAAAGAATTAGACCGTGAAAATTTAACAAAGAAAACCATTATTTGTAGTGATGCAGAGTCCGCATTTAAAATTGTATGTCCAACAAATTATGGAATAATGCTTTCAGTAGGTACGGGTGTCATATGTTATGCGAGAGATATTCAAGGAAAGTCATTTCGAACAGGAGGATTAGGTCATGATAGAGATAAAGGAAGCGGTTTTTGGATTGGTGAACAGTTATTATGGCAATTATCTTTAAATCAATCAGCTGAAATTACAGATCATGAAACTATTGAATTAGCGAATATTTTATCAAAAACGACAAAAGAACAAAATATTGATCATGGAATAAAAAATATAGTTAATTCGGATGATAAGGTTTCAAACACTGCCTCATTAGCAAAAGATATTTGTAAGTTAGCTGAAGCTGAAAATGATTTAGCTCTTGGAATAATTCTAGAAGCGACGAGAGAAATAGCTGAATATGTAATTCAAATTAAAGACATTATGGATTATGATGAAGATGAATTAATTTTACATTGTAACGGAGGGCTATTAAAAAATAAATTTTTCAGACAGCAAATAGCAAAAGCATTACAATTTGATTTTAAATCGATTACTTGGGCATTTTCAGATTTATCAGCATCTTACGGTTCGGCATTAATTGCTGCAGAATTATATGAAATCCCTTTATTATTACAGGATATTGTATTAAAATCTAAATTAAATGTTTAATCCAATTGCAGAAATTGATCTACAAAACCTTGCATCAAATACAAAGTATATAAAATCTATAATTGGTAATAAACATTTATTTCCCGTAGTAAAAGCAAATGCGTATGGACATGGATTAATTCAAATTGTTAAGTTCTTAAATAAATTAAATATTGTTGATGGGTTTTGTGTTGCAACTCCTTTTGAGGCAGAATCTATTTTATCATTAAATATTAAGAAACCTATTTTTATTTTAGGTAAGTTTGATTTTAATAAATTTGAATTTTTTAATAATAAAAATATAATTCCGACAATCCATAGTTTTGATGATTTAAGGAATTTGATATCCCCGAAAAACCAAAAAAATAGCCCAAGAGTGCAAATTAAAGTTGATACAGGTATGGGAAGAATGGGTTTTGAGCTGAATGAAATTCCATTATTAATTGATGAAATTCTTAAATATAAAGTGAATGTTATTGGTTTGTGGTCTCATATATCTAGTGCGGATGAACAAAACTCTGATTATACAAATTTTCAAATTGATAAGTTTAAATCAATTATTTCATTATTTTTAAATAAAAAGATTAATCCAAAATATCTACATATTGCGAATTCTTCAGGTATATTATTTCACCCTAATTCTTATTTTAATTTGGTTAGACCTGGAATATCTTTATATGGAGTTTCTCCAAATAATAAATCTAATTCTAATTTAAAGTCGGTAATGAAATTTAATGTCCCATTAATAAAAATAAAACTTATAAAAAAAGGTAATTCAATAGGTTATAATCGATATTATAAAACTACATCATTTGAGAGAATAGGAATTTTTCAAGGTGGTTATGCAGATGGAATTCCAACTATAATAAATAATAACGGTAATTTAGATTATAAGGGGACATTATTACCAATAAGAGGGAAAATATCTATGGATATGGTTGCTTGTAGTTTGTTTAATTTAGATATTAAGGTTGGTGATTATGCGACTTTTTGGGGAAGTGAGTCATTAAAACTAGAAGATTTATCAAAAAAGTATAAAAAAATATCCTATGAATTTTTAGTAAATTTATCAGATAGAGTTGAAAGAGTTTATTTATGAAAAACAAAATATATTTTATAATTTTCATTTTCTCAATTGGATTTGGAATTGAACAGAATTTAATTGATTCACTGACTTTGCGTGAAAAAATTGCCCAAATGATAATGGTTAGAGTTAGGGGTGATTTTTATAATTCAAAAAGTTGGTATAAAGGTCAATTAAAAAAATGGATTAATGAGGATGGAGTAGGTGGTGTCATTACATTTGGTGGAAGTGTTCATGGGACTTATTACAATAACAAAATGTTCCAAAGTTTGACAACAAAAGTTCCATTATTGATTTCTGCAGATTATGAAAGGGGGACGGGGCAATGGCTTTCAGGTGGTACCTTATTTCCATCAAATATGGCAATCACAGCATCTGATAATTTGTTAAATGCTTACAACGCTGGTAGAGTTACTGCAACAGAAGCAACAGCTTTAGGAGTACATATAATTCTTGGACCAGTAATGGATGTAAATAATAATTCTCAAAATCCAATAATTAATTTTAGATCATACAGTGATGATGCGATTACTGTTTCTCAATTTGGCACACAATTTATAAAAGGAATTCAAGATGGTGGTCGTATTGCATGTGCAAAACATTATCCAGGACATGGAAATACAGCAACAGATAGTCATTCTTCATTACCAACAATTCATGGATCTAGAAATGAATTAGAAAAAGTTGAATTATCTCCATTTAAAACAGCTGTAGATTCTGGAGTAGGTGCAATAATGACAGCACATATTTCAGTTCCGGGGTTAGATTCAAATAAAAACCCAGCTTCCCATTCTTGGAGAATCACGACTGGAATATTGAAAAATGAATGGGGTTTTAATGGTTTAGTAATTACTGACGGAATGGAAATGGGTGGATTAACACAATCTGCATGGGCTGGTGAATCTGCAATATTAGCAATTGAAGCTGGTGCTGATATTCTATTACTTCCTGTTGATGTTGAAAAAACAATCAGTTCTATAGAAACAGCGGTTAAAAAAGGTCGTATATCTATCCATCGAATAAATTTATCTGTTTCTAAAATATTAAAATCAAAAGAAAAGTTCGGGCTATTTAAAACGGTAATTCCTGAATGGAAACAGGTTGAAGATTCCGTTGGTTTACCAAAAAATAAATCAATTTCTCAAAAAATTGCAAATGAATCCATTACACTTGTGAAAGACAATCAAGGATTAATTCCATTAAAGCCCGAAAAAATAAAAGAGCTAACTCATTTAATTGTGTCAACAGATGATGGTATCAAGTCAAAATTGAATACATTTATTAAAGATGTGAACCGTACACATGGTAATGTGAATGAGATTTTAGTATCCCAAAAATTAAAATTATCTCAAATTGAAGATATTATCAGTGAAATAAAAAATAAACCAAAACCAATTTTAGTAAGTGCATTAGTTCGAATTAGAATGGATAAAGGTGAAGCAACAATTGATTCTACCCATAATTTATTGTTAAAACGGATGAATGATGAAAAAATTCCATTTATTTTAACAAGTTTTGGTAGCCCATATTTACCTGATTATAATCATATACCTACTTATTTATGTGCATATGGATATGGAAGTATTAGTCTAAAAGCAATGGCAGATGCAATTTGGGGTAGGATTCCAATAAGTGGAATTTTACCTGTAAATTTAAATAATATTTATATAAAAGGTGGAGGAATAAATAAAGATCAACGAAAATATGGTTTTGAGAAAAAAACAGATATTGATTTTAATGATGTATTTTCAATAATTGATAATTTTATTAATGAAAAAATATTTCCAGGTGCACAGCTATTTGTTTCTAAAAAAGGTAAGATTCTAGTAAATCAAGGGTTTGGTTTTCATACCTATGAGAATAAATCTCCACCCGTTAATGCTCAGTCAATTTATGATATTGCCTCAATTACAAAAATATTATCTACAACTCCAATTGTAATGAAATTAGTTTCCCAGAAAAAAATAAATTTAGACCATTCAGTAAAGCAATATATTCCTGAATTTAACGGTGCATTAAAAAATAAAGTTACACTTCGACATTTACTTACTCATTCATCAGGGCTTGAACCATATATCGAATATTTTTTGAAGGAAAATATCAATTCTAAAGATGAAATTATACAAGATATATTAAAAAGAGATTTATTATTTGAACCAGGTACTCAAATGAAATATAGCGATTTAGGAATGATATTGTTAGCCGAAATTATCAATATTGTACAGGATAAATCATTTGAAAATTTGGCAGAAAGATATATTTTCAAACCATTTAATATGGATGATACTTCATTTAATCCTTCCATAGAAATATTGGGAAGAATAGTTCCAACAGAGATTGATAATCGATTTAGAAAACGATTAGTACATGGTGAAGTTCATGATGAAAATGCATTTATTTTAGGTGGGGTCGCACCACATGCAGGTATCTTTTCAACAGCAAAAGATATTGGTAATTTTTTTCAGATGTTACTCAATGGTGGTACTTGGTTAGGAAAAAGATATTTTAAACAGTCGATAATTAATCAATTTATAACACGACAAGATATGCCTTTGGGTTCAGATAGAGCAATTGGGTTTGATACACCTTCCAAAAATGGAAAAAGTTCAGCAGGTGATTATTTTGGTGATAAATCGTTTGGTCATTTAGGGTTTACTGGTACTTCGGTTTGGGCAGATCCTGAAGAAGAAATTATTATTGTATTATTAACAAACCGTGTTCATCCTACTAGAGAGAAAAAAGGAATATATCAAGCAAGGCAAATGATTTATAATTCAGCTATGAAGCAAATATTATTTAATTAACTCTCCAATACATTCTACATTTCTACTTTTTGATGCAATTGTTTTTCCATTTAGAATAAGAGTTGGAGCACTTTTAATTCCCGCTTTTCTTGCCTTTTGGTTTTCTTGATTTATATGATTAAAAAAATCATTCTTTTTTATTCGGCTTAATAATATTTTAGAGTCTAGTCCAATTATATCAGCAATTTCTTTTAATTGATTTAAATTTAATCCTTTTCGAGGTGTTTGCCTTTTAAACTGTTCAGATAACATTTCTTCAAATAATCCAAAATCATTTGCTATAAATAATGCTTGAATCTGTTGAAGAGAATAATTCCATAATGGATTAGGTTTTATCACAATAAAAATATCTTCTTTATATTCTTCGATAATATTGTTCATCTCTTCATGCAGTTTTTTACAATGGGTACAATTTGGATCAAATAATTCAATTAATATATTTTTAGAATTTGGATTTCCATATTTTATATCCACATCTGTAATTAAATGCTCTACATTTCTTACAAAAGGTTTATCATTATTATACCCACATTCAATTGAATTAGAGTTTGATTCACTTATATCATTTATTTTTTTGGTACTTACTTTCGTTTTTATATCAAGATTATTAAAATAATAATAGTCTGCCCCAGCTAAAATGAGTCCACCAATTAAAATATTTAAAAATATTGATCTTAATTTATTATCTGGTATAGGATGAGATATATGGAATTTTGAAATAAATAATAACAGAAATAAAATAAAACTAATTAGGCCAGAAATCAAACAGAGGGCACAATACTCATTTAATTCAAAGTGCTGTAAATATGCGAGGTATGTTGAATAAACAAATCCAAAAACAATTAAAAAATTTCGCCCTTTTATCATTAATTTTTTAGAATTAAACGAAAATAATACTGGCAATAAGCTTGTGAGCATAAGTATGGAATAATGAAGGAATCCCCAGAAAATATTTGACATTCCTAAAATGGTTAATCCTTCTTTTAGTACAGATTCACAATCAAAAGTATCTTCTACTTGGGCATTGGTTTCAAAACCAAAACAGCCTTGGTCAAAACCGCGGTCATTCATTATATATAGATGTACTGTTGTAAGCATACCAAAAATAGTGAGTAAAAATATTAATTTATGAAACAGATTATCTCTGTTAGTTTTATCCATTATAAAAATATGTCCTGTAAATTATTTATTTTGATGAAAATTTAATACCATATTTTATTACTATTTTTATGTAGAATTTAGAATAATTATTTATGAGGTAAAGAGTCTCTTGTGTGAAGTTTAAACAATGTTCAAAGGAAGGTGATTCTTTTTTTCTTCTCTCTATGAGGTTCATTAAAACATAGCAATCATTATCTACTGATAGTAAATCCGTAATTAAAATTGATTTTTCTTTAATTGGTAAATAAATTTTTAAAAATATAGCTAACAATGCTTGGGTTTTCTTTTAATCGTCTTATTGAATAATCATACCAATTTGGTCCAAAAGGAATATAAATACGAGTTTTAAAATTATTTGATAAATGTTTTTCTAACCACCCACCCATTGGAACACCATATAATGCTTGAAATTCAAATTGTTTATTATCGATACTATTATTGTTTATATGTTTATAAATATCTTCAATTAATGTTTGATCATGTGTTGCAATACCGACAAACCCTTTAAGGTGAATAATTTTTTCAAATATTTTTAAATAATTAGTATTAATTTGGTTTCGAGATTGGATTGCAATTTTTTCAGATTCTTTATAAATTCCTTTGCATAAACGAAGATTTAAATTATTAAATTTATTTAATAGGTCAAGGTCATCCATTGTACGATATAGATAGGCTTGGACTACAGTTCCTAAATTTTTATTATTTTTCTGAAAATTTAATGTTGTATTTATGGTTTGGTCAGTAATCAGAGAAGATTCCATATCAATTCTGAGGAAATTATTTGTATTTGATGCTGTATTTAATAATATTGATAAATTTGATTCAAATTCTTCAATAGAAATATCTAAACCAATATGAGTAGGTTTTATAGAAATATTTGCATCAATATTATGATTTTCAATTAAATTAAATAATTTAACATATTCTTGAGTGATATTCCTTGCTTCTTGAATTGTTTTCGTATGTTCACCTAAAATATCCAATGTAACAGAATACCCTTTTTTATTTAATTTTTTAGCTGTTTCAATTGCATCGAGTTGAGATTCACCAGCAACATATCGACTTGCAAAAATTTTAATAAATGATTTAGGTAATTTTGTAATTAAAAATAAAATAATTTTGTTTATAATCATCATTTTTTACTTAATATTTTATATGTGAAATTTAATCTTTTCATCAATTATAAATCAAAATATGTTTTGTAAGGAAATTTATCTATTAGAAATTTTTTGAATATTTTGAATAATAATAGTGAATAAAAAATTTAATTACAATATTAATTTAACTTTGGTTGAAGCCTTTGAAAGCGTCTAAATTTTATATCTTTAATATAGGTATAATTGTTTAAAATGATTAGAAAATTTTATATTCCATTTTTATTTTTGGCTTCAATTTTCGCACAGGATGTGGATTCCACAATGAGTTTGTCTGGAGGTTTAGGCTCAATTACTATAGATGGTGAAATTTATAACCAAATTGCACTTCGACCTGTAATCCCAATTGGAAAACTTGGAATTGGTCTTGATTTTTATTTGAATATTAACTCGAGTGGTGATATTCATACTGAGGATTATGACTTTTCAGATTTTGAATCAGGAGCAAGAACGGTTTTAGATAAAATTAGATTTATAAAATATGGAAATACCCAGGACCCATTTTATTTTACATTTGGAAATTTAGAAAATGTTGTTTTGGGGAATGGTATTTTGGTGAATGGTTACACGAATGCACTTGAATACCCGTCAAATAGAAAACTTGGTTTAAATATTGGTGCTGATTTTGGTACTCTAGGTTTAGAATTTGTAGTTAGTGATTTTAAATATGAACCAGGACTTGTAGGTGCAAGATTAAATTATAAAATTCTTCCAGGTTTAGATATGGGACTTTCTTTTGCAACAGATGTAAACCAATTTGCTGGATTATCTAATAAAGATGGTGACGATTATCCTGATGTTTATGACCATTTCCCTGATGATTCATATAAATGGGACGAAGCACTTGAAGAACAAGATGAATGGCAGGTTATATATGAAAGTTACATCAACTCAAATGACATATCCTTTAATGATTGGTTTGAATCTTTACCACTAAATCATAATTCATATAATCCAGCGACAAATGAATCAAATGATGTTATTGGATTTAGTTTTGACTTAAATTATAATTTAAATGAAAAATTAAAATTATATTCACAGGCAGGTACATTAATTTCAAGTGAATTAGATTTGTTTGGAACAGATGGAGAAATTGATTATTCACCAGGACTAGGACTTGTACCGATTGGATTATCGTATAAACTCGGTTCTTTTCAGTTTTTAGCTGAATACCGTTATAGTACAAGATATTTCTTATATAATTATTGGGATAGATCGTATGAAATTAATCGTGCAACAGTGTCATTTAATTCCTCTGAATTTATTGAAGATGAAGATAAAATTGTAACAAAAGAAAATTCGTTAATTAATTATGGTGAAATGAATGGTGTTTATTCTCAACTAACGGGGAACATTGCAAATCTATTATTTTTAACTACTTCTTATACTTTTATGAATGGTGAGGTAAAGAATTTTGAATTGGATGAATTTGAAACACAAAATAATAATTCGTTTATAACCATATTATCCTTAAAAGAGAATTTAATTCCTCGTTTAAAAAAGGCAGAAGCCTTTTATCAACAAAAAAATGTACCAAATCCATTTGATTTTGAATTTACTGAAACATCACTTTATGGATTTGTTATTGGCTTTCAAGTCTCACAAGATATGATAATTCAATATAAATCTACGACTACATATGTTATGTCTGAAAATGGTGTCGATTATGAGCCAATAAGTACAATTCTAGTTGAAACACAGTTTGCATTTTAAATTATGATTTCATCTTCAAAAGTTAGGCAACAGTTTATTGATTTTTTTAAATCTAAGGAACATCAATTTGTTCGGAGCTCTCCCGTTTTTCCCTTAGATGATCCTACATTATTATTTACAAATGCGGGAATGAATCAATTTAAACCCATATTTCTAGATCAAGAAAAGCCAAAATTTACCCGAGTTGCAAATTCTCAGAAATGTATTAGAGCCAGTGGAAAGCATAATGATCTTGAAGAAGTTGGCGTCGATAATTATCATCATACTTTTTTTGAAATGTTGGGAAATTGGTCATTTGGAAATTATTATAAAAATGAATCAATAAAGTGGGCATGGGAATTATTAACAGAAGTGTGGAAGCTTGATAAATCCAAATTGTGGGTTTCAATTTATAAAGATGATGATGAAACAGGTGAAATTTGGAAACAGGTGACAGATGTAGATCCTAATCGAATTTTAAAGTTTGATAAGAAAGAAAATTTCTGGGAAATGGGTGAAACAGGACCATGTGGACCATGTACTGAAATTCATTATTATACAGGTGACGAACCCAAAAATCAAACTTCGAGTGGTGTGAATGTTTTGCCTGAATACAGAGAAATTTGGAATTTAGTTTTTATTCAATATAATAGAAAGTTGGATCAATCTCTCGAAAATTTACCTTCAACTCATGTTGATACTGGTATGGGCTTAGAACGAATAACTGCAATTATAAATGGACATGAATCAAATTATGATACGGATTTATTTCAACCAATAATTAAAGCTGTTGAGAAAATTAGTGGTAAATCATCTCAATTTGAGGGTGGTATTCCTCATCGGGTAATTGCAGATCATTTAAGAATGATAAGCTTTTCAATTGCAGATGGTATAATGCCTGGGAATGAAGGTCGTGGATATGTTGTAAGACGAATCTTAAGAAGAGCATTGAAATTTGGACGGTCATTAGGTTTAAATAATCCATTTCTACATTCATTAGTAGATGTTTTAGTTAAACAAATGAAAGATGCATTTCCTGAAATTAATGAAAAACAAAGCCATGTTAAAAAAGTAATTTTAGCTGAAGAAAAATCATTTAATAAAACCTTGGATAAAGGTTTAGAAATTTTTGAAAATATGTGTAACACATTAGATGATAATTTAATATCAGGAGAAGATGCTTTTAAATTATATGATACTTATGGGTTTCCATTAGATTTAACAGAATTATTAGCTCGGGAGAGAAATTTATCTGTTGATATATCAATGTTTAATGAATGTATGGAGCAACAAAGAACACGAGCAAGAGAAGCAGGAAAATTTGGGGTAAAAGTAAATGAAAATCAGTGGGTTCAGATTGAAGGGTTAATTAAAAGTAATTTTATTGGTTATTCTGAAAATAGTTCAGTAAGTAGAATTATTAAATATAGAATTAATAAAAATGAATCTGAAATTGTATTAAATAATACACCCTTTTATGCTGAATCAGGTGGACAAGTTGGTGATAGAGGTAAAATTTATAATAATGATTTTACATTTAATGTTCAAAATACTCAAAAATTAGGTGATGATATTATTCATTATGGGAGTTTTATAAATGGAAAACTCTCAGATGATTTTAAGGTAACTGCAGAAATAGATTTAAGTTTAAGACAGTCAACTGAACATAACCATACGGCAACACATTTATTGCATAAAGCACTTAAAACAAATTTAGGCGATCATGTGAATCAAGCTGGATCATTAGTTTCACCAGAAAAATTGAGATTTGACTTGACCCATTATGAAAAAATTTCAAAAAATGATTTAATAAAGATTGAAAAAGATGTTAATTCAATTATTTTACAAAATATAAAATTGAATATACTTGAAACTTCATTTGATGATGCAAAAAATGGTGGAGCCGAAGCACTTTTTGGTGAAAAATATGGTGATTTTGTTCGCGTAGTAGATGTGCCAGGGTATTCAAAAGAATTATGTGGTGGAACGCATGTTAATAGAACTGGAGATATTGGTCTATTTAAAATAATATCAGAATCGTCTCTTGCTTCAGGTATTAGAAGAATTGAAGCTATTACTGGAAAAAATGCAATAGATAGAGTCGTAATTAATGATCAAATTTTAGATGAAATTTCATCAGTTTTAAATACATCAAATGATAAGGTTATTAATCATATTGATGATTTGAAAAATAAAATTAAATTTTTGGAAAAAGAATTAAATCAAATTAATAAGAAAAACCAAGTTGAATTAATTTCTGATTTATTAAGTAATGCGGTTGAAATTAATGGAAATAAATTAATTTTTTCTATGGTGGAAAATATTTCAGATTTAAAAGAATTTGGGGCTCAAGTTTTAGATAAATGTGTTAAAAATACAGCAATTTTATTAGGGTTAAAATTGAATAATAAACCACTTGTCTTTTGTGGAGTAACTTCTGATCTTCTAGGTAGGATCCATGCAGGTAATATTGTTAGAGAGCTTGGAACAAGAATGGGTGGAGGTGGAGGTGGTAAACCTAATTTAGCAACAGCTGGAGGAAAAGATCTTAATTTATTAGATGATACATTGGAATTTGGACGAATTAAATTGATTGAAATTTTAAAATGAAATTAACTGAAACACCTATTATATTTACTCAATCTAAAAAAAATGTAAGTGGATTTCAATTACCAACTACATCTATTCCTGAATTAACTCCAGAATCAATTATTGATAATTCTATGTTAAGAAATAAACCTGCTCGATTACCTGAAATATCTGAACCTGAAGTCGTTAGGCATTTCACTAACCTCTCTGTAAAAAATCATCATGTAGATAAAGATTTTTATCCATTGGGTTCATGTACAATGAAATATAATCCAAAAATAAATGATAAATTAGCAAACCATTCTAAAATTATTTCCTTGCATCCAGATGAAAAAGATTCAAATATACAAGGTGCATTAAAAATAATGTATGAGCTTGAAATTTTCTTATCAAAAATGACAGGTATGAAGCGATTTACTCTTCAACCAACAGCAGGTTCACAAGGAGAATTTGTTGGTTTATTAATGATGCAAAAATACCATCGAAAGAAAGGGAATAATAAAAAATATATAATTATTCCTGAAACTGCTCATGGAACAAATCCTGCTAGTGTAATTTTAGGTGGGTATAAAACATTACAAGTTCAATCTAATGATAATGGGCGTGTTGATATTGAACATTTAAAATCATTAATGTCAGACCAAATTGCAGGAATGATGTTAACCCAACCAAATACATTGGGATTATTTGAAGATGAAATTGAAGAGATTACGAAAATAATACATCAATATGATGGATTAATGTATATGGATGGTGCAAATTTAAATGCATTAATAGGCCTTGTAAAGCCTGAAAAAATGGGATTTGATATATTACATATAAACCTTCATAAAACATTCTCTACACCGCATGGAGGCGGTGGACCAGGTGCAGGTCCGATTGGTGTTGTAGAGAACTTAGTTGAGTTTTTACCTATTCCTATGATTAAAAAAGTTGATGATAGGTTTTCTTGGGATTTTGATTATCCAAATTCAATTGGACAAATTCACACATTTTATGGAAATTATGGTATTCTTGTTAGAGCTTGGGCATATATTCGTACTTTAGGTGAAGAGGGGGTAAAGCAAATGACTCGCCAAGCCATTATAAATGCAAATTATTTAAAGAAAAAAATAGAAGATGTATATGATGTTCCTTTTTCTGATGGTACTCTGCATGAATTTGTTGCTTCTGGTAAAGCACAGAAAAAAAGAGGTATTAAAGTTTTAGATATTGCTAAAAGTTTACTAGACTATGGATATCATGCACCAACTATATATTTCCCAATAAACATTCCCGAAGCAATGATGATGGAGCCAACTGAATCAGAAACAAAAGAAACATTGGATGCTTTTGCACATGCATTAATTGAAATTGACAAAAAAATTACTGATAACCCCCAAGAATTATTAGATGCTCCAATCACAACTCCTGTGAAAAGGTTGAATGAAACAAAAGCGAATAGAGAACTTAATTTAAAATTCGATTATGAAATTTAGGAAAGAGAATAATCTTTATTTTATTTCACTTGAACCAGGAGATAAGATAAATTCTTCATTTGAAAAATTAGCGAAAATTGAAAAATTAAATTCTGCTTGGATTAATGGAATTGGAGCGGTTACAAATCTTGAAATGGGATACTATGAACTTTCTTCAAAAACTTATATTCGGAAAATTTTTAATGATGATTATGAATTAACTAGTTTAAGCGGAAATATTACAATTAAAGATGGTGAATTATTCTCACACACACATATTAATTTTAGTGATAGTAAATTTAATGTTTTTGGTGGCCATTTATTTGAAGGTGAAATTTCAGCTGCAGGAGAATTTATTATGACAGTAGGTGAAAATTTTATAAATAGAAAGTTTGATAATTTTACAGGTCTTGCTTTATGGTGTTTAGAAAGATGAGAAAAATAATTAAAACACAAAATGCTCCTTTAGCTATTGGAACATATTCACAAGGGGTGACATTTCAAAATCTAGTTTTTACTTCAGGTCAAATCTGTTTAAATCCTGAAACTGGAAAATTAAATAATGACACTTTTAAAGATGAAGTTCGACAAGTATTGAATAATTTAAATGCTGTTCTACTTGAATCAGGGAGTGCATTAAATAAAATTTTAAAGGTAGCGGTTTTCATTACTGATCTATCATTGTTTTCAGAATTAAATGAAGTTTTTTTAGAATTTTTTCCCGAGCATCCGCCAGCAAGATCAGTAGTTGAAGTATCTGCTCTTCCAATGAATGTAAGAGTTGAAATTGAAGCAATTGGAATAATTTGAAATTTAATAGATATGTTTTATTCATATTTTTTGGAATTTTTTTTGCACAAGAAACATTTATTGATTCTACTCAAATAAAAAACCCATCATTATCTTGGAAACTTAGCTTAATTCCTGGATTAGGTCAAATTTATAATGGTAAATTTTATAAATCATTTATTATTAATTCGGCTTTAGGACTTTCAGTCGTAGAAGTGAATCATAATAAGAATAATATAAATAAAAGAAATACATGGGGGTGGTGGATTTTTGGAATTTATACACTCGGAATTTTAGATGCTTATGTAGATGCTCATTTAACTTCATTTCCAATTTATAAGAAAAAGAAAAAAGAATAATGTGTGGTATAATCGGTTTATATAATAACCCCGAAGCAGGTACTTTTGCTTATATGGGACTTTATGCTCAACAACATCGTGGGCAGGAAGGTGCTGGAATAGTTACATGTGATGGTGATAAAATGTATAGTCACACAGGGCAAGGTCTTGTTTCTGATGTTTTTTCAGATCCTAAAATATTTGATAATTTAAAAGGACATTATGCAATTGGTCATACACGATATTCGACAACTGGAGAAAATAATGCAACCAATGTAGGTCCTTTATTATTTAATTTAGGTGACTCATTTATATCAATTGCTCATAATGGGAATTTAGTAAACTTAACTTCTACTCGAAAAAAACTTCAAAAAAATGGAGCAATTTTTCAAACGACTACTGATACTGAAATCATCATTCATTTACTTGCACGAAGAACTGAATCAACATTAACAGAACGAATTGCAGGAACACTAAAAGAAATTGAAGGTGCATTTTCAATTATTATAATTTCTAAAGAAGGACTACATATAGCAAGAGATACAAAAGGGATAAGACCTCTTTGTTTTGGAAAGCTAAATGATACAATAATTGTTGCATCTGAAACATGTGCATTAGATTTATTAGGTGCACAATATATTAGAGATATTAACCCAGGAGAATTATTAACAATAAATGATTCTGGGGCAAGCTCAATTCAGTATGAAATTCCAGCTAAAAATAAAAGTCATTGTATCTTTGAATATATTTATTTTAGTCGGCCAGATTCTCAAGTATTTGGAGAAAATGTTGATAAAATGAGGCGAAAATTTGGAAAAACACTTGCAGAAGAATCTACAATTGAATCTGCAGACATTGTAATTTCAGTTCCAGATTCAAGTAATACATGTGCAATGGGTTATGCAGCGACTTCAAATACAAAATATGAAATTGGGTTAATTAGAAATCATTATGTTGGCCGAACTTTTATTTTTCCAAATCAAAGGTTAAGAAGCCTAAATGTTCGCTTAAAATTTAATACAGTAAAAGGTGTATTAGATAACCGGGAAGTTGTATTAGTCGATGATTCAATTGTAAGAGGAACGACATTGAGAAAACTATCTCAGTTATTAAAAGATGCAGGCGTTAAAAAAGTTCATGTTAGAATTAGTTCTCCTCCAGTTCGGTATCCATGTCATTATGGAATGGATTTCCCTACAAAAGATGAATTGGCAGCAAATAAACACACAGTTAATGAATTAGCAGAAATAATAAAAGTTGATACATTAAATTATTTAACACTTGAAGGATTGCTTAAATCAGTTTCATTAAATAAAGATGATTATTGTACAGCTTGTTTTTCAGGTGAATACCCTATAGAAATAAAGGATAAAGTTGGTAAAGAAATTTATTAGAGATCACCCTATTCATAGAAAAATAGTTCCATTTTTGGATTATTTATTTTTATTACGCCCAACATATTTTTTTGCAATTTGGATTGTATTTTGTGCGGGAATGTTCTCAAGTCAATTTATACATGATAGCAACTTAATTTGGGGGGAGAAATTGAGTTTTAATTCTATATTATTAATTATTGGATTATCATCGTTTACTTCAGCCTGTTTTATAAATTGGCAACTACATTCAGAGTCAAATTTTCCTTTACAAAAAAAGGTATTTTTAATAAATGAAAAAATTAAACCAAGATATGCATTGATAGTTCAATATATTCTTTTTACTTTTGGAACAGTACTTATTGGAATTTCAGATTTTATTATGCTTCCATTTCTAATATTTATACTTTATTTTTGCACATCAATTATAAATAAAAATAATTTTGAACCTAATATCGTAAGTATTATTGCATTACCTATTTTTATTTATTTAATGGGATATATTCATATACATTTTTTATTAAGTAATCAATTTGAATTTAAAAATATACAAATTATTTTTTCATATCTCTTTTTTGCAATTATTATTACTAATTTAATTCAAAAAGATAGGGATTTCGATAGCGATACTAATTCAGTTTTGAATTATATTATTTTAATATTCTTATGTATTTTAGCTGGAATAAATGGGTTTTTATTAAATGATCCTATAGCATCTACGGCATCAATTACTATACTTCCATTTTTAATCATGGTTTTAATACGAAATAGTCATATTGATTTATTAAGGGCAATTCGATATTCATTATTAATTTTAGCTGTTTTTATTTTTTCAACATACCCACAATTTATTTGGTTTTCTTTTGGTATTTATTTTTTAAGTAAATATTATTATTGGCATCGTTTTGATTTTCATTATCCAAAATTAGTATTAGAAAATGATCGTAATAACACCAAATAAATGTGATTTTTGCGGAGCATGCGTTGCTGTTTGTCCTGTTGATTGTATCGATTTAAAAGAAGCTGATATTTCAATTAGACATGAAGTCTGCATTGACTGTGATTTATGTGCTAATATTTGCCCTATAGAAGTTTTGGAGCCAATTTATGATGAAAAGTAGTTATGATGTTGTAGTTGTTGGTGGAGGACCTTCTGGTTCAATGTCTGCAAAATTAGCTGCAGAAGGTGGTGTAAGTGTTTGCCTTTTAGAAAAAGATAGAGATATTGGATATCCAGTTAGATGTGGTGAGGCAATTGGAGATTCAGGATTAAGGAAATTTGTTGAACCTAAAGAATCTTGGTTTGCAGCTTATCTAAATAGTTTTAGCATGACTGCTCCAAATGGTACAAGTATTTCCGCCGATTTTACCGCAGATAAAGGTTATATATTAAACCGAAGGGTTTTCGACTATGACTTAGCCCGTCTCGCATCAGAAAAGGGTGCTGAAATTTATACAAGAGCTTATGTATATGGATTAATTATTGAAGATGGATTTGTTAAGGGTGTAAAATTAGAATATTTAGGTGAGAAAAAAGAAATTCGTGCAAAAATTGTAATTGGTGCAGATGGTGTTGAATCAAGAGTGGGGAGATGGGCAGGAATAAGAACTCAATTAAAAATGAAAGATATGGAATCTGGTTTTCAATATACACTTGCGAATGTAAATATTCCTCAAAACAGAATGGATTTTTTTGTCGGTAAAACATATGCACCAGGCGGGTATATATGGATATTTCCAAAGGGTGATGGAATAGCAAATGTTGGTATAGGTGTGAGCGGTACTTATAGTAAAGAAAAATCTTCTCGAAAATTATTAGATAAATTTGTAAAAGAAAAATTTCCTGAAGCATCTATATTAACGACTGTATGCGGGGGAATCCCTTGTGATAAACCATTAAAGAATCCCGTTAAGTCTGGATTAATATTAGTTGGCGATGCAGGGCATCAGGTGAATCCTGTTACTGGAGGAGGTATTTCTTCTGGAATGACTGGCGGATGGATAGCTGGTCAAGTGTCTGCTAATTTAATTCGTAAAAACAAATTAGATGAAAAATCATTGACTGTTTATACAGAGTGGATTCATAAAGAATTTGGAAAAAACTATTCAAGAATTTATAATATAAAAAATGCAATTAGTCAATTTACAGATGAAGACTTAAATAGTATTGCAGATAAAATTAAAAAACTACCTCGAGATAAGAGAACATTGACACGAATATTTTCTACGGCACTTACAAAAAAACCATTACTTGTAATTGATGTAATAAAAGTATTCGCAGGAATTTAATATGCAAATTCAAACTTTATTAAAATCAATTAACCTAAATGAATTTGTTGCTTTTGATTTAGAAACAACGGGATTAAACTCTAATACAGATTCAATTATTGAAATCTCAGCATATCGATTTATTGACGGTCTTCCACATTCCACTTTTACAACTTTAATTAATCCAAATAGAACAATTCCAGTGTTTATTACTGAATTAACAGGTATTAATAATTCGATGGTAAAAAAATCCCCATTTATTAAAGATGCAATTCCAGAGCTACTCGAATTTTTTGGTAATTCACCAATTGTTGGACAAAATATAGGGTTTGATTTTGGCTTTTTAAATAATGCATTAGCGACAGAAAACAAACCATCATATAAAAATAGTAGAGTTTATGATACTTCTACATTGTCAAGATTTTGCTTATTTACAAATCATGATTTGTCTTTAAGTGGCATATCTGATTTTTATGGATTGAATACAGATGGTGCACATCGGGCTGAAATGGATACTCTAAATACAGGTAAAGTATTTGTTGAATTGATTAAAGAAACTGCCTGTAATACAATAGAACAATTAGAACAATGTGTAACAACTTTAAAAGATGAAAATTCATATAATTATTATTTATTTAAAAATCTTGTTGAGTTACAATTAAAATCAAATTCAGTTAATGGGATTGGAAAATCAGAATTAAATTCACCCTTAAATTCTTCTTTTTTTAAATTTGAAAATAATGAATGTGAAATTGATAATTTAGACATTGGTTTAATTTTGGATGACGGTGGGTTAATAGAAAAAAACTGGGATAAATTTGAATCTAGAAAAAATCAAGTTTCTTTTTCTGAAGATATTTTATCCTCATTTAACCAGCAACAAATATTATTAGGAGAGGCAGGGACAGGATTAGGAAAATCATTTAGTTATTTAACGGCATCCTTAATTTATTCTCTTCAAAATAAAATTCCTGTAATTATTTCTACTTATACAAAACATTTACAGGACCAACTTTTTAATAAAGATATTCCTAGTTTTTCTAAATTAACAGGAATTCCAGCTACTGCAATTATTTTAAAGGGTCGTCATAATTATCTATGTAGAACTCGATTAGAACAATTTGTAAAATATAGATTACCAAAGTTGAATAAAAAAGATAGGGAGTTATTTTTACCAATAATTTCGTGGAGTAAAAATACATTATCTGGTGATATTGAAGAATGTCCTGCATTTCCTTTAGGTAGGGCTTTGAATATATGGAATGCAATTCGTAGTGAACCCGGGTTTTGCACAACATCTAGGTGTAAAGATCATAATGGATGTTTTTATGGACCTATACGAAAAAAATCATCTCAAGTTAATTTAATTATTGTTAATCACGCATTATTTTGTATTGAATTAAATAGAGAGAATTCTATTTTACCTTCAGGTTTTGTTTATGTTATTGATGAGGGACATAATTTTGTTAAATCTGCTCGAGACCAATTAACAATAAAATTGAATGCTGATTCTGCAAATGAAGTTATTTCATTTTATAAATTTGAAACGGATTTATTTGGAAATACAATAATAAAAGCGGTGAGCCAACATGCAGAAGAATACACTGAACATGTAAATGAAATAGCTGAATATGCCGTTAAACTAAAAAAGTATATTGATACATTTTTTAATGAATTTTCAAAAAAATCTAATTCAAAAGGAGAATTATCAAATTTACAGTATGAGAAAAACTTTATATTAAATAATGCTACAAAAATTTATGATAAATTAAGTTATTCACCTGAGAATTGTTTAGATGAAATCTTATCATTTTCTAAATTAACTAAATCACTTGAGAACTCGCTTAAAAGTGTAAAAGATTTCCCTCAAAGTTTATTAATTGAATTGTCTTCTCAAAATAAATATCTAGATGATTTGGCACAAACATTTATGCGAATTTCTCATTTGTTAGATGAAGATATTATTTGGTCTTCTTTTCGAAATAGATTTGGACAAGTACATTGTTCTATAAATTGTGCCCCAAAAGATGTTGGTGTCTTTTTAAGAGATGCATTATTTGGAAGAGAGGCAGGAGGAGTAATTTGTTCTGCAACACTTGCATTAAATTCATCCTTTCAATTTATAAAAGATTCAATGGGAATTTCAGATTCACATATTGTTGAAAAATTAAGTACAGTTGAATATAAATCTCCTTTCTTCTATGAAGACCAAGTTGAATTATGGGTGTATGATTCTTTTGACAAAGTAAATAGTTTCTCTTTTATTCAAACAATTGGAAATCAAATAATTGAATTAGCACAACAGCATAATAATCGAATTTTAGTACTCTGCACTTCATACGATCAAGTTAAAAAATTACGAGATATTGTGAAACCTTGTTATGATTATTTAGGACGGAAAGTTTTTGCTCAAACTATTGGTCATAGCCGTAGAGCGATGATTAGAGGTTATACAAATACACCAAGTTCAATTTTAATTGGCACGATGAGTTTTTGGGAAGGGGTTGATTTCCCTGGAGAATTAGTTGAAATTTTGATGATATTTAAAATCCCTTTTGATAATCCAACAGATCCAATTTTATTAACAGAAATAGAAAATTATAAGAAAAAAGGAAAAAATCCATTTATGGATTTTCAAATCCCAACGGCTACTGTTAAATTTAAACAAGGATTTGGTCGATTAATAAGAAGTATAAATGATAATGGAATGTGTATATTGACTGATCCTCGTTTGTTAAAAGCTCAGTATGGGAAATTTATTTTAAATGCATTACCATTAACATATAAACCATATAAGTCAATTTCAGAAATAAATAATTCAACCATTTTATTTCGCAAGGAAAGTGTTAATGAATGAATTTATAATTGAAAATAAAAATTATAAAATATCTGATTTCGCTTTTTTTCTGTCTAATAATACAAAGGTAGTACTTTCAAAAGAATCACAAAAGTTAATTAATGATTCTAGAAAACGGTTGAACCTTGCAGTTAAAAGTGGACAAACTATTTATGGCGTGAATACAGGATTTGGAAAATTAAGCCAAGTTAAAATTTCAGATGATAATATTTCAAAATTACAAGAAAATTTAATTTTATCACATGCTACTGGAGTTGGTGCCCCAATTAATGACAATCTAGTTAAGCTTATTATATTAACAAAAATCATAGGTCTTTCAAAAGGATATAGTGGGGTAAGAATTGAAATTGTAGAACGGCTAATTGATTTATTAAATTTTAATTGCCTACCAATAATTCCTTCTCAGGGGTCAGTAGGGGCGAGTGGTGATTTAGCACCTTTAGCTCATATGACATTACCATTATTAGGATATTCCAACTTAAAATTTAATGGCGAGTTATCGCCTGCTAAAGATGTTTTAGATAGGTTAAAAATAAAAGTTGTTCAGTTAAGTTATAAAGAAGGTTTAGCATTAATTAATGGTACTCAATTTTCAACAGCACATGGAATCTATGCTTCAATTCAAGCTAAAAAAATTATAAAAAATTGTGATATTATTGGAGCTTTATCAGTTGATGCACTTCTTGGTACTCATCGAGCATATAAAAGTGATATTCATGATTTAAAACCACATCGTGGGCAATTAGATTCTGCTGAAAATTTATATAATCTTCTTGAAGATAGTGAAATAAGAAAATCACATGATGGATGCGAGCGTGTTCAAGATATGTATTGTTTGAGATGTATGCCTCATGTACATGGTGCAAGTAGAGAGAATTTAAATTATTTATTCAATGTTGTTGAGACAGAAGTAAATTCAGTGAGTGATAATCCTTTGATTTTAAATGACGGGGAAGTTATTTCTGCTGGACATTTTCATGCACAGGCGATTGGTCAGGCCATGGATTGTTCTGCAATTGCATTGACAACTTTGGGTGCAATAAGTGAACGCCGAATTTCGACACTCGTAAATGGTGATTTTGGTCTTCCAACATTTTTAGTTGATAATCCAGGGCTAAATTCTGGATTTATGATAACACAAATTACTTCAGCTTCAATTGCATCTGAAAATAAAAGTTTATCAAGTCCATCAACAGTGGATAGTATTCCAACAGGTGCAGGACAAGAAGATTTTGTAAGTATGGCACCTTATGCAGGCCGAAAATTATTGCAAATTGTTGAGAATGTAGAACGCATATTGGGTATTGAATTAATTACAGCACTTCAAGGAATGGATTTCAGAGGTAATTTATTATCAAGTCCGCCACTTGAAAATGTTCGTGAACAGGTTCGAAAAATAATTCCAAAATTAACGACAGACCGATTTATGGAAGCAGATATTTTAAATGCTATTAAATTAGTTAATAATGGTAATTTACTTTGGTGGGTTGAAGACCGGCTTAAATTAAATTAAACCGGCCTAATAAATTATAAAGAGGCAACATGCCGCATTAATCTAGATTTTTGATTTGCAGCTTTATTTTTATGTATGATGCCTTTTCTTGCAGTTTTGTCTATTACTGAAAATGAAGAAGATAATGCAGATTGTGCAGTTTCTTTATTTTCAGCGTTAATTACATTTTTAATTGCGGACTTTAACACTGATTTATAATGTTTATTCCGTTGATATCTTTTAAGGTTTTGTTTAACCCTTTTAAGTTCTGATCCTTTTGCACTCATATAATGCTATATTTCCTTTTAAATTATAGACTCGTAATTTATTAATTTTATATTGTATAAATAAAATGAATTATTATAATTAAAATAGAAATTTTTAATATAGAAAATTTAATTATTTGTAAATTATAGTTTATAGAAAAACAATAAAGAATAAAAGAGATTTTATATATAATAATTAAAACCTTTAAGAAGGAGAATTTTGAATAAAAAAGATAGCTATATAACAATTTTTTCAATTATGTTGGTTTCACTTACTTTTTGTGAGCCAAATGAAAATGATTTAATTGGAAAAATTGTAAATACGAAAAATAATGAGATTATTTCAGTTGAAAAATTAATTGATAAAATGAAATATTCTGATGTGATTTATCTTGGAGAAAAACACGATAATGTTGATCATCATAAACATCAAATTGATATTATTAAATTATTATTATCTGAAGGTAAAAATCCTGTTATTGGATTTGAATTTTTTTATCAACACCAGACAAGTGATTTAATGAAATATATTAATGGTATAAAATCCCCGTTCCAACATGGAGAAGAAAACCCAGAAAAAGACGAAGAAAAATTGAGAGAAAAACTGGGGTGGCAACACAAAACGGATGAAGATTGGAATTTCTATTTCGATTTAGTAAAATTAGCAAAAGAAAATAAATTGACTATTTTTGGTGCAGACTTACCCAAGGGAATAGTTTCACGAATTTCTCGTGAAGGAATGCATGCGTTAACACCTGTGGAATTAAACCAATTATCATTCACTAATTATATTGACACAAATTATCAAAAATTAATGGTAAAAAAGTTTAAAGATAGTCATTGTGGATGGGTGCCAAAAGATAATTTTGAAAAATTATTTCATACTTGGGTTGCACGGAATGATGCAATGGCTAAAGCAATTTCCATGATGGCTAAAAATAATAATAATCCTGTAATTTTAATTGTAGGTGGGGGACATGTAGAACATAATATGGGCGTTTTTGAAAGAGTAAATTATTTAAATCCAAATTTAAATCAATTGAATTTAGGGTTTAAAGAAATTTCAATTGAAGAATCTCAATTAAATGATTATTATAACTCAACGATAATTAATGATCATAAGTATCTACCATTACATGAATATTTTTGGTTTACGGATAGAAAAGACGATAAAGACCCGTGTGAAGGATTTAAATTTTAATTGGAATCTTATTAAATTTATTAGAAAGAGATTATGAAAATAATAATTTATATAGTTTTATTTATGTCATTAATTTTCGGCACAGAACCAATATTTGGTGAACGAGAAAATTGGGGAATACTTGAAAATAATGACATTAATGAGGCATCGGGTTTAGTTGCGAGTTCAAAAAATGAGAATGTATTTTGGACGCATAATGACTCGGGAGGTGAGAGTTGTATATTTGCATTAAATCAGAATGGTGAGCATTTAGGTAAATTTATTTTACCCAATATTACAGCACGAGATTGGGAAGATATTTCAATTTCTCCAAATATAAATGGAACTGATTATTATATTTATATTGGTGATATTGGTGATAATAATAGCCAATATAATGTTAAATATATCCATCGATTTTTAGAACCTGATGTCTTATCAATTCAAAACCCAATAACTGAAAATATTGTTAATATTGAAACGATTTCCTATGAATATCCAAATGGAAATAGAGATTCAGAAACACTTATGGTTGATCCAAATACATTGGATATCTATACTATTTCCAAAAGAGAAAATGAAACTTTTGTTTTCGCATTACCATTTCCACAACAAACTGAATCATTAAATACTGCAATATTATTAGGTGGTTTTGATATGTATCCTAACCAAAATCAGGTTAATAATCAATTAACTTGGATTACGGCTGGAGATATTTCTATGGATGGAAGAGAAATATTATTGAAATCCTACCAACATATTTTTCATTATGAATGGGATGAAAGGGAAAGCATAATTGATGCATTATATTCACCTACTCAAGTTGAGTATATCATGGAACCACAAGGTGAAGCTGTTGCGTGGCATTCTGAAGGGTTTGGATATTTTACAACAAGTGAAGAGACTTTTGGAATCCCAGCGAATTTATATTTTTACCCACGAATTGTAGGTTGTATGGATGATACTTCAATAAATTATAATCCGTATGCTTTAAATGATGATGGAAGTTGTGAAGATGAATTTTATTTAGGAGATATTAATCAAGATTCTTTGATTAATGTGTTAGATATTGTATTATTAGTTGGTTTAATATTGAATAATGAATCTGCTGTTTTCGCAGATATGAATGAAGATAGTTCAATAGATGTTTTAGATGTAGTACTTTTAGTAAATTTGATTTTAGGAGAATGATATGAAAAAAATATTGATTTTTATTATTTTAGTCTGTTTTATGATTGCACAGGATTTAAATGATTTAAATTTTGGTTCAAATGAAACCTTTGAAGTGATAACTTGGAATATTGAATGGTTTCCAAAAAATGACCAAACGACAGTAGATTATGTAACTGAAATTATTCAAGCTCTTGATGTAGATTTAATTGCAATTCAAGAAGTTGATGATACCGATATGTTTGATCAAATGCTAAGTGGACTCACTAATTATGCAGGGTATTACGAATCTAATTGGTTTGCAGGGTTAGCATATATTTATAATACAAATACAATCGAAATTAATAATATGTATGAAATCTATATTACTTCTGAATATTGGAATGCATTCCCTCGCTCACCAATGGTTATGGATTTGAACTTCAATGGAGAAAATATCTTCGTTATCAATAACCATTATAAATGTTGTGGAGATGGAATTTTAGAATTAGGAAATGATGGAGATGAAGAATTTAGAAGATATACTGCAAATAATTTACTAAAAGAATATATTGATAATTATTTAGAATTTGAAAATGTAATTATTTTAGGAGACTTAAATGATATTTTAACGGATGAAATTTCAAATAATGTTTTTCAGATGTTTTTAGAAGATAATGAAAATTATCTTTTTTCTGATTTAGAAATTGCAGAAGGAAATAGCTCAGGGTGGTCATACCCTGGGTGGCCATCTCATCTTGACCATATTTTAATTTCAAATGAACTTTTTGATAATTTTAATGACGCTAATTCAGATATTCAAACTATTAAAATAGATGAATATTTAGATGGCGGATTAAATGAATATGATCAACATGTTTCTGACCATAGACCCGTTGGGCTAAAGTTACAATTTTATTTGACCATATTAGGCGATTTAAATAACGATGATATAATTAATATTCTTGATTTAGTGGCTGTTGTTAATTTAGTATTATTGGGTGAATATGATGAAATTGGTGATATGAATAGTAATAATAGTTTAAACGTGATTGATATAGTTTTATTGGTTAATTTGATTTTAGGAGAATAGTTTAATTGACACAAAATGATTCAGATAAAAAAGTAATTCCTGGATTTAGATCTTTACCTAAAACAGGTGTGATTTATATTATGAGTGAAGCATCAAAAGTAGGCTTTAATCGAAATCATCCTGATTGGATTAATTTAGGACAGGGTGCACCTGAAACAACAGCTTTACCAAATAGTCCCGAAAGAATAAATAAAATAGAAATCCATACGGATACATTTGAGTATTCACCTGTTGATGGTATCATTGAATTAAGAAATAAAATTGCTGAATTCTATAATCAAGTTTTTAGAAAAAATAAACGCTCAAAATATACGTATGAGAATGTAGCAATTTCAGGTGGTGGTCGCTCAGGATTAACACGGTTAGCTGCATCATTGGGAAATATAAATATGGGTTACTTTATTCCTGATTATACAGCCTATGAAGAGTTGTTGAGTATATTTAAAGCATTTACACCTATTCCAATATTGTTAAACCCTGAAAATGGTTATAAAATTTCCACTGAAGATTTAAAAAAAGAAATTACAGGTAGAGGATTAGGTGCGATGCTTATGAGTAATCCATGTAATCCTACGGGGCAATTAATTTTTGGTGAAGAATTAAAAGAACGCGTAAATATTGCACGAAAATATAATTGTACAATGATTTTTGATGAATTTTATTCACATTATATTTATAATCAATCAAAAGATGGTGGATTAAATATTATTTCAAGTGCAGAATTTGTTGAAGATGTTAATCAAGATCCAATAATTATTGTAGATGGATTAACAAAAAATTGGCGATATCCGGGATGGAGAATTAGTTGGACATTAGGACCTAAAGAAGTAATAAATAGGGTTACAAGTGCAGGTTCATTTTTAGATGGAGGAGCAAGTAACCCATTTCAACATCATACTGTATCACTACTTGAAATTGATTATGTCAAACAAGAATCTTCATCACTTCAAATGTGTTTTAAAGAAAAACGAGATTATACAATTAACCGATTTAAAAAAATGGGAATAATTGTTGAACATTCTCCAATGGGTTCTTTTTATGTGTGGGCAAATTTATCACAATTGCCTAAACCATTAAATGATGGAATGGAATTATTCAAAGCTGGACTTAAAGAAAAAATTATCACAGTTCCGGGGACATTCTTTGATGTAAATCCAGGGAAAAGAAGAGCATTTGCACGATATAATAATTATTCACGAATTAGTTTTGGTGTGGAAATGTCAAAGCTAAAAGATGGATTAAATAAACTAGAAAACTTAATAAAATCTTATAAATAAATGGTTATTAATTTTTAAGATAAGTTTGATTATGGTAAGAGGGGGGTTATGTTAAAATTAATTAAATACTTTAAACGAATTATAATACTTATTTCGATTCTCTTTTTATCATTTATTTTCATTGAATTATTAAGAGCCTACCAAACTTTAGCTAATTTTAACTCGATAATTGCAATTTTATTTATAATTATTATAATTGGATTATTATTATGGGCAGTTTTTCCATTTTTAAGGATATTTATAACATATAAAAGATCTATACATATCCCTTTACCGCAAAAATATGGAGGTATTAATTCTGTTAAGTTTAAAAATAAATATAAATTATTTATAGAAAATTATTCAAAAAAATTATTAAAAAATCCAAATATTAGTCATGCTTATAAATTAAAATTACAAACTGAATTTAAACATATCAGTAGCAATTCAAACAATTTTAGTCATAAAGAGTACATAGATACGATTGATATCAAAATAATTCAACCTGTATTAATTATATTAAATGAAAAAGCAGAATTAATTGTTAAAAATACAGTTAGAGATTCAATCGCAGGTGTAACGCTCAGTCCTTTTAGATCATTTGATATATATTTTATCATTTATAGAAATTTTAAAATGTTTAATCAATTGGTTAACCTATATAATCAGAGACCACCTTTCTCTCAAACAGTCATTTATTTAAAAGATGTTTTAAAAATTATTACCTCTGTAAATATGTTAAATTTTACCGAAAAATTTACTGAAAAAATGATGGGTGGAATTCCAGTTGTAAGCCGAATCGCAGATGATATAATTCAAGGTATTGGTGCAGGCATATTAACAACATCTATTGGTAAAGCAACAATACAAAGATGTAGATCTTATGGAACTTGGGATCTAGAAATTGAAAAAAAAACATTTACAAAAACATCAAAAGATTTTTATATTTATTCTAGACAAATATTTATTGACGATATATTACCAACTTTATCGAATACATGGGTTGAAATTTGGGATAAAATAAAAAGTGCTTTTCCTAAAAATATTGTTAATTTTGATACATCATTTAATAATAATAACAATCGTAAATCTCAAAATGAAAATAATAACTCAATAAAGATTAAATTAAAAAAATTATTTAATATGCTTGGGAAAAATGGAGAAATGGATTGAGTTAGGGTATGGATGCTTGATTATATATCTGTAAAAGAATATGTGTTACACAAAGAAGGGTGTATAGAAACATATCCATTTGGTGATTCACCTTTAGTTGCAAAAATTGGGGGTAAAATGTTTGCGTTAATTTCTATCGATTTAGAGCCATGTAGAGTTTCTTTGAAATGCAACCCTGAAGATGCTATTATCCAAAGGGGGATGTATAGTGAAATTATACCAGGTTACCATTTAAATAAAGATCATTGGAATACGATTATAATGTCAAACTCAATTCCTGATAATTTGGTATTTCAATTAATTAATGATTCATATAAATTAGTTTTTAATAAATTGACAAAAAAACTTCAAAATTCTCTATTAAACTTTTAAGATAATATTAATTGTTATAATAATTATTTTTAGTTAACCTTTTATTAAATTCTTTGTCGAACTCATTATTAATTTGGAGTTAAAATGAAGTATTCATTTATATTTTTATGTTCAATTGTATTTTCTCAGTCAAATCCATACCCAATTGTAGATACTGGTGTTGAAACATTTTATAATAATAATCAAATAATTACCGAACCCGATATTGACGAAGCATTCTATGGTCAAGATGCAAGTTACTTGGGCAATCAACCATCATACACTGACAATGGAGATGGAACCATTACAGATAATATAACGGGGTTGATGTGACAACATTATATGGGTCCTAAAATTAACAATTTAGATGCAATTAATAAAGCAGATACCCTTACGCTTGGTGGTTATTCTGATTGGCGAGTTCCCACCTTAAAAGAATTGTATTCCCTTATATTATTTACGGGTGAGTCTCTTGGGGAAGAAGCTATATATATGTACATTGATACTAATTATTTTGACCAACCACTAGGAGATGTTTCTATAGGTGAGCGGGAAATAGATGCACAAACATGGTCGTCAACTGAATATGTTGGGGAAACAATGTTTGAGGTAGAAACTATATTTGGAGTAAATTTTGTTGATGGTCGAATTAAAGGGTACCCTAAATTTAAACCACCCCAATTTTCTCAATTAAATCAAATGTATTTTAGATTGGTTCGAGGAAATGTAGAATATGGTACAAATAATTTTATAAATAATAATGATGAAACAATAAGTGATTTAAATACAGGATTAATGTGGCAACAAGCTGATGATGGCAATTTTTATGATTGGGAAAATGCATTAAATTTTGCTGAAAATCTTGAATTAGGAGGGCATGATGATTGGCGGTTACCAAACCCAAAAGAATTACACAGTATTGTCGATTATTCTAGGTCTCCTGATATTACAAATTCACCTGCTATAAACCCAATATTTTATACAACAGAAATTTTAGATCCGTTTGATAATCCAAACCAATATCCATATTTTTGGACAGGAACTACACATATTAACAGTCCAAACCCTTATTCAACATCTGCATATATAGCTTTTGGTGAAGCTCAGGGTATTATCAATAATCAGTTAATGGATGTGCATGGAGCAGGGGCACAACGAAGTGATTATAAAACGGGAAATCCAGATGACTATCCTTTCTCTATGGGGCCTCAGGGTGATATCCATTATGTATTTAATGCAGTGAGATGCGTTAGAGATATTAATGATTTATCGGGCGATATAAATTTAGATGGGAATATTAATATACTTGATATAGTTTTAACAGTTAGCTGTATAATTGAAAGTGAAGATTGCAATATTTTAATGGATATCAATTCAGATGATGAGATTAATGTTATAGATATTATTCAAATAGTTGGAATTATAATTGGTAATTAACTTGCTTTGCTGTTATTAAAACATCAATTCTCTGTTTTTTTATTATGCAGTGATTTAAAACTTACATAAATTATCCCTAATTTAATAATGGTAATTATGAGGTTTCTTTTAGTTAATTTAGTTTTTCTGGTTTCAATAAGTATTTCTCAAGATATTGAAGTTTCATTGGGGGAAACTCGTTCTGTTCCAAAATATGGTTTTAATGGAAATACTGTGCGTGGGCCATCTTGGATTAATGGAGAGTTTACTGATTCTGTGGCAACAATGAAACCTGATATCCTCCGATACCCTTCAGGTGCCTCATATTGGGATTGGGCAACGGGTTGGTTTTTAGATGAGCCAATAATTAATGATACTCTTCCTGTTGATACTTTACCAAATAATTGGATAAACCTACCTCAAATCGATATTCGTCCTATTCATTTTCAAAATGCGTTAAATGTTACTGGGGCAGAAGGTATTTTTATTATGAATATGATTACTACGGATGTTAGAACCTCAATGGAATCTGTTACTAATGCGATGCAAAATGGTATGCAATTTAGAAATTTAGAATTAGGTAGTGAAATAAATCATCCTAATGAATTTTATATTGCGAAATACCCTACAGCTGGTGATTATGCTCGCGATTGCCAAATATATATTGATTCACTACAAACTATATTACCAGAAGCCAAAATAACAATAACTGGAGGGAATAGAGGGGACTCTGAAAGAGCTACTCATTGGAATGATAGTTTATATGCAAATATTCAATCGGATTCATTTGATGCTTTAACTTGGCATGTATATTTATATATGAAAGATTCTCATGCGGGATATACAGATAGACAATTTATTAGCTATCCATATTTTGATATCCCTCGAATAGAAGAATGGAGAGGATTTCAGGATACAACTGCACTAATTCAAAATCATGAAATCTGGGTAACAGAATATAATTTATTTGATAAATCAGAAGAACATATTTATCGAAATACTTGGTTACATTCCTTATTTTTATCATCAATGACTGACAATATAATGAGAAATAATTTGGTTACTATGTTACTTGCACATAATGTAGGTGGGCCAACAGGGTTTGATGCTATTAATAATAGCGAAGATGAACATTTTCAAAAAAGGGCAACTGCATTTTCAGCGATGTTATATGATTGGATGGCAAAGGATATGACTGAAAATATACAATTACAATTTCCTGAATCCTTCTCTGATACAATTATGTTTGTAACAAATGGCGGAATTGAAAAGTTTATTAATTGTCCTCGGTTATTTGGTTGGAAATTTAATAATGATTTTGACGAATCTGGAATTATTACAAATGTCTCTGATACGACTCTTATTATTTCAGTGGAAAATGCATTTAATAATGACTTATTATGGACTCATTGGACAGCTGATACTTTAAGGAAAGAAATTGATGGGTATGATTCTATAAATAGATCCTATGAAGCAGGATTAAATCAAATTTCCATCCCACCATTTTCAATGAATACATGTATTTCTGTTATTATGGGAAATGTAAATAATGATGCAATATTAAATATTTTAGATATAATTATAATTGTTGAATATGTGTTGGGCAATTCTATATTATCCGATGCTCAAATAGCATTAAGTGATTTAAATTTGGATAATGAAGTAAATATTTCTGATATAATTTCAATTGTAAATATTATTTTAGAATAATATTTATTCAGCTTTTACATATTTCACCTTTTAATCTTTTTATTGAATGTCTTTTGATGAAAGTTAAATCTTCAATTTTAGTTAGGACATGTGTTGATTTTCCTATGTAATCCCGATTTTGATATCAAATTTTATTGAAATTATTTTATAAATCGACAGAAAAGATTTTTTATTAAAATACTTGCGTGTAAATGCATATAATATTTAACTTATGCGTGTTGACGCAAATAAAATAATTAAACAAAGGAGATATTATGAACTGCGAAAAAAGTAAATCTTGCCAATATTTATATGGTCTAATTGATTTTATAACATTTGTTGGGGGTGCGTATTTAGTTAGTATTGGATTATTTGGACAATGTTGTGCTACTTGCTGTGGACATCTTGCAGTATTTGGATTACCATTAATTGTTCTTGGATTTGTCTTGAGATCCTGGAGAGGTAAATGTTGCTGTTGTTCTTGTTGTTCACCAGATTCTAACTGTTGTAGTAAATCTAAATAACCAGATCTAATTATGGGAAGTTGTTGCGGAAAATCACTATTAAAACAATGTAAATCATTTTTGTCTGGAAATTTTTTCAAGGCATTTAGTGATAATAGTAGAGCTGAAATTGTACTTCTCTTTATGGAACATGGGCAAATGACGGTAGGACAAGTATCAGAAAAAATTGATATTAATCAGTCTAATGTATCTCGCCATTTGTCCATGATGTATGAGTCTGGTATAATGATAAAAACAAAGCAGGGGCGAGAAGTTGTGTATGGTCTTGATTTTAAATCAATTAAAACTAATCTCAATTCTTTTTTAGATGTGTTAAATTCGTGTTGTTAAAAGGAGATAAATTTTGATTTCAACTACATACATCGCTATTATAATTGCACTATTTGCTGGAATTGGGCTTATTGATGGTTTTTATTATCATATTTGGAAATTTAAACTCTACAAATGGGAAGAATCTCGATATGAACATTGGCTTCATTCTGCGAGAGCTTTATTATTTCCTACTATCATTTATCTTTTACTCATAAAAAATATAAGTGGAGTTTTACTCTGGGTGGCTCTTTTTTTAGCTCTAATTGATGTTATCGTGCTTGTAGTTGATATATTAACTGAATACGATAGTCGTGAATTAATGGGTGGTCTGCCAGACAAAGAATATTTAGTGCATATTATTGCTAATGGATTACATTTTACATATTTGTTTATATTATTTGGAATGACTGAGTTTAGTCAATGGAGTTTGAAGTCAACAAATTCATTATACGATGTTACGCCATTTGCAATTTTTATATCATGGCAAGCTGTAATAGGTGGTGTGGTATTAGGAATGGTACATATACTTTTACCATTGATTGTTAAACCAATTTCATTGAAAGTAAAATATGAATCTTAAATCTCATAAATTAAAACCATTTCAACGATTTTTCTTTTTTATATCTGGATGTTTCTTGTGGACGGGTATTTTATTAAGTGGAATTGAAAATGTGCATTGGTTACTATTTATTCCACCTACAATGTTTTTGGGTGCTTCTATAAATGGATATTGCTTTGGAATAATTATTTCGAAAATTATTTTTAAAGATAATAAATAAATTTACCAAGATCCAACTTTTCGATAATGAAAAGAGTAAATTGATGTTAATATGAATACAGTAATTAACACAATTGAAATAGAATCATAAACATAAGTTATTCCCATTTCAAATGAATGTAATAATTTAGTAGGCAGTTCAAACCCACTTAAATGAATTGTGATATAAATTCCAATTGAAAACAAAATTATACTTAGCCATTGCCATAGTGTAAAAGTGAAAAAATTTGTTCGAGGAAGTTCACCTCTATAAAATTCTATTAAAAAGCGTTTTAGACTAAATAATATTAAATAGATAATTGTTAAAATTCCGGTTGACATATTATTTATACCAATAGTCATAGAAATTAAAATAGTCCAAATAATGAAATTACTTAATGCTGAAATAATTTGTGTTGGATATAGTGGTTTGCCAATTAAGCGTTGGTCTGTTCGGTAAACCTTGGAATTAGGATGATTATATTTAATAAACCATGAATTGTTTTCACACTCAATACCATGGCAACATCCATAATTTAAACATCCTAAACGCCCAAATATTTGACCAAACGATAATCCAATTACTAAAGAATCGGTTAAGCATAACAATGGTATTTGATGAAATAATGAAAAAATGATTATAATTAATCCTCCTAAAATCAACCCTCCCCAAAAGCTAAATCCAGGAATTCTAAAGTAATTTTTTAATAATAATTTTCCAGTTATTAATTTTGGAATATCTGTAAATCGTGCCATTAAATAAGAGCCTAAAGGGATTGAAATACCAATATATAAAATTAACTGAGAAATTAATTTAGATTCTAATGTTACACCTCTATATCCTAAAAAAAATAAAAATTGGATGAATCCGAGGAGTGTGCCAACACCAAGAAGAAATCCAAATGTAGTAAAATAATATTTTCCAAATTGAAATAAAACAATTGGCCCATAGTCATTTTTAATTTTCATTATACGGGTTTTATTTTGAACATGTTGAGATTCCAAATATTTTATATATTGGGCATACTCCAATTGCGCTTGTTCCAATTCCATAAATTGACATTGTGAGAAAAATTATTTTCAACCAAAAACTAAACGGAATTAATACAGCAATTATTTCAAAGAATATGCCCAGTAAAACTCGTAATCGTTTATCAAATAAACTTAAATTATGAATAAAATTCATTATTTTAAGTTTAGAGTTTTAAATCAAAGTTAATCGAAATTTTATCTTTTACTTTCATTGAACCCATTCCAGGGGAAGCAATTTTATATGCAGTTAAACTAACAGTTGATGAACCTTTTGCAAATAAATTATCACCCTTATTATAAATTTCAATCTGTAATGTAGAAGGATTTGATATGCCATTTATTTTTAAATTACCTGCTAAATCATAAATTCCTGATTCTAATGGAATGTTTGTTTTACTCATAAATTCAATATTTTTATATTTACTATCAAATATTGACATTCTCATATGAACATCTCGCATCCAATTATCTGTAGTTATTTCATCAACGGGTATAATTACGCTAATATCTCTAAATCCATCATTTGCTTCACTCACATTTATATTAAAATCCTGAGCAATAACAGGGAAAACATCACCGTTATCAGACCCAGAATTACCACTAATACTACCTGCTGATTGATTAAGTGAAATTGCTGATAAAGTAATAATTGATATTAAACCAATTAAATTTATTTTTGTTTTTATCTTATTCATTTTATTATTCCTTATTTATGTTAAAAAAATTATTTAATTATTAATAATTTAAATAAATTATCTATTGCTGTGTCCTTTACTTTCTCTAATGAAAATGGATCTTGTAACTTTGCATCAAAAACTTCCTGTTCTATTAAAAACATTAAAACAGAGAGAAGGAAGAGTCTAACTTGAATTTTTGTATTAAAATTTGAATTAAAGTTCCAATGAAGTTTTCCATATTCAATTCTATTTTCCATAATATTCCAAAAACCATTTACCGTTTGATTATATTTTACTTTTGCTAATGGATGTTTATCCATACTAATTTGTAATAATAAATGGAGAAATGCAATTCTGTTATTATCAATATTTATTAAACTTGACATATATGTATTTAAATATTCTCTAAATTTCTGTGGAGTAGTTATTTCTTCATAATCAATATTTGGATATTCAAAATTAATAAATTGCTCAATAATCGATTCAAAAATTTCTTCCTTACTATTAAAATATTTAAATAATGTAGCTTCGGAAACATTCGCCATACGAGCAATTTCAGCTGTACGAATTGCACTTATTGCTTTTTTTGAAATAAGCGATAATGTTACATCCTTAATTTGTTGAATTCGATCTTCTTTTTTCATTCGTGTTATTGCCATCGCTAATAATTTAGTAAGCACTTACTTACTAATAAAAGTGAAATATTTATTAATATAAAATAATTAATTTTATGGTTTTTTATATAATTTTATTAAATATAATTAAAGATTATATTATTTTGTCGATAATATTTACTATGTTAGAGACAATTGGAATATATAATAATCTAAATGGATTAAAGAAAGCATCGAATAGTGTAAGTAATTCATTTTCTAAATTATCATCTGGAAAAAAGAATTTACTTGAAGAATCACCCGCAGATTACCATATTGCAAAATCACTTGAAGAAAGAGTTCGAAATTCTGAAATTGCAATGAGAAATATATCTACCGCTTCTAATATGCTATCTATTGCCGATGGATCTGTACAATCTGCAATAAATAGGTTAATTGAATTAAAAAAAGAAGCAATATCATATAATGATGGATCTTATAATTCTAGTCAAAAAAATGCATTATTGGATAGAATGAATGCCGTAGGTAGTGAAATTTTGGATATTTTAAACTCTTCAAATTTTAATGGTTTTGACATATTAAATACAGATTCTTTTGAATTTCAAGTGGGTAGTGATTCAACAGATAAGCTAGAAATTAATTTTGATATATCAAGTTTAAATTTAACATTCAGTGAAGATATTAAAGTTGATTTAGCAATTATTATGGATAATAGTGGAAGTTTGGGTGAGGAACAAGCTGGAATAGAAAATAACTTACAAAATTTAGTAAATGAACTTGAATCTGAAAATATTGATTTAGCTTTGGGATTAACACGGTTTGGTGCATCATTAAACGGGGGTAATCCAATTGTTGGAGAATTAACGACAGATACTGATGATTTTATAAATAATATTTGGAATCAAAATACGCTAGATGGATCTATTGAACCCACTTATGATGCAATTGAAGATACTGCTAATAATATGGAATTTAGAGTTGGTTCAAATCGATATTTAATGGTTGTTGGAGATGAGAATCCGGATCAAGGTGATTCAGGACAAAGTGAAGCATTAACAGCAATAAATAGTATAAATGGTAAATTAATAACAGTTACGGAACCAGGATTTTATAATGATTTTGAATCAATTACAAATGGCTCTGATGGATTTACAATAAATATTAATGATGACTTTTCTAGTGTGATTTCAGAGGTGAAAAATCAAATATTAAACACTGCTAAACCAGATTTTTTAACTCAAATTGAAGACAACTTATCTATATTGTTGAAGCTCTCACAGAATATTGGAAGAACAATAAATCGGTTAGATAATAAAGAAATGAATTTATCAACACATATATTAAATACAGAAAAATCAAGAAGTCGAATTGAGGATATAGATTTTGCAAAGGAATCGATGAATCAAATGAAGGCTGAAATTTTAATGCAATCTTCTACTCAAATATTAAAACAACGAATGAATTCGATGGCTTATATTTTAAAATTATTTGGGTAAATATAGATTATTACAATTCTAATTTTTCTTGATTTACAAGTTCTCTAATTGCAGGTTTTAAAAATACATTAGAAAGATCGATTTTAGAAAATACTTGTGAGAATCGTTTAATTTTTTGTTCGATGGGTTTATTTTTATTAAGGACGATATATTTATTTTCCTCAACAATACATGAATCACCTGTAAAGGTACCTCGTCCATGTATCACTTTATATCCTAATTTTTCAGATAATAGTTCAAATTCTTCAATAATTTTATTTTTCTTCATAAAAATTCATTCATTTCTGAAGCAGTTAATTGATTTACAATTTCTTTCACTTTTTCGGCATGATCCATTGGCATAATTAATGTTGCATCATCCGTATTGACCACAGCAATATTATCAATTCCAATAACGGCTGTTAACCTATCCTGACTATAAATAATTGAATTTTTTGATTCAACAGAAAGAACATTACCCTGAAGTATCATCCCATTTTTATCTTTTGATAATACATCATACACCGATTTCCATGTGCCCATATCATTCCAACTAAAATCAGCTTTTAGCGTAAATACATTTTTTGCTTTTTCCATAATTCCATAATCAATACTTTCAGGTTGTATAATTTCCCATTCTCGGTCTAATATTATGTCATATTTTCCAGATTCAAATGAGTCAAATATTACATCAAGAGATTCATGAAGCTCAGGCATATATGTTTTCATTTCTAATAGTATTATTTCTGCTTTCCAAATAAACATACCTGAATTCCATAAAAACTCACCCGTTTCTAAAAATCGTTCTGCACTCTTTAATGGTGGCTTTTCTGCAAAAGTTTTTACTTTATAAATATTTGAATTATCTGTGTGAGAATTACCAAATTGAATATAACCATATCCCGTTGCAGGATAAGTTGGTTTTATTCCCATAGTGATTAAAGCAGAATGTTCTTGAGCAAAATGGATTCCTTCTGTAACAATTTCACAAAATTTATCATTTTCTACAATTAAATGATCAGCAGGGTAAATACACATGACTGCATTTTTATTTCTTTGATAAACATGGATGGCTGCTAAACCAATGGCTGGAGCTGTATTTCTACCACTCGGTTCAATAATAAAATTATTATTTGGAATCTCTGGTAATTCAATTTTCATTTTATTGCATAAATTTTCAGAGGCTACAATTAGAATATTCAAAGGTGTCGTGAGCTTTTTTAATCGATTAACCGTAAGGCGAATCATTGACTCATTACCAAATATTTTTAATAATTGTTTGGGATTATCCTTTCGACTTCTGGGCCAAAATCGTGAACCAAACCCGCCTGCTAATATTACATGATAGTCATTCATTATATTAAAACCTTATATTTATTCCTTCAATTTCCCATCTACCTCGAATATCAATTTTTTCAGGATAGATAACAAATTTACCAGCTCTTTTATATGGACTAATTGTTCCAGAAAAATAAATTGAATCATTAATTTCATTTAAAATTTCAAACGCTCTAAGATTATATGCACCTGGAATTAATTCTAAAAATTGAAATTCACTATTTATAACCTTTGTATAATTTACAGTTTTTTCCTGTATGTTTATTGCTTCAATCATTACAGCGTTTTTGAAATTGGTAATTTCACCTGATAGTTGTCCATAATTAATATTAATTTCATTTATGTCTTCAAGAGGTTTTATAAAAGAAAAAGTAGTTAGAGAATCAGGAAAAACATTATTATCTTTATCAATAATGATATTTTTAGGTAGAAAAATATTTTCAATATTATCAGGCAGAATGGATGTTTCAATTGAAAATGGGGTTACTACATTTAATTTTATATCTATTTGGTTAGAATCAGAATTAAGGTAGAAAGCACTAGAAATTGTATTGGATATATAATTAATTGAAATTGGTTCATTAAATTCTATTAAATATTTATTATTTTGAATATTGTGATTTTCTACTTTAGGTGCAATTGTATCAATTATTGTTTGATTTGAAATGAAAAATGGGGGAGTATAATATTTATTTAATCTATTACTCAGTTGGCTAATAATTTTTAATGAGTCTATTCCATAATTGGAAATAGTTAAATTTTCGGGATAAGAAATTTTATCGATTAATGAAAAATAAAAAAGTTCTTCATTACCATTTGAATAAATTAATTTACCATATTGTTTACCTAATAATTGTGCTGATTGAATTTTTAATTTTGGCAAAGGGTCATCAATATATATTGTTGTTATTATTGAATCAATATCATTTTTAATTTCTAAATAATCGAATGGTAATAACCCATAATTTGAAAATTTAATTTCTTCAGAAATATTAATTATTTCATTTGATGAAGCAATAATAAAATATTTATTTAAATTTAGAAAATTAAATAAAAATTCACCATGTTGATTTGATTGAGTTTTTAAAATAGGAATTAAAGTATCTTGAGGTGGATATTCGAATAACCCAATTTCAAAAATTTGATCCATTTCAGTATTTATTAATTTACCAGAAATTACACCTTTACCTAGACTTGATGAAGTTGAAAAAATAATATTTATTGGTGAAGCAATTATATTATCTTGAAAGTCTCTTATATTTCTATTAATAATAATTCGCGTTGGAAGATTTTTATTCCATTCATTTTTAGGAATAATAAATAAATTATTTTTTCGTATTATCGTTTTGAATTCTGTTTTAGGTATAATTTGAATTGAGGCATGAATTGAATTTGGGTCAATTGGTTCAGAAAAAATAATTTGTACCTGTTTGTTTAAAGGTATATTAATAGAACCTGAATATGGTGATGAAGAGATTAGGAATGGACCTTGTTTATCTTCAGGCCCTCCTGTTGCTGGTCCAATTGCTGCACAATTTAAAAGAAAAAGCATTAAAGCAATAAAATAAATAAATAATCTCAAATTAATGCTTTTTAAAAAGTTATCTATTATTTATAAGAATAAGTAGAAATAGAATTAATTTTTATAATTTTGCCAAATTCAATTTCTAATTTACCATTGAATGGAATATTGAATGGTGAATATGCATTTATTGAATTTTTATTTTGTATAATTATCCAGCTTTCAGGAAGATTATGATTTAGAATATGAATATTTTCATCGACCAAAATTTCAAATCGATGTATTGAATCTGCATTAAATTGGATTATTTTTGATTCATAATTCGGAGAAATATTAATTGAAACAGCATTCTCAGTCGGACAAACTAAACCATTTTGAATATAATAAACTAAACAGCTTAAATCGGAAACATTTACAATGTCATCAAAATTCATATCACTTGCCCATATTTCATAGTCAGATGGGTTTGACATCGAGTTGTTATTAATATTTTGATCACATACATCAAATTGACTGCATGCAATTGATTGAGCCATTGAAATATCTAATATATCTATTAGCGTTGAATCACTTAAAGGGTCATTAAGATTATTTTCTCCATATAAAAATATATCTTGATAAGTTACATTTCCAAGTAATCCATAAGAAGTCATTTCAATATCAGATAATATTGACTCATTTCCATGAATATCAAATGCTCCAATTTGGTATTGTAGTAGTTCCCCGAAGTTAAATCCACCATTTTCAGTATAATTATTATCAATATATGAATGCGTAGATGGATTATTTACATTATAGTTATTTCGGTAAATTGAGTAATGGCTAAAGTCGTTTTCAAATACAGGATTCCAGTTTAATAAAATATTATCATTTCCAAGTTCTAATGAAAGCCCTGTGGGAGTAGAGGGAGCAATATTATCAATTGAATAACCATATTCAGGGAAATTACTAAATGCGGATGAGTCGATATATCCTCTGTAATAAACTTTAAAATTATGATAGTTTGGGTTGCTCGGCACAGAATCTTCTAAAGTTGGTGAAATGAAAAAGTAACTTTGTTCACCTGTTCCAGGGAATGAACCTACATGAGTCCAGTTACTTTCTTGGAATTTTCGATATACTTGATATAGTGAATCAACAGTACCATTATCAGAATATGATCGTTGAACTGTTAATTTCACATATCCACCTTGATCTCCAGGCATATCATCAATTCTTCTAATTACTGGCAATTCACCAATTTGAGGATTTGTCTGATCACAAGATATATTCGAATTTTGAGCTATCGTTGTTGTTAATTCACCTTGTTTCGCTTCAATGAAATAACAATGGTCTTCTAAATAATCGAGACCAACATCATTGAATTGTGTATTTGTAGTAGAAATTAATGGTGTAAAACATTCTCCAAGCCAATATCCTGAATTTGCAATACATGATTCTTCAGAAGAATAAATTACATTATCCTTATAGATGGTATATACTACTTCAAATGGCTCCATGCAATCACCCCAAACCCCATCATTTATTTCTGAATAAAATTCACCATCAATACAAGATAAATAATTAATTGGAATATTTGTACAGTCAGGTATATCATTATTTGGAATTTCGTCACAGTAATTTTCATAATTATCCCAATCACAAATTCCATTTCCACACGAGTAACAATCTAAATTACAATTTTGCCAACTTTCATTATCATATTCATGAGGTGCACCGTCTGTATAACCACATTCTAAAATATTATCAACAAATTCACAATAACTTTCATCTTGACATATCTCATCTCCACAAAATTGAGGAGGGATGCAATCTCCAATAACTCCGACTCCAAGAAAATATTCAGTTAAACCTGTTCCACAAGCAGTTGGGTAACCATCAATTCCAGACATTAAATCATCGCCTGGTTCTTCAAATGGTTCTTGACAAATTCCATCCCCACACGAAAAGATTGAAGAAAGACCAAAACCAACTTGCCAAACTGAAGTATTAAATCGTGTAGTTAAATTTTCATAATTTTCAGTAAAAACAACCAAGGTATCACTTTCTGTTTGTATAGTCAATGTATGAGTTACGAAAAGTTCTTTTCCCGCTAATGCAATCGGATCATAAGTTGCATCCATTCTAAATAATGTAGTTCCTGCTTGAAGAATTTCTTGGTTGATAAAGTCACCTGAAAAAGATTGCAAATTTGCACTACCATCCATTTGGGTATATCCTGAAAAATCAAAATCTTCATTATCTAAAATTCCGCCAGCTGGTTGCCCAAATTGAACACAGGTGTTTCCGCTACAATCAGTTGTATTTGTCGCTAAATCATTTATATTTGGGAAATCTTGAAAAACGCTAAGAGTATCATATATATCTAAAATATCCAAATTAAATCGAGCACTATATACATCAGAATCAGCTTGTAAATTAATATAAAAACTAACAGTTCCTTGTCCATCATCTACAATTTGATCTATTGAAAGTTTTGAATTTAATGTTGTTTCATTTCTTGAATAATTTGAATTAATAGGGTTTTCACTCAACGATTGATTTTCATCCCCCCAATCGCAATCATAAATATAGGGGTCACATAAATTAACAGGGTCCCAGCTAAGTCCAATTTGTAAATTTGTTGCCTGAGCTAATAAATTTGTAGGCCCTTCAAAATAAGGGAAACATGCTGAATTATTTCCACCACAAATTCCACATTGGTCAACACCACTTCCTGCACCTAAGTAGCTTAAACATTCTTGTCCCTGTTCATTAAATCCTAAACCATTATCACAGCTAGAAAGTGATTCAGGGTCAGTAGGGGAACAAGTATCATAACAATCCTGAGAACCATTAAATGAGTTTAATGTATTTCCTCCAGTACACACACCACAGTCATCTTTTTCTGCCACACCACTACAAGTACCACTACAATCAATTATATAGCCTGAAGATGTCGATCCTTCTGTCCAACATGAATCTTCACCATTACCACATTGACAAATTCCAGGGTAATCTGGATCTTCAACATAATTACATTCATTTGGTCCATTACACACTCCACAAAAATCAAAAGAATTTGATAAACAATATGAACTATCATCCTCATCAGTACATTCTGCGACAAAGTTAGATATTGGCTGGCAAGAAGAAATTAATATTGCAGGATTACCATATCCATCGCCATCTAAATCTTGACACCAATTTTGTTCAACACAATTAGTAGTAGAACAAGCAATATTTGAAATTTCATTTACATTAGAATTATTTTCTGTTGCAACTACTTCAAAACAATATGGCGTAATTGGAATAAGATTTTGAATAATTGAATTATTTGATGAAGTTTGTGCAATTAATTGAGGATTATTTTCAAAATAAATTGAATATGTAATATCTAACTCACATTCTTGAGGGCAAATACTATAATTTTCATTAATGGTACACACTCCATCTCCACATATATCTGGAGCTATTCCAGTGCCAACTTCCCAAACTATATTCTTCCATTTATATGATAGGTGTTCAATATTATTATCTATAAAATTTGACTCAGAATAATTGATGAAAAATTGAGATTCATCGCCATGGTCAGGGTCATAATTACCTGTTAATTGAAGAAGTATTCCAAAATCTGTAGGAATATTCTGCCCTGTATTATTACCACTAATTGTAAAGTCACCCAGATTTTCTTCCTCATGTGTTATAATAAACCCAATATTATCTAAGGAATTACTTGTTAATTCAACATCCGAAATATAAATATCTGATTCTAAAGATAAATTAAATGATGAAATAGTTGCATCATTTTCAAGATAAAATTCCATCACGATTGTCCCATTCCCATTATCTTCAATATTTGAAATAAAGATAATATTACTAAAATATGAGTCTGCAGGATCCCAAATATTCCAATTTAATTGAATACTACTATGATCAATTGTTTCTGTTTCTAAATTTACAGGCGTGTCCTGAGCAATTAGGAATTTTGTAATTCCGATTAATATTATAATATATTTAATAATTTTCATTATATTAATTATCCAATTTGTTAAACAAAGTATTCGTGTACCTATCAAAAGAGGCAACTTACCAAGATAAATAATTTAAAAAGAAATGAATCAAAAAAATTGAATTAATTAAGTATTTAAAACATTATTATTAATTCGTTATTTTCTTAACAATTTGTTTTTTTGAAGAAACATTTTATTATAATTTTATCTTATTGAATATTATTAATGGTAGATAATATGTTTAAATTTTTTAAGTATAAATGAATGTAAGTTATGAATTTTAAAAATCACTTTCTTATTTCTATGCCTCATTTAGTCGATTCATTTTTTAATAAAAGTATAATTTTTATTTGTGAACATAATGATGAAGGAGCAATGGGGATAATAATAAATAAAAAATTGCCAAAAAAGAAAAAATCTTTAATCTTAAATGAAACAGGGTTAGATAAATTAAAACCAAATCCAGGAATATATTTGGGTGGTCCTGTTCAAATAAATCGTGGATTAATTTTACATAGTTGTGATTATATGAATGGGGATTCTAAAATTGTAACGAATAATATATCAATTACTTCAAATGAAGAAATAATAGAAGATTTATCAAATGGAAAAGGTCCTGATAAATTTAGATTAACATTTGGATATGCAGGTTGGGATAATAACCAATTAGAAAGGGAATTTGAAAATGGTGATTGGCTTTTATTACCTGCAAATATTGGATTTATTTTTGATACAGCTGATAATAAAAAATGGAAAGAAGCCACAAATTTATTTGGAATTGATATTTTAAATATTACAGGTAACACGGGAATTTCATAGTATAGTATGAATTTTAGTATTTTTGATTTATTTAAAATTGGAATTGGACCGTCAAGTTCCCATACGATGGGGCCAATGACAGCAAGCTATAATTTTATTGATTATTGCAATGAGAATGGACTTCTAGAACAAATTAATAATATCCAAGTGAAATTACATGGCTCATTAGCTTGGACAGGAAAAGGTCATGGAACTGATAGGGCAATTATTTTAGGTCTATCTGGGTTTACTCCTCAATCGATTTCTAATAATGATATGGATAACATAAATAATATAGTTCATGAAAATAATTTTGTTGAATTTAAAAGTAAAAAAATTAATTTTAATCCAATTTCAGATATCATTTTTGAATATGATAAATTATTTGATTTTCACTCAAATGCGATAGAGTTTTCAATTTTTTCAGATAAAAAATTAATTTTAAGTAAGCTTTATTATTCAATTGGTGGAGGGTTTGTTATAGCAGATGATGCGATAAGTAATAATAGCTCAATTGATTATAATGTTAAATTTGAATTTAAATCAGGTAAAGATTTATTGTTTATTTCTGAAAATGAAAAAATCTCTATTTCAAGACTAATATATGAAAATGAAAATTCAATATCGCCTAATTTAAATATTTCAAAAGAGTTATTGAAAATTTGGGAAACGATGAATGAGTGTATTAAAAGAGGAATAAATTCAAATACAAATTTACCAGGTAAATTAAAAGTAACTCGAAGAGCACCCCAATTATATGAATTATTATTAAAAGAGGATGAAAACAATCCTTTGAATATTATGGATTGGGTAAATGTATGGGCAATTGCAGTTAATGAAGAAAATGCACGAGGTGGGAAAATTGTAACTGCACCAACAAATGGAGCCGCTGGTATTATTCCTGCGGTTATAAAATATTATACTGTATTTATTGCTAGAAATAATCAATCTGGAATTAAAAACTTTTTATTAACTGCTGGTGCAATCGGATTATTATATAAATCAAATGCATCTATTTCGGGCGCAGAAGTTGGGTGCCAAGGAGAAGTTGGAGTTGCATGTTCAATGGCGGCAGGTGGTTTAGTTTCTGCGATGGGAGGTTCTAGCCGTCAAATAGAAAATGCGGCGGAAATTGGAATGGAGCATAATTTAGGGTTAACTTGTGACCCCATTGGAGGATTAGTTCAAATCCCATGTATTGAAAGAAACGCGATGGGGGCAGTTAAAGCAATTAATGCGGCAAGAATGGCATTAAAAGGAACTGGAGAGCATTTAGTTTCTTTAGATCAAGTAATTAAAACGATGTTTGAAACTGGAAAAGATATGCAATCAAAATACAAAGAAACATCTCTTGGGGGACTAGCTGTTAATGTTGTTGAGTGTTAATTAAATTAAACCTCGTTCAACAAATGAAGTGTGGTTATTTCCTGCAATAATAATATGATCATGAACTGTTACATCAATTGATTTACATGCATTAATTAATTTTTTTGTGATTTTCTGATCTTCTTTTGATGGGTTTGGATTTCCAGAAGGGTGATTATGTACTAAAATTATTGACGCCGCATCTTTTTGTAAAATACCTTTAATAACTTCTCTTGAATAAACAGCACTTGAAGTTAATGAGCCTTCAAATAATTGCTCGATTTCTAAAATTTGATTTCTACCATTTAAATATATAATAAGAAATGCTTCTCTATTTCTATCTCTTAAATTATAAGTTAAATATTGAATAACATCATTTGATGAGCGAATAAAGTTTTCTTCAATTACATTATCTTTTAAATATCTATCAGCTACAGCGTGAACAAATTTTAAACCAAAAATATTGGATGGCCCAATTCCTTCAATATTAAGTAAATCAGAGTTTGATGCACTTAAAACACCTTTTAAGGATTTAAATTGTTTAATTAATCGTTTAGCAGTATTCTTTTGATCTCTTCGATTATCGGAAAGTTTTAGTAATAATTCTATTACTTCATAATCAAGAAATCCATTTAGACCATTGTGAACAAATCGATTTCTCATATTTGCATAATGACCTGTTGTTGATTGGATTGACATTGTGCGACCTCATTTATTTTTCCAAATTAATTGTTTTTTATGTGTTTTATGTATCCCCTTATCAGCATTATTTCCATTTCTTAAAATAAAATAACCATAATTTTTAAAGAATTTTAATTTATTTAATACAGGAATAATTTGCTTTTCAGAATCTGAATAAATTATTAAGTTTGTAAGATTCTTCTGTGAATGGATTGCGTATGCAAGACAGTGATTTTTTAAATAAAATTTACGACCATTTAATATTATGTCTGTTTCTGTTGATAAATATTTAAATTCATTTGGCAAGTCTCCAATAATAATAGAAGGTAAATTTGAGTTCAATTCATCAAATTTAGTGAATATAATATTTTGATTTTGAAAAACATCCAAAATTAATTTATGGATATGGGTTTGATTTGAAATTTGATTTGAGACTGAGACTTGCAAAATTGGATAATTAAAGATATCTTTAATTTTTGTATCAATTTCTGTTTCATTCAATGAACGAAATATTTGATACGATGGATCAATTTCTATTTTAATTAAACTTGAATCTATTTTATTTGCAAGAGTGGTTTTAAATGATTTTGTATATAAAGTGCTATCTAATTTAGATTTATTATTAAAATAATAGGTGATTGGTAATAACATGGGCAATACTTTGTTTGGTTGTAATAATGAGATTATTTGTTCTGATTCTACAATTTCAATAGTTGGAATTTCGAATTGAAAAGATGATCTCTCAGTTAAATAAAAATCCATATCATTAAATAATTCATCAAATAGAAAAGTGAAATATTTTGTTTTATCTACTTTATTGAAAGCAAATTTTTCAATAGATAATTGTAGTTTATTTATTAAATTTTCTTTCCCTATTTGTTTTTCTAATGTGAATAAAAGAAATAAATAGTTTTGAATTTCATATTTATCTATTTCGGTTTGCAAAGTATCATTAAAGATATTTGAAGTTATTGATTTAGAATTTGAATTTAGTATTTCTTTTCTAAATAATTGTGCAGAAATTGGATTTTTATATAATGTTGGCAGATAATCTAATAAATAAATTTGAATTGCTTCAATCCAATTTAGGTTAGATAATTCTGTCGGAAATAAATAATATCTATAATATTGATTTAATATTTTTACGGGTAAATTATTTAGTTCAGCCTTTAATTCCAATGGATTTATAAAAATAATTGAATTTGATTCAAATTCATACTCACTGAGCACAATATCAAATTTAGGGAATGGGAATGGGCCTAATAAATCTTCAGCTATCTGAAGTGCTGTAAAAAAATTATTTATAATTTCTTCTTTTACTTGATTAGCTAAATTATTGGAAAATAGTGTAAGTAATAACTTATTTAATTGTGGTGTTTCCTGATAATCTTTTAAAAAGAATAAATTTAATTGAGTAATCTTTTTTGGTGATAAAATTTTATAGCTATTTTGTTTATTTTTTATCTTCATAACATTACCGTCACTAATTAATTTCCAATCAGATGGTATTTGCAAATGAAATTCAAATTGAGATGTAAATTCATTTCCTGTTGGATAAAAATATTCGCTCGCTTTTAATTGTACGAGTTGATTTGGTATTATCTCATGAAAAATATCCGATTGATTTGAATAATATTCAATATAGATTAAGGCATCTTTTGGTTCCCAAAAATTTCGATGTATTTTATACTGAGTTTGTGAAGGTCCTGAAATTAATTTAGTGAATTTCCGTATTTTATCATTTATTAAAATTGCTGAAATTGTTAATTCAGATGAAAGATTAAATGTCCAATGTGGATTTGCTTCACATTCAATTTTATCAATAAATGTTGCTTCATTATTATCTATATTTAATCGAGCACCTAAATAATGTTTTGATATAACCCCAGCGGGAAGGGATGATAGTATAATAAAAAGAAATAATATCAATTTATTAATTCGTTGAGAGGGATCCATAAACATTATAGCGTAAGCTTAAAATTATCAATAATCATCCCAGGACATTTTACTCCCCCTAATGAACGAGCATTATAAGTTGAAACATCTGGGATTATTTGCGTTTTTTTTGAAATATGTGATAAGTTGTTTCCAAAGAAATTATAAAAACTATCATCAAACCTCATTTGTTCAATTGGAGATATTATTTCTCCATTTTCAACCCAAAATGATGCGTATCGAGTCATTCCTGTTATTCTACCATTGGGTTGATCACTCCAATTTAAATAATGGAGGTTAGATAAATAAATCCCCGTTCCAATTTCTTTTAGAATATCATTTTCATTCAAATTCCCAGGAGCAATTACGGGAGTTCTAAGTCCTTCATTTATTTCAGCTTTATTGCTTTCTAAATTATATTCTATTGCTGTACGAGATGAAATAAGTGTATTTATTAGTTTTCCTGAAGAAATTATATTTAACTTATCTGGAGATAGTTCACCATAATTATTGAACCGTGCATTCAATCCTAAATTAAAATCTTCTATTAAATTAAATTGAGGGTTTAGGGATATGTTTTCATTTCTCATTTTACAAAATGCGCTCCCTCCTTGCCTAATTGCACTTTCACTAATACCCCCCCAGCTAAACATATTTATTAAATCTGAAATTCCAGCAGGAGCAATGTAGGTTTTATATTTTCCAGGTTTTAGCTTTATATTTTTCTTTTCCATTGAATTAAATTTTAGAATTGCATTTTCAATAAATAGATTATAATCTTTTTGATTCCAATAATTTCCTGTATAAGTCTCTTTTACCATTTTTTCATCTTTGGTAATAAGTGAAAAATCAAAAGAATAATTTTCAGTTTCAAACCAATGAAAAACCCCTTTGCAACTTGCAAATCCTTTAAAAATTATTCCTGATGCCCAAATTCCTGAGGAATCGACTTTTGAAAGCGGAGGGAGAATTGAGTCTAAAATTTCATCGTCGTTTATGAGGTTACCTTTTATTATTTTTTTACTTGATTCACCTTCTTTTGGCAACACAATAAATGGATCATTTGGTAATTCATTTATATATGCTCTCATTTTATATAATTCTGATTCTACTTTAATTAAATTGGTTATATTATTTGATGTTAATGTAAATCCATGAACTGTTTTTTTCTGACCAATAATTAATTCAATTTCAATTTCACCATTAATGACAGTTGAAATTTGCCTGACTTTCGATTCATTTACACGGATAAAATTACTATTTTCTCCACTAAATGAAATTGATAAATGCTCATTTTTTTTGAGTAATTGAAACGTATTTTTTGAAAGTTCTCTACATAATGTTTCCATTTTAATTTCCTCCAAAAACATCAATATTTTCAAAATGGCAAACTGGAGAGGCATGTCCAACTCTTATTATTTGATTAGGTTCACCTTTTCCGCAATAAGGTGTGCCATATATTTTAAATGTTGATTCATCGCCAACACTTTTAAGCTTATTCCAAAATGGTGTTGTAATTCCTCGATAATTAGGATTTCGTAATGTTTTTGTTATCACTCCATTTTCAATTAATTTACCATATTCACATCCAAATTGAAATTTATTTCGGTAGTCATCAATTGACCATGATTTATTTGATTCCATATAAACCCCATTTTCAATATTCGAAATAATTTCATTAAAGGTTGAATTACCAGGTTCTAAATTTAAATTTGCCATTCTATCGATTGGGGGTCGATTCCACGAAGATGACCTGAAATTTGCAACCCCATCTAACTTAGACCTGAATTGACTTTCAGTTCCACCTAATCCTTTAATTAATACACCATCTTTTATAATGTAATCTTTTTTAGCTTCTAACCCACTATCATCAAATTTATAAGAAGCAAATTGTTGATTTACCATTGGGTCAAATGTGATATTCATTAAATTAGAACCATATTGAAGATTATTGAAATCATCCATCCTAATAAAACTCCAACCGGCATAATTCCGTTCATCTCCAAGTATTCTATCTACTTCTAATGGGTGGCCTACAGATTCATGGATTTGAAGCATCATTTGATCCGGAGCTAAAACCAAATCCATCTCTCCTGTTGGACATTCTTCAGCAAATAATAATTCATCAGCTTGTTTACCAATTTTTTTGCATCTTTCTTTAATATTTGTATCCAATATAAATTCTGTACCTATTTGATAACTTCTTGCAAGCATTCCATGGTCAGTTCTTTTTTGAATAATTCCATTATGCTGTCCCGTTGCAGAAAAATCTAAGGAAATAAATTGAAAATCTTGTTCTATATTACTACCATTACTGCAGGTATACTTATGTTTTGAATCCACGATCATTGCAAATCCTGTTGTACAAATAATGCGGTCAGAATGTTTTAAATATTGATTTGATGATACTAATAAATTATTTATTTCAGGGATTGAAATATCATTTATATTATTTTTAGCGTTGGACTTATATTTCCCACTATTTGTTGGACGAACACTTGGGTCAAATTTAACAAGTGAATATTTTGAAGCGTTAAGTGCAAAGAACTCAGCTTTTTCAATAGCGTTTTGTATACCTTGTAATGTTAATTCATTCGTTGCTGAATAACCAAACTGTCCATAAATTAATATTTCAATCATAACTCCATGGGTTGAGTTTGTATGATTGGCCTCAGGATTACCATCTCTTGCAACATGTGTATTTGTAGATTCAAAAACTTCACGCAAACTAAACCAGTCAGCTTTCGTTTTTAAATTTTTACAAATTGTGTTTAAATTAAATGAATTCATTTAAATGCCTATAAATAATTATTGAAATTGACGAATTTAATAAATAATTGGACAGAATAAATTACAAAGGGTTACTAAATATATTTTTAGAACAATTAAATAAATTTAATCAATCCATAATGATAACAACAATTTCAAGTATATCTTGAATATTTAATAATCCATCTTGATTTAAATCACCAAACAACTGTTGATGTTCAGTTGGTATGAAGTTACCTAAAATAATATTTATCAATATAATTACATCTTGAATATTCACAATTAAATCTTCATTAAAGTCTCCAGATACAATTTCAGTTCCCCATCCAAGTGATGCCCATCCATTTATAACTGTTTGTAAATAATCTAATCTTCCAGGATAAATATCTTGTACAACTTGAAGCATTTTATCTCTTGATATTTGAAAATCATCTTCTATGTCTAGATAGTATGTATTCCAAGCGAACCATATATTTCCTGCAATAATTCGAGATTGGACTATATCTTCTTCAAATGGTGGTACGGCAATATTATAATGTATATCACCTTGAATTGTTAAATAGAGTAATTTGTTTGTTATCCCTGAATTTGTATGTACACCTCCAAAATCATTGTTCCATTGAGGGTTAGGATTGTATTGTACAAAATAATTATGATCTCTGTGGTCTGGTTGCCCAAATTGAGGAGGGTTATTAAAACTTCTTCCTGCACCATTAACATGAACATCTTCTGCTTGTAACCAGTCACCACCATCTTGATAAACAGCTTCAACTAAATAACCAAATACATCAGACATTGATTCATTTAATGCCCCGGCTTGATTTCTATAAATTAAACCCGATGTATGTGCTGTATAGCCGTGACTAAATTCATGAGTCACAACATCAAGTCCCGCACAAAATGGTCGATAACTTGCAGAACCATATCCATAAGTTAAAATATCTAGTGATGCATTATAAAATGCGTTGTTTTGACTAATACTTGAGTTTGAAAAATAATTAACAACTGAAATTGTTCGCTTACCATTTCCATCTATTCCTGCATAATTATGGTAGTTCCAAAAATAATCGAGAGTTTTTCGTTGATAATCATGAGCGCTTACACCTGAATGGTGTGAAAGGCTATTATCATTATTGTTAAAAATTGAGGTTTCACTGTTTACCAATGAAATATTTTCATAAAATCCTCCATAACTATTTAAAGTATAAATTGTACCTAATTCAGAGTTGCTTTCATCTACCAAATTGTAGCTACCCGTCGCAATTGTAGAGTCATTAAATGCAATCCAGGGGTCATTACAAAACCCATTCCCTACGCCAGGAAATTGCATATACCATTCACTAAAACATTCACCATTACAATCGGTCAAAAAACCATTAGAACAATCCCCTTGTTGTGGTGCAATTACACAATCATTATAATTTTCACCATCACAATCACCATAATCCCAACAATATTCTTCACAAATCAAATATGGGGTCGATTGATTTCCAATTGGATTATATGAATTTCCTTCATAAACTTGTAATTCTTCAATATTTTGATTCATTAAATTTATACCACTTCCTGTTGTTGGTCCATCTTGAAATGAAAGTGGGAACTCCAAAATAATTTCACCTGAATGTGCATCAATAAAATATTTATATGGATTTTCAAAATTAACATATTCAAATGAATAAATTAAATATGGTTTGTTCTCTTTTAAATAAATATACAATTGATTATATTTTATGTATGATTTTCGGTTAATTTTTTTGATAAGTTTTATTTTATTCATTGCCTCTTTAATTGGTATAGTTGGTTGAATATGAATATTAAATTGCTCGATATTTGATGAAATTGATGATAATTGATTATTTTTATTTATATGAGCTCTTATAGTTTTTCCAAAAACGGGGATATTTAAATAGTATTGTTGAAAAATTAAATGTGTAGTATTATTTTTATCTTCATTAATTGTTTTTAATTTAAAATCAATTTCATTTGTATATCCTGATTGAAATTTATTATTAGAGAGGTATTCCCTTATTAAATATTCTGGGTTATTGGTGATTTTTTTTAATTGACCACTTATAATATTAAAATGTTTTAGATGGGGATTTTGATTTTTCACCTGATTTGAAAAGGCAATAGTAATTGAAAAGATTAAATATAATGCTTTCATTGAAGAATTCCTTTGAAAAATAATTGATAGAAATTTAAAATAATATGAATCCTTTCAACAAGTAGAATTAATTGTATTATTTAAAAATATTAGTTACAATTTTATATTTTCCTTTAGGTGTAATTAATTTATAAAACAGAGTAAATTCTTTTTATGATTAACAAATTAAATTACTTATTTGTAGTTTTATTTACTAGTTTATTTGCAGTAAATCTAAATGTTGAAACACAACTAAAGGAAATGAACAATATAAATAGAGCTGTTTTATTTCAGTTTATAAATAATTCCTCAATTCTTCGGTCTGAAATTATAGAAGATTTTGAAAATGGGTTTATAGATTTAATTTCTCATGGAGAAGATGATGTTGATGTTAATGAATGGGTTATTTCAGAATTTACTCCCGATTCATTATCCCAATATTCGCTAGTATTATTTGGTAATACATGGAAAGACCAACTTTTAGATTCAATTCAAGTAAGCACTCAATCTGTTTGGAGTTTGGATATGTATTCATCTTTAATTGGAAATAATCTAAATTCAGAAATTCAAGCAATTGGATTTGAAGATACTGTTGGAAATAGAATTTATTATTCAATATGGGGGACACAATCGGTAGATATAGAATTTTTTGAAAATTATTATCAAGGGTATTTTACATTAAATAATTGGGCAGAGGTTGTATTGCCGATTGGAATTGATTGGTTTGATCGATTTAATTATGAACCTATTATTAATAAGTTGTTTTATGTAAATGATGCTGATGGATGGTTTTCTGATAGTATTTATTTTGATAATATAATTGATATTTCTGAAGATTTGCCTATTGCACCTCTCGTTGCGATTTCAATAGATGAAGAAGTAATTTCAGAAGTGGATGAATTTGGAAGATTGACGCAAACTTATCAATTTTACTCAGAAGTAGTTGACGTTGATTCTGATTTAGATAGCATAATTTATTATTGGAGTTTTGGTGATGGTTCAACTGACACCATTTCAAATCCTCAACATACATATTTAACAGAAGATGACCATCTGTATAGTGTGACATTAATTGTAAAAGATCCTACAGGATTATTAGGATACGCTTTAATCCCAGTACATTTAGATATAGGAGAATCTACATTTCCAATTAAGATGAATTTTGTTGGTGATGTTATGATGGGTAGAAGATATAATTGTATATCTGCACCAACAAATGATGAAAATTGTAATGATGGTATAATACCAACTTGTGGCTCTGAATATTTATTTGAATATATAAATCCATATTTTGGTGATATTGCAGATATTTCTATTGCAAACTTAGAAACACCTATAACTGATTTTCCTGAGAATCCACATCCAACGAAATCTATTGTATTTTATTCAAAGGCAGAAACTATCTCTGCTTTGGATTATGCAGGTATAGATGTAGTATCATTGGCGAATAATCATTTTTTAGATTATATGGTCGATGGGATGTTGGAAACACAAAATCAATTGGATTCTGTTGAGATAAAATATTTTGGTGCAGGATTAAATGAATATGAAGCAATGTCACCAGTATTTATCAATAAATCAGGTGTAAATATTGCTATTATTGGTAGTAGTAATATTGATGGTAGAGAATATAATGAACAACCATATTTAGATTCTGGATATAATAAACCTGGTTTTTATAAAATGAATGAAAATAATGTTAGTAGACAAATAGAAAATATTGATTCAATAAGTGATATAATTATATTAGAAACTCATTCAGGAGCTGAATATTCTTTAGAACCTCGATTCTATTATGGAGAGGATGAACTATATAATCCATTTTTCACAGAACCAACGAGAGAAAATATTGAATTTAGACATTTTGCAATTGATGCTGGAGCTGATATGGTCATAAATCATCATCCTCATGTTTTACAAGGTATTGAGCTATATAATGGTAATTTAATTGCTCATTCTTTGGGAAATTTTGTATTTGACCAACGATATCCTGAAACTTGGCAAACGATTATTATAAATTCAGAAATAAATGAAAGTGGGTTTTCAAAGCATTGGATACAACCTGTATTTATTCAAAATTATATCCCAAAACCTGCAACTGGAAAATTGGCTCATCGAATTTTAGATAATTTAGCTTATAAGTCTCGTAAGCTTGATACATATCTTCATGTAGATTATGAAAATGAAATAGCTGAAGTTTTATTTAACCCTGATGAACAAATATCCAATGTTTATTATATTCTTTCTGATTCACTATTAAATAATAATACTGGATATAATATTTCTAAACCAATTGAATTAGAACGAGTTGGTAGTATTAAAAATTTAGAATTTTTAAATAATGGTGAATTTGAATTTAGATTAGGCAGAGAAATTATAATGATGGGGGATTTTGAATATAACCCACCAATGGATTGTTGGGACCCTGGAATAAATTATTGGAGAATGATTCCACATGATTCCGAATTTATAAATGATTCAATTTCTTATAATGGTGAATATGCTTTACAGCAGATTAGAAATTATTTTGATGAAAATAATGCAATCACCGAAATTTCATATTGTGTGCCAATTATGAATCAGTTTGAGCATACCGTACATGGTGTTGTTAAAGGTGATAATGCTAATAATGCCAGAATTAATACTTATTATTATTCAGATAGAAATTGCGGAAATTCAATAGCCAATGAATCATTAATGGGTACATTAAATGGATATTTTGACTGGACTAATTTTGAAAGAGAAATTGAAATACCTGAAAATGGTAATTTTGTAGATATGATAATTAGGTCTTCACCACCCGAAAATGGAACTTCTAATGTGTATTTTGATGATTTAGGTATTATTCAATGGGAAGCCTGGCAAAACATAAATGGTTTGGATTCCTTATTATACCCTAATGATTTTTATTATATCCAGATTCGATCTACATCTCAAGTAATTGTTGAAATGGAAGTAGAAGAAATAAAATATGAAATTTTACCTGAACCTCAACCAATTTTTAATGTTGAGTCCAATTTAATTTGTGAAGGTGAATCGGTACAATTTTTGAACTCATCTACTGGGGTAAATTTATGGTGGCAATGGGAGGTTGGAAATGAAGAAGTTCAATTTGCTGAAAATCCCATTTTTATATTAAATGAAATTGGTTGGTATGATGTCACATTAACTATATTTGATTTACACGGTGAATTAACTTCAAATACTATGGAAAATTTTATACATGTTTATTCTTGTTTTGAAGGAGATATAAATTTAGATAATGAAGTTAATGTTTTAGATGTATTATTATTTGTGAATTTAATTATAAATAATGAATTTAACGAAATAGCCGATTTGAATTTTGATATCGAAGTAAATGTATTGGATATATTATTACTTATAAATATTATTTTAGAAAATTAATGTTTAATTTTTAAAATAAAGTACTATAAATAAAAATAATAATATATGAATTGTTATTAGTAATAATAATAAATTATGCCCTTATTTTAGTATATTAAATGTAACGAAAGGAAAAAGCCTTGGCAGAAAAGTTAAAAGGTACAGTAAAGTGGTTTGATAATAAAAAAGGTTATGGATTTATCACTCCAGAAGATGGTGGGAAAGATTTATTTGCACATATAAATAATATTATTATGGATGGGTATAAAACTCTTGCAGATAATCAAGCAGTGGAATATGAATTGGGGGAAAGTGATAAAGGCCCAATCGCTGAAAATATCTTACCTAATTAAATCATAAAAATATCTTAATGATATTAAAAAGCCTCGTTTACGAGGCTTTTTTGTTTTATCATAATAATTTGATACCACAATTATTGCAATAAAAGGAAGTCTGTTTTAATTCTTTTTCACCACATTTATTACACTCCTTTTTATTTTTCTGTGATGTAACATAATTAATTTCAGAAGTTACAATTCCTGTGGGCACTGCGATAATACAATAACCAATAATCATTATTAAGGCAGCTATTGATTGACCAAAGTTTGTTTCTGGAGAAATATCACCATATCCAACGGTTGTCAAAGTGACAATTGCCCAATATATACTACGAGGAATACTTGTAAATCCTGCTTTTTCACCCTCTATTAAATACATAACAGATCCTAAAATAATTACAACATTCATTACTACAAATAGAAAAATAAATATTTTTCTTTTACTTGCAATAAGTGCTTTAATTAGTAAGTCTGCTTCATTTATGTATTGAGCAAGTTTTAATATCCTAAATACTCGTAATACACGCAATACTCGAATTACAACTAACACTTCTGTGCCGGGTAAGATAAAACTTAAATATGTAGGAAACACTGCTAATAGATCTATTATTCCATAAAAACTAAAAATATAATTAAATGGTTTTTTAATACAGTAAATTCGAAGCATATATTCAATCGTAAAAAGTAATGTAAATATAACTTCAACTATATTTAATATGTTTTGATATTTATTTCTAAATTCACCTATACTATCTAGTAGAACAACTAAAATACTTAAAGAAATTAGTAATATAAGTATAATATCAAATAATTTTCCTAGAGGAGTATCTGTACCAAATATAATAGTTTTTAAATTATTTCTTAGATTCATAAAAAATTATTCTTCATATTTTCCCTGTGTAATACCTTTAATTATTTTATGAATAATTGCATCATTTGAAACTTTGTTTATTAATTCCTCAAATGCTTCAATTTCATTTTTATCAAACCAAAGACCAGAACATTTAGGGCAACGATCTAAAATAATATTTTGAATAATCTCTTTTTTCATTTTAAAATTATCCACGGGGCAATTTCTAATTTCTTCATGCCTAGAATCTAATATTGCAATACAATGACCACATGTGGGTTTATTTTTTCTAACTCGCCTAGTTTTTTGATCACAACGATGGCAGTTTTCACCATAAATATTCATTATTACTCTCTAATTTGTTTATTAAATATAAAAACAATGAGTAATAAAATAATATTTTAAAGTGAATTCAATTAATACTAAAATTATTTATAATTACGCATTACACTTAAAACGGTACCACCAATTCTAAATTCATCTTCTGGATTAACAAAAATAATTTTAAAATTTGAATTTGACGGGCGAAGTTCAATTTGATTTTCTTTATAATAATATCGTTTTAAAGTCGCTTCATTATTAATATATGCAATTACTAATTCTCCATTTTGTGCCGTTTTACATTCTTTAACTATAATAAAATCTCCTTCTTGAATATGTTCTTCTATCATAGAATCACCACGAACTCGTAATACGAAATTATGTTCATTTAAATAAGATGGAGGGACTTCTATTTGTTCATTATCTTCAAATACATCTAGAGGGTATCCTGCTTGAACAATACCAAGTAATGGTAAAGTAATTCTCAGATTTTGCTCTAAAATCGAAAGCGCTCTTTTCCCTTGATGTCCTCGTGTTCTTTTAATAACACCTTCTTTTTCTAATTCAGTTACATACCAATGGATTGTACCAAGGGAACTAATATTTAATCCCTTCATAATTTCTACAAATGTTGGTGGCCTTTCATTAGCATGAGTGAATCCTAAAATAAAATTAACAAATTTTTGTTTTTTTGGAGATAAATACATTTTCGTCCTTTTTACATTTAATTAAAATTTATACTCGTATGTTACTAGTAACATAAAGACATTCATTATTAATAAAAAAGAAATATTTTTTTAAATTAAAAATTGGATTGACTTGGTTATTCTAATAATGCGATGAATTTAAATTTTAATTGAAAATAATCCGCTTAACTATTCATGATCCTTCGATTAACACTCGCATTGCCTTGTAAATAATGTGATTGTGGAACTACTTAATCTATAGATTGAAAGGCTTTCTTGATGCCATTGAAATAGTCTATTTCAACATACAGGCTCAGCTTTGTATTGTTCGTATAGTTCGCAATAGTTTAAAATATGTCTCATGGAAATTGTGAAATGAAATGATGATTGAATTGAAGACTATAAACCGTATGAGTACGAGAAAAGTAGCTCTGAATGCTTTAGATATCATTTATGACGCACAAGGTTTGAAGTTCGCAGAAACACATGTAGTTGAATGGTCTGCTAACGGTCGGCCAAACGGAGTTTATTTTGTAAAATTTATTCCAAATAAACCATCCCAATCACAAAAAGTGATTATACTAAAATAATTGAATATTAAAGAAAAAAATAGGTTATGCAATTTTTGGTTTAAGTTGTTTTATTGGGTATATTATTCCAATAGTTTTTACTTTAATTTATACTAAAACGCATGACAATACATGGCTAATTAGAAGCGGTGTTTCTTATGGATTCTCTTGGGTTTTATTTGGATTATTTATTCTATTGTCTGGTAAAAGTGCATTTCAAAAGATTAAATCAATAATTAAAAACATCATATTTTAAAATAAAAATGAAATTATTATTATTATTATTATTCTCATTATTATTTTCTACATTAGAACCATATTATGAGTATTGGGCAAATGATTCGCTAAAAATTAAAGGTTCCTTTTTATCTAATAAAAAACATGGTAAATGGGAGTATTATAATTTACAAGGAAAAGTATGGAAATACATTTTATTTGAAAATGGGAATAAAATTGATGAAATGAAATGGCAATTATTTAAACCAAAATCTTCTGAAATTATCACAATGGAAAAATCAATGAGTATATTAAATAATTCTGAAATTAATAATTCATCTTTAAATTCAATTGAAGATACTCTCAAAAATGAAATTCAAAATCCGTTATTAAAAGGATATACTGGAAATTGGATAGAATATTATGAAAATGGTGAGTTAGAATGTGTTATTGAATACTTGAATGGTTTAAAGCATGGTAAGGCAAATTATTATAATGAAAACCATATTTTAATTAGAACTGAACGATATTTATCAGGGAAAAAACATGGAAAATGGGTTTGGTATTGGAGTAATAAAAAAGTGAAAGAAATAGGTATTTATATTTCAAACCATAAACATGGGAAATGGATTAAATACGATGAAAAAGGAAATGAGATTTTAGTGAAGAATTTTAATTAATTTAAGTATCAAATATTCTAATAATTAAATTTGGTTACAGTATGAATAATAGAATAAATTTCTAAGCTAAATTTTAAACGATTTTATAAGTATTGAGCCCTCGTAGCTCAATAGGATAGAGCGTTCGCCTCCTAAGTGAAAGGCTCCCCGTTCGATTCGGGGCGAGGGCACAGAAAATTTTAAAAGGAACAAGAATGAGTAAAGATAAAGAACTATATCAAGATCCGATTCGAGAAAAGTTAATCGGTTTTTTAGAAAATGTATATGAACAAAAAAGTAATATCCTGAATGGAGTATTGGCAATTGCCTTTGTTTTAGGTGTTGTTTTTTATTATAATAATATTTCTAATGTAAAAAATGAATCAGCAAATTCTGATTTTGGAATTGCACAGAATTCTTATATTAATGGATTACAAGATTTTGCAATGATTGAATTTGAAAATATTGCAGAAGAGTATTCAAATATTAATGCAGGAATTATGGCTGAATTATATATTGCATCAAATCTATTTTACAATGGAAAACTAGATGAAGCAGAAACTAAATTAAGTAGTTTAGGGAAGTTTGACATAGATGCTTTGGACGCTAATATATTAGGGATGCGTGGGGATATTGCACTTTCTAACAATCAATATGATGATGCCATTAAGTTTTATAATAAAGCGAAAAGTACATGTGATTTAACAAATTATAAAATTAAGTTTCAAATTGGTGAAATGTTTGCGTTGCAGACAAAAGGAAGTCATAATAAGGTTGTATCTCTAGCAAATAGCTTATTAAATAATGATAAAATTAGTAGTTCAAATAAAAATATTATTGAAGAACTATTGGCATTTTCTCAACATTTTACACTGTAAACTTATCTTGATTTAAAATCAAGATTTATATTAAATTAATATGCTTAGGAAGTGGGTGGTTTGCCCACTTTCTTTATTTTTAGGAACTATTTAAAACAGGAAGTTCAATTTGATCAATAAAGACATTATTGAAGCATTTGTTGCGATAGCAAGAGAAAAAAATATTGATCGGACCAACTTAGGTACGATTATAGAAGAGTTATTCATGTCATTAATCCATAAAAAATTTGGGGAAGACAGAGAAAATTTCAGTGTTATTGTAAACATGGATAAAGGTGAGATTGAAATTTATCAAGAAAAAACAGTTGTTGGGGAAGTAATTGACCCAGTTTATGAGATTAGCTTAGAAGAAGCATTAATTGTTGAACCTGATTTAGAAATTGATGATGTTTATATTGATATCATTGATCCAGCCTCATTTGGACGGAGATTAATTAATACTGCAAAACAATTTTTAAGTCAAAAAATTCGCGAAGTAGAAAAAATGTCTGTATATGATGAATATTTCAAAAAAGTGGGTGAGGTTATTCTCGGTACAATTCATCAAATACAACGAGATAACCTTTTTGTGAATATAGATAAAATTGAAATGAAATTACCACGTAACCAACAAATTGGAAATGATCGGTATCGAAGAGGTGATAATATTCGTGCATTAATTAAAAGTGTTGAATGGTCTTCAAAAGGACCTGAAATTATTCTTTCAAGAAGTGATAGCGAGTTTTTAAAAAAATTATTTGAAATGGAAGTTCCTGAAGTAGAAGATGGAATTATTGAAATCAAACATGTCTCGAGGGCTCCTGGTGATAGAAGTAAAATTGTAGTTTTTTCTTCAGATAAACGGATTGATGCGGTTGGTTCATGCGTAGGGATGCGAGGTAGTAGGATTCAAGCAATTGTTCGAGAATTAAATGGTGAAAAAATTGATATCATAAATTATAGTGAAAGACCTGAAATATTAATTTCAAGAGCATTATCACCTGCAAATCCAGTAGATTTATATATTGATGAAGATAGGCCTTATGTTGTTGCTGTTTTTGAAGATGATGAATTGCCAATTGCAATCGGGCGGAATGGTCAAAATATTCGTTTAGCTTCAGAAGTTACTGGTTATTCAATTGATGCGGTTAAAAAATCTGATTATGAAGGTGAAAAAACAGAAATATATTTAGATGAAATTGATGGGATTACACCATCTCAATTGGAAGAATTGACAAAGTTAAATCTAACAACAGGTAATAGTTTTTTAGATGCAGATAGAAAAACACTATTAACTGTAAATGGTTTCGGTGATAAAACTGTGGATAAAATTGCTGGAATAATTTTAGAAAAATTAGATGAAATTAAACCTGAATCAAATGAAGATGATGAATCCGAAAATAATATTGAAGAAGTGGAATCCGTAAAAACTAAATGACAGAAATTGTAAAGAAGAAGCAGATATTTCAAATTGCTAAAGAATTAAATATATCACATGATGATATTATTTCTTTTTTAGAAGGCAAAGATATTAAAGTCACAAGTCGAATGATGAAAATTACACCTGAGACTTATGAACTTGTTTTGAATGAGTTTGCTAGAGAACGGCAACAAATAGATCGCTTCCGAAAAGATCAGGCTAGAATGGTCGTTGTAGATACACGCCGTATTGATAAAAAACAACAAGATTCACTTCCTAAACCTACAACAAAAGCTAAACCAAAAGATTCAATTTCTTTATCGTTAAAAGATAGGATTCAATCAGAAAAAAATAGAATTTCAGATATTAAAAAGAAAGCTGATGAAGAAATTCTTAAAAAAGAACAGGAAGAGAGTGAAAAAGAACAATTAAAAATAGTTGAAGAACAGGTAAAAGTTGAAAAAGAATTAAAAGTTAAAGAAGAGGAAAAACCTAAAAGCAAACTAAGAATTGTTCGATATGCTACAAAGGAAGAAAAAGATAAATTAGAGAGGCAAAAACAGCAAAAAATTGATGCAAGAAAGCCTAAAAAGGCTAAAGAAAAAAAAGAAAAACCTAAGCAAGCAGAAGATAAAAAAACTACAGATGCGAAACCAACAAAACCGAGAAAACTTAAAAAGATTAATGTTGCTTCTATTGCTGATAAAATTAATCAAACACGGTTTGGTAAAGGTACAGGGAATAAAAAAACAAAGAAACCTGCACTTCCAACTTTTGGTCGAAAATTAAAGAAAAAATCTAAAAAACAGAAAAAAACAGAATTAGTTGAATTAGAGACCTTAGGTGATTCTAAGATTATTCGTTTACCTGAGTTTACATCCGTTGACGAGTTAGCACAATCAATGGAAGTTTCTGTAAATGATGTAATAATGGCATGTATGAGCATGGGATTAATGGTAACAATTAATCAACGCCTAGAAATGGAACCCATGATGCTTATTGCTGATGAATTTGGTTTTGAAATTGAAACAATTGAAGATGTTTCAGAAGATATAGATGAATTAGAACCAGAAGAAATTGATGATGAAAATGCAACACCTCGTGCACCTGTTGTAACAATAATGGGGCATGTTGACCATGGTAAGACTTCATTACTTGATTATGTAAGAGATGAAAATGTAGTTGCTGGGGAAGCAGGTGGAATAACTCAACATATTGGTGCTTATGAGGTGACATTAAAATCTGGTAAGAAAATCACATTTTTAGATACTCCTGGACATGCTGCATTTACTGCAATGCGTGCAAGAGGAGCTCAGGTTACAGATATTGTAATTGTAATTGTTGCCGCTGATGATGCTGTAATGCCACAAACTATTGAAGCAATTGACCATGCAAGAGCAGCTGGAGTTCCTATTTTAATTGCTATAAACAAAGTAGATAGACCAGAATCAAATGCTGATAAAATTAAACAGCAATTAACAGAACAAAAAATTGTTGTGGAGGATTATGGTGGAAATGTTCAATGTTGTGAGATTTCGGCTAAAACTGGTTTAGGAGTTCCTGAATTATTAGATAAGTTATTATTAGAAGCAGAATTGTTAGATTTAAAAGCGAATGCAGATATTCCGGCAAAAGGAACTGTAATTGAAGGTCGATTAGATAAAGGATTGGGTGCGGTTGCAACAGTATTGGTTGAAAAAGGAACTTTGAAGAAGGGTGATGTTTTCATTTGTGGAACACAATATTCTAAAATACGAGCAATATTAAATGAAAGAGGTGCAAGAATTGAATCTGCTGGACCTTCTGATCCAGTCCAAATATTAGGTTTTGATGTTGTTCCTAATGCAGGTGATGGGTTTGTAATAATTAAAGATGAAAGAGAAGCTCGACGAATTACATTACAAAGAAGTCAGCTTAAAAGAGAAGCTGAACACCATCGATTTAAACATTTAACATTAGACCAAATTGGGCAACAAATCAGTGAAGGTGAAGTTCAAAATCTTGATATTGTTGTAAAAGGTGACGTTGATGGTTCTATAGAAGCATTAAGTGATGCGTTAATGGCATTAACAACTAAAGAGGTTGCTGTAAATATTATACATAGATCTGTTGGTATGGTAACTGAAAATGATGTAACACTATCCACAGCATCAGGTGCTATTATTATTGCATTTAATGTTGGTGTTTCAAATGAAGCTAAATTTACTGCGAAAGAAAATGGTGTTGATATTCGAAATTATAGTGTGATTTATGATGCTGTAAATGAAGTTAAGTTAGCACTTGAAGGATTATTGAAACCTGAAGAAATTGAAGAAGCACTTGGTGTTGCTGAAGTTAGAAATGTATTTAAAGTTGGTCGTAGAGATGTAATTGCTGGTTCTTATGTTCAAACGGGTAAAGCTATTCGAAATGCATTATTAAGAATTGAAAGAGATAAAGAAATTATTCATGAAGGTAAATTAACTTCCTTGAAAAGATTTAAAGATGATGTTAATGAAGTTAAAACAGGTTTTGAATGTGGTATAGCTGTTGATGGATTTAATAATTTCCTTGAAGGTGATTTAATTAATTTTTATGAAATTGTTGAGGTCAAACGAATATTAGTTTAGAATATAGCAATAATAGACCTTTTAATCGCAAAGATAGGCTTGCTGATAATATTAAAAAAATTCTTACTCCACTATTACAAAGTAATTTTAATCCACATGGTATTGGTTTAATGACTGTAACTTCAGTTACGATGACATCAGATTTACGAATTGCTAAGATATATGTTAGTTTTATTAATAATTCACAATCTATTGATACCTTAATGGAGAAATTAAAAACAAAGACTAAATATTTCAAATATCATATTTCTCAAAAATGGTATGCTAAATTTATGCCAGATATAGAATTTTATTATGATGATTCGATGAAAAGTGCTGAAAATTTAAATCGAATAATGAAAGAGATTAGTGAGTAAGAATATTTTTCAGCCAATAGATTTAATTGTTCCCTTTTGGAAACCAACTGATTGGACATCTTTTGATGTTGTTAAAAAAGTGAAAAATCAAATTAGACCTAATAAAGTAGGGCATTCAGGAACTTTAGATCCATTTGCTGAAGGAGTGCTCGTTTTATGTATTGGTAAAAAAACTAAAGAATCTGAAAAGTTAATGGCATTAAATAAAGAATATATTGCTACCATTCAATTAGGAACAGAAACAGATTCACTAGATATAACAGGAAAAGTGATAAATGAATTGCCTGTACCTGAATTTTCAAGAGAAAAAATAAAATCAATTTTAAATGGATTTATTGGTGAAAGCTATCAAATACCACCTATGTTTTCAGCATTAAAAAAAAATGGAATACGATTATATAAATTGGCTCGAAAAGGAATTGAAGTAGAGAGAGAGCCTCGGAAAATATTTATTTATAATATTGAATTAATTAATTTTAATAAAAATCAAATTACAATTAAAGTTGAGTGCGGTAAGGGGACATATATTCGTACATTAGCAAAAGATATTGCTGAAAAATTAGATACATGTGGGTATTTATCTCAATTATCTCGTACTAAAGTAGGAGATTATACTGAATCTGATTCAATACAAATTGAGAACTTAAATGAATGGCTTTCTACAATAGCTTAAACAATTTACCAGAACTGAAAAATACAGTTTTGACAATAGGAACATTTGATGGTGTCCATAGAGGACATCAATCGCTTTTTGAAATAATGATTGAAAGAGGAAAAACTACTCATAGTGAATCTGTAGTTATCACTTTCGACCCACATCCACAACATGTTATTTATAATGGAATAAATCCAAAGAAAATACTTACGACAATTAAGGATAAAGTAAATTACTTAACTAAATTAGGGATTGACCATATTTTAGTAATTCCATTTGATAAGGATTTTTCTAGAATTTCGGCTAGTCAATTTTTAAATGAAATTATTATCCAACATTTTAAACCATTAGAAATTATTGTTGGGCATGATCATCACTTTGGTTTTAGAAAAAAAGGTAATATTGAATTTTTAATGTTACAAAAAATAAAATATAATTTTGATGTTATTAAAATTGATCCTAATTATCAAGGTGATAAAATAATTAGCAGTAGCTGGATACGAAGATTAATTGAATTAAAGAAAATTGAAAAAGTTAATTTATTATTGGGTCGAAATTACTCTTTAACTGGGATTGTAATTAAAGGTGCAGGAAGAGGTAACTCATTAGGATTTCCAACTGCAAACATAGATATACAAAACCCATTATTACATATTCCACAAGATGGTGTTTACTTTGTTAAAGTAAATTGTAAAAATAATCATTATTATGGAATGTGTAATGTTGGTTCAAGACCAACATTTGATACACAAAAAACAAAGATTATAGAGGTTTATTTGTTTTTAATTAAACCACAAAACTTTTATGGTAAAGAGCTGAAAGTTGAATTTATTCAATTTGTCAGAGATGAAAAGAAATTTGAGTCAAAAGAAAAATTAATTGACCAAATTAGGAAAGATAAAATGATCTGCCAAAAAATAATGGAAGATCAAGACATGAAAAATAGGAGATAATTTTTTATATGTCAATTACGAGTGAAAGAACACAGGAACTCATTAAAGAATATGGTAGTAAATCAGAAAATACAGGTGCTTCTGATGTACAAGTTGCCATATTAACAGATAGAATCAATAATATCACTGCACATCTTAAAGATAATAAAAAAGATCATGCAGGACGAAGAGGTCTTTTAGGACTTGTTTCAAAACGAAGAAAATTATTGAGCTATATTAAAAAACGGGATTCAAAACAATATTTAGATTTAATTGGTAAATTAGGAATCCGAAAATAGTTCTATAGAAGAAAAGAGAAAAAAATGATAAGAAAATCAATAGAGCTTGCCGACCAAAAATTAACTTTAGAAGTTGGTCGAATAGCAAAACAAGCAAGTGGTTCAGTATTAGTTACACAGGGTGAAACGGTAGTATTAGTAACTGTTACTGCTTCAAAAGGAGATGCAGAAGATAAAGGGTTTTTCCCATTATCGGTAGAGTATCGTGAAAAAATGTATGCTGCTGGTAAAATCCCGGGTGGGTTTTTTAAACGAGAAGCAAGACCGTCTGAAATGGAAATTTTAGCATGTCGAATTACAGATAGACCATTAAGACCATTATTTCCAAAGGGATTTCATAATGAAACTCAAGTGATTATTAATGTATTGTCTTATGATGGTGAAAATAATCCTGATGTATTAGGTACAATCGGGGCTTCCGCAGCTTTAGCAATATCTGATATTCCATGGAATGGACCTGTTGCATCAGTGCATGTTGGTCGAATCGATGGTGAATATATTGTCAGCCCAACAAAAACGGTAATGGAAGAAAGCGATATGGATATAATCGTTTCTGGAACTGATGAATCGATTGTAATGGTTGAAGGTGAAGCTGATTTTATTTCAGAAAATGATTTGATTGATGCAATTAAAAAAGGCCATGATGCAATTAAAAAAGTTATTGCATTACAGTTAGAATTAGTGGCTGAAGTTGGTATTGAAAAACGAATTGTTGCTGAAGTTAAGTTAAATGAAGAATTAATTTCAAAAGTAAATTCAGTTATAGAGGGGAAAATTAGTCCTTTAAATGATCCAAAAGTTAAATTTGAGAGATATGGTGATATTAGCACTTTCAAAGATAATATTGTAGAACAATTATCTGAAGAATATCCAGATGATTCACGGACCATTAAATCTGTTATTGATGACGCAATCACAGCTGATTTAAGAGAGCGAACACTGAAAGGTGTTAGAGCGGATGGTCGTGATACTAAAACTGTTCGTGATATTGCTATATCTACAGAAATTTTACCACGAGTTCATGGCTCTTGCTTATTTACAAGAGGTGAAACTCAAGCACTTGCAGTAGCAACGCTTGGTGGAAAAAGAGATGAACAAATGCTTGATAATCTTGATGGATTAAATTATAAACCATTCATGTTGCATTATAATTTCCCACCATATTGTGTGGGTGAAGTAAGACGAATGTTTAATACATCTCGACGAGAAATTGGGCATGGTAATTTGGCAGAACGAGCAATTCGTAAGGCACTTCCTGATGCAGAAGATTTTCCATATACATTAAGAGTTGTTTCAGAAGTAATGGAGTCAAATGGCTCATCTTCAATGGCAACAGTATGTGCAGGAACACTTTCATTGTTAGATGCAGGTGTACCAATGAAAGAGCCAATTGCTGGTGTTGCTATGGGACTTGTATTGGAAGATTCAAATAATTATGCAATCTTAACCGATATTTTAGGAACAGAAGATCATTTAGGTGATATGGATTTTAAAGTAGCTGGTTCTAAGACAGGTATAACCGCAATTCAAATGGATTTGAAAATTGATGGTTTACCGTATGATTTATTAGAAGAAGCACTTGCTCAGGCAAAAGAAGCTCGTTTTCATATTTTAGATTTAATGCACGAATGTTTAGAAAAAGAAAGACCAAACCTTTCTAAATATGCACCTAAAATATTAATGTCTGCTATTCCTGTAGATAAAATAGGACAATTTATTGGGCCAAGTGGTAAAAATATCAAACAAATTTGTGCTGATTTTGAGTGTGAAATTGATATTACCGATGAAGGTAAAGCAACTATTTTAGGTACGGATCAAGAGAAACTTGAAAAAGCAAAAGCTATAGTTGATAGTTATTCAATGGTTGCTGTTGTGGGTGAGACCTATACAGGTAAAGTTGATAGAATTATGGACTTTGGGGCTTTTATTGAAATTACACCAACTATTAGTGGTTTAGTTCATATTTCTGCAATGGATTGGAATAGAGTTAATAAAGTTGAAGATGTTGTGAAATTAGGCGATATGGTTGAAGTAAAGCTTATGGAAATTGATAACATGGGTCGGTTTAATTTAAGTATGAAAGATCTTAAAGAAAAGCCTGAAGGATATGTTGAAAGACCTCCTCGTAAAGATAATAATAGAGGTGGAAAAGGTGGGAATGACCATCGTCGTTCAAAAAGACCACAACGACAACGCTAAATAGAGTATTTAATTGATTGTTGGAATACCAAGTGAAATAAAAAATAATGAGAATCGTGTATCGATGCTTCCGTTTGGAGTTGAAGAATTAACTCGAAATGGGCATCAAGTATTAGTTCAAAAATCGGCAGGTATTGGTAGTGGAATATTAGATGAAGATTATATAAAATCTGGAGCTGAAATTGTTAATTCAGCTAAAGAAATATTTAATCGTTCAGAAATGATTGTGAAAGTAAAAGAACCACAACCAATTGAATTGGAGATGATAAGAGAAAATCAAATAATTTTCACATATCTTCATTTTGCTGCAGATGAAAAACTGACACGAAGTTTTATTGATACAGGAGCTGTCGGTATTGCTTATGAAACGGTTCAATTATCTAATGGTCAATTACCTTTATTGATCCCGATGAGCGAAGTAGCTGGTCGGATGTCAATTCAAAATGGTGCAAAAGCATTGGAAGCCAATATGGGGGGCAGGGGACTGCTCCTCAGTGGTGTTCCAGGTGTTGAACCAGCAACGATTACAATAATTGGTGGTGGTGTTGTAGGAACAAATGCAGCAAAAATTGCAGCAGGTCTTGGAGCAAAAGTAAATATAATGGATGTTAATCCTGATAGATTAAAATATTTGGATGATGTAATGCCTGCAAATGTATTTACAATTTACTCTAATCGACATAATATTTTAGATATACTTCCGAAGACTGATTTATTAATTGGTGCTGTATTGATTCCTGGTGCCAAAGCTCCAAATCTAGTCACTCGCAAAATGTTAGGTCTAATGAAACCAGGTTCTGTAATTGTAGATGTTGCTGTAGATCAAGGCGGTTGTGTTGAAACCTGTAAACCAACTACACATGAAAATCCAATTTATGAAGTTGATGAAATTGTACATTATTGTGTCGCAAATATGCCAGGTGCTGTTCCATATACTTCAACGACTGCTTTAACAAATGTAACTTTCCCTTATGTTCGTAAAATTGCAAATAATGGCTATAAAAAAGCAATGCAATTAAATGAACCTCTACTTCATGGACTTAATTGTATTCATGGAAATATAACACATCAAGGTGTAGCAGATTCGTTTGGATTAGATTTTACTCCTCCGAATAAATTTATAAATTAAATTCGTTCTTCTTGGAATAATAAATAAAATGCCCGTAACTTAAAGCATTACTTTAAGTTTAAATTTATAGGATTATCTTGGCAAAACTCTATTATTCAATCAGTGAAGTTGCTGACATGCTCGAGTTAAAACAATATGTATTACGATACTGGGAAACTGAATTTCCAAATATAAAACCAGATAAAAATCGTGCTGGAAATCGAGTATATAAAGAAAAAGATATAGAAAATTTTAAATTAGTGCAAAAATTATTGCATGAAAAAAAGTTTACTATAAAAGGTGCTAGACAATATTTAAAAGATTTAAAAAAATCTTCTTCAGTAAAAAAACCGACCAAAAATAATAAAACTAAATCAAACCCTGCAGATTTAAATACATTGAAAAAGTTAAAACTTGGATTAACAGACTTATTAATTACAATTCAAAAATATAAATAGCATTTTTCGGGGCGTGGCGTAGTCCGGTAGCGCACCTGGATGGGGTCCAGGGGGTCGATGGTTCAAATCCATTCGCTCCG